>CAZQBL010000026.1:0-14212 GCA_964592105.1 uncultured Gammaproteobacteria bacterium | reverse complement strand
CATAAACCAACATTTAACATAAAAAACCAAGTGTTCATTTAAAACCAAAGGAGGCCCTGTATGCCCGAAAACCAAGTGTCTGGACCACAGGCACTGAAAAATCCCCATAAGTACTGGATAACGTGGGTCATCTAGTACTTTGGCAAGCTAGACCCTAAAAACAAGTAGGTAAACCAAGAAATTCAAAGAAATTCACTTTATGTGATGAAATCAGGTAAGAAGCAATGAAGAAATTCACGAAAAACGTGGGAATGACAGCCATTTTTGTCTTGATGGCCGGAATGGCCATGATCATTAACGGCTGTGCCGAAAAGTCGACAGCGCCTGAACTCCAGTCTTTTGATCAGACGGAAGGTAATGTCGCGCAAATTCCTGTAAGTCAGCTACAGCAAAACAATGCCGAACAGCCGCCGATGATAACTACTGACTATGTCAGATTTCCTATCAATCCCTGGACGCCCTTGAACGGATTTGCGTTTGGTTATTGGAGAGATGGTCACGGTTATCATTTAGGCGATGACTGCGTCAGATCTGCAGGTACGCCTGTTTATGCAATTTGGGGCGGTACTGTAATCTACGCTAGAAATCATGGTGGCGGTTGGGGGTATATTATGATTGTGCAGAGCATTATTAACAATATTGCTTTTTGTACGGTCTATGGTCATTTAGGCAGCGCCATGTATCCTGGTGAGGGACGCACTGTGGTGACCGGGCAGTACATCGGCACAGTTGGCTCTACCCAGGAAAGTGGCCAGAACCCGCCACATCTTCATCTCGGTATTAAGCGGATAACACAATGGTATCCGGTTGGTCAGTATCCTTCATGGTGTAAGGGCTATACATTCTCATACAGCGAAAAGCAAACCTGGATCAATCCTACAGCGTTCATTAATTACTGGTAATGGTTCTCGAATTGCATTCGTCGTGGCTGTGCGTGGGAAAGAGAGTTATTGAATGCGGCTCTCTTTTCCTCAAATTAAAATAATATAATATATAATAAATTTATATGAATGTTAGAACAAAAATATTATTATTGGCATTTACCTTTATCATTGCTAGTGCAGTTTTAGTAATTGTTTTTAATAACAAACTGCCGGGCGTCTTGACTGTTTCTAATACCAATACCGAGCGAGTATATTCTAATAATGAACTTGGTATAAAATTTTATTACCCATCCTCATATCAAAATCCGATACAAGAAGAAATATCCAAAGCAGATAATAGTCCAGGGATTTTAAACGGAAAAGGCATAAGAATTTATTTTGGCGAGGATCAATATGCTGCTTGGGTACTGGGAGTAAGCGGGGATTTTAATAGTTTTAAGGAGGCGAGCTACCTTAGTGAAAATGATTATCCTAAGTTGTGTCCTCGTGGCACGGATTATGATGAGCAGAACATGAATCAATGCGTCTTAATGACAATTTCAGGTCGGAAAGCCGTACAACGATATTTTGTTGAGATTGATGAAGGTGTGGTATTTGTTAACCGAATCACTTATCTTCCCTTGTCTTCAACAGAATTTCCGATATTAATTATTGGTCAGACTTATCCGAAATTGGCAGATCAACTACAAAGCCTGATTGATCGGCAAGAAGAATTTGCAACGCAGGCAAAAGTAGTTATTGAGCAACTTCAAAATAAGAAAAACTTGGATGAAATCACTGAGAGGCAGGTGCATGATTATGGTAAAATGTTAACTTCTCTGAATATAAAATGATTATGCAGCTATTATCCCTGGACAATTGTACTGTATTACTCATGCCATGGTAGATGCTGATGGTTCTTTTCAAGATCACGATCTCCGGCGGCGTTTGATTACTTATGGCCGCCGCCCTCTTTTATTTATTTTACCAATATAAATAATTTTTAATTTCTATGCAAAAAATTACTGCCAAAATTGTTTTGATAGTGGTGGTGATTATTATTTTAATTTATATCGGTGTGTTTTTATTTGTAGAAAAGCAAGAGTCTAATAGCTCGGTAATAGGAAAATCAAACAATAATACGTTGATGATTAATGCAGGCAATAAGGAAGGACTGTCTCACGATTTTATCTATACGGATAAAGGCTGCCAATTGATTGATTATACAAATTTACCTTATTCAATAGATATTGAAAATCATGGTGCAACATGGGAATTTATACTTGATACAGATGCTCCGTGTATTGAGTATGGGCCGTATCCTTTGGAAAAGATAATGAATGAACTTGGCTTTGAGACTATAAAATCAGATCTTGACGCCAGGCAAAGTCAGTCAGTCAATGAGGATGGCGATACAGTGGGCCAGACGACAATAATTTTATCGGATTAATCAGAGACCCAACTAGTCCGGCTTTAAAAAACCCGATGCCTTTTACATTTAGCAAATTAGGTGGACAAAACTGGAGTTTTGTCTGGTTATAGAAATTTTTTTTCTCTAAAGTTAGCAATAAAACGTGGTATCGCCGTGGTGACGGCGCTGTTTTTTGGTGGATAAAGGGGTTGACAGGGCTAACATCGGGGTTATTCTTAAATCATAAAACAACGCTCATTGCCAAAGGCAAGGTGAGACCGCCGTTGGATGGATGCCAACACTCATTGTTCTTCAACATGGAGGCAGTCATGGGTAAAGACGATTTATCCCATAGCCATTCTGTGTCCAACGAGACTGTGTCTGAGCAGATTGTGAACAGCATCTTAATTTTAGATACAGGGTCGCAGAACACGAATTTCCATAGTCATGATGTTTCCGATTCCAGCGGAAACTCCGGACATGATATCGGACATTCATTTGGCGAAGCGCAGAGTAATGCGCTGTCTGACTACAGCGAAAATAAGAAATAATCACACCATCGAACGATAGTGGGGTTATATGATTCGCTAATTAGGTGCGTATATAAATGCGTACCTTTTTTTGATAAAAAAAGAGCGCTATTTTTGAAATATGCGCTCATGAAGGTGCAGTAGATGTGATTTAACACTAGTGGAGGTTCATGGACTCCTTTCCAATTCCAGCATTTATGTTCGCTGATACTTTACGCCTTGCGTTTGGCTTTTCCGCTTCGTGTTAATTAAATGTGCTGGCTTAAGTCTAAATCATTATTGTTCGGTGTCAAGTTCAGCCTTGTGGACAACTGATTTGAAACAGTCAAAAGCTAAAAGTTTAGAAATATTAAGTAAATCATAGGTTATCCCGACTTACGACTTTCAACTTTTTTCAATACTTTCTTCTTTTAACCTTTAACCTATACCATTTTTCATAATTTTCAGTATATGATTGCCGGGGCATTCTCTAATAGGTGTTGCACTTACTTGTTGAACTCACGCTAAAAACATTGGACAAAATCGGAGTTTTGTGATATAATAAAACAATTAATTAACTAATTCAATATTTATATTATATGAAAATTTTATTTACACCGTATTCCGGGGGGTCAATAGCACATGTGATTAGATCATTAGTCATCGCTGATGAATTAAAAAAAAGGGGTAATGAAATATTATTCACAACAACAAAAGTTAGAAAATCATTTATCAACAAAGCTGGTTATGAAGTCTTTGGAGAAGGTCATAGCGAGGTTAATCTAAATGATGAAAAAGATCAGTCGATAAATTATTTCCGTAATAATCGCAGGATATTTATTGATTGGTTATTTGACGAACTTGATGCGGCTGCAAAATTTAAACCAGACATAGTAGTCAATTCTCCTAGTTTCTTCGGGCCATTAATAAAGCATAGATATGGCGTACCTTATGTTACAGTTTTAAATGCTCAATGGCTCTCTCACTTTAGAGGTTTGCTTGGCATAGGAAAGGCCAGAGATATTTTCTCCCACTCTATTTTACGAAGAATACTAAAACCAATTTTTAGGCATCAATTTGAAAAGATATATCTAGAAGAGATTAGAAATTTTTATAAAATACTTAATGTTCCCAATGCGCCAAATACACAAATTGATTTACATGCTTTTAATCCGGTTTTGATCCCGAGTATTCGTGAATTTGAACCGATACAACCTGATGAGAGAGATGATGTACATTTTATCGGCCCTTTATTCTGGAAAGGATTCGAGAACCTTAGTTTCGACATGAATAAATTATTTGGCGACCCAAGGAAGCCTTTGATTTATGTAGGTCTCGGTGGTTCAATTTTTCGACAAGATGTTTACAGAAAAATGATTGATCTATTCCAGAGCAACAAGCAATGGAATGTGATTATGAGCATAGGGCCAAATTTTGAAAGGAATACATTTCCCAAGGATACAGATAATTTTGTTCTAAAACAATATGTACCAGGTTTAAAGGTTGCTGAGCAAAGTAAAGTTGTTGTAAATACTGCAAGTCATGGCACAGTGATGCAAGCACTCTGGCATGGTAAACCATTAGTTGTTATTCCACATAATATTGATCAAGGAACGATAGCCGCAAGGATATCTGAATTAGGGTTAGGAATTAATTTGAATGCCGTTAGTATTTTAGATTTTTCAAAACGAGAAAAGTACTTTTTGAAAGCGGTGCAAGTAAATCCAAAAAAAATAGTCAATTCGGTTAAAATCGTATTATCTTCCCCGGAGTTTAGTAGAAGAGCGGAAGCTATCTCTAAATATTTTAGGAAATATCATAATAGTGCAGAAATTGCTGCGGATTATATTGAGTTATATGCAAAAAGATTAAAGAGATGATTTCAACTCTCATTTTGAGTGTAATAATCTTGTATAATCTTTTTTTGGTCGCGATTGTATTAAAGCGGCGCTCCAGAAAAAGAGGGCATGTATATTTTTCAGCGATTATATTAAGTGCAACTCTCTGGTCCGTAACTATTTTGGTAACTGATTTATTATCTCAAAAAGATCAGATAATAATATGGTCTAGGTTATCATTTACATCCACTGTTTTTGTAGTATTTAACGTACTTTTCTTTTCCATCTATTTTCCTAGAAAATATCCAATTAATAAATATTATAAATATTTTATTATTATTTTATGTATACTTTTTTTTGCCTTAACTTTTACAAAATATATTGTTTATGATTTTCAGAATAATAAAACAGTCTTCAAATGGGGTCAGCCGGCTTTTTTATTATTCATGCTTTTAGGTTTTGGATATAGCTTAGGGTTGTTGCTTAGAAAATACAAAATAAACAGGAATAACAATGAAAAGCAACAAATTAAATACGTATTATTTGGTTTAACCATCTCAATATTTTTAGCTATTATCACGAATCTTATATTCCCTTTATTTAAGATAGCGGAAGTAAGATATTTGGGTCCTTTAGCGATTATTATTTTTCTAACCTCTACAACCTATGCCATCATTAAACACCGCCTCCTCGACATCCGTCTGGTCATTATTCGTACCATCACCTACTCTCTGGTTGTTCTTCTTATTTCCGCCACGGTCGTTGGCTTGACTCTACTAATCCCGCAAACTTTTGCATTTGACACAACTACTCGTACTATTCTGGCCATCGCAGTTTCTGTTTTTATCGTACTTATATTAGATCCTCTTAAAAAATCGATTGCCAAAGCCACTGACAAACTTTTTTTCAAAGCCAAGGTTGATTATCAAAAGCTACTGCAAGAGTTATCGGAGATTATCAATCGCGAAATTGATCTGGATGTATTACTGCATTCTTTGTCGCATAAATTGGAGCAGCAACTCAAAATCAAGAACGCCAGCATTTACATCGTCGGCGTGGCCGGTGGAGCTTTTTATAAGCGCAAAGGTCGGGTAAATGAGCTGGGTCAGAAGCTGGATCAGGAAGAATTGGAAAAACTGGAGCTGGAAAGCGACCAGGATTTGGACAGCAAACTGGCTCATAATAATCCGCTTATTGAGTACTTACGCAAAGAGCAGAGGGTTATTGTATTGGAAGCGCTGGAACGTAAAATTGAGGATACTCAGGATGAACATGCTCGGAATGAATTGGAAAGATCAAAAGCCGAGTTGGATAGGCTGGATGCGGCAGTGGTGGCGCCGATCGTGGTAGCCAAGAATCTGAACGCCGTCATGGTATTGGGACCGAAGCTGTCCGGCGACCCGTTTGGTTCGGAAGATTTGCAGTTGCTTTCTCTGCTGGGGCCGCAGCTGGCTTCGGCCCTGGATAAATCACGGTTATACGATGAGATAAAACAATTCAGCGAACGCCTGAAAAAAGAGATAGCTATTGCCACCGAGGATGTCCGCCGGACTAATATGCAGTTGCAGGAGCAAAATAGGTTTTTGACGGCTATGCAGAACGTGACTAATTTAATTACCCGCACGCTTGATTTCAAAAAAGTTACTCAATCCATTGCCGACAGCATTTACACGGAATTGGGGTACTTGGGAGGGATTTTGTTGTTTTTGGGGAAAAACAAACATAAGCTTTTTCCGGACGCCGTGACCATAAACGAGGCCACCGAAGAGATACTGAAATTGTTACCTAAACCATTTACTGAATACTACGGAGACTTTCTGAAAGACAATACTAGGTCTATCAAAGCTATTAAGCTGGGTGAAGTGCAGATAGGCACGAATCTCGCCGGTTTTATTTCTCCGCCGGTGCCGGCCGAAGTAAGTGCGGCTATACAAGCTAAGCTTAAGGTTAAAACAGTCGTGGCGGTGCCTATTTATTCGGAAGAAGAAATCGTTGGTGTTATTGATTTTTTGTTAAAGCGCGAACCCCAAACCATCAAAGAAACTGACATTTCCATCATGAAAGCCTTGTGCAACCAGACCGGCATTGTTTATAGGAATATCCAACTTTATAAACAGTTGCAGGATTCCAATAAAGATCTGGCTGAAGCTAATAAGCATCTGCAGCAGCTGGATCAGGCCAAGAGTGAATTCGTTTCTATCGCCTCGCATCAGCTGCGTACGCCCATGGCTGGCATCATGGGCTATCTGTCCATGATTTTGCAGAATGATTTCGGCAAGGTGGGTAAGGAGCAAAAAGGCGTGCTGGAAAAATTATTGCAAGCATCCCAGCGAATGATTCAGCTGATTAATCTGTTTTTGGATGTCTCTAAGATTGAATCAGGCAAACTTGTTTTGGAGAAACGGCCGATTCAAATAATTGATGTCATTGATCGCTCTATTGATGTTTTGCAAAAGATGGCCGACGAAAAAGGATTGAAACTGGCGTTCATAAAACCCAAAAAACCGTTGCCGCAAATTATGGCGGACGAAAAGTTGTTTGACGTCATTTCCAATCTAATCGATAACAGCATTAAATATACGGAGAAGGGCTCTATCACTGTCAAAGCCGAGAACGACGGAAAAAATGTTAAAGTCTCGGTGCAGGACACCGGTCGTGGCATACTTCCGGAAGAAGCCAAAGAGCTTTTCACCAAATTCGTGCGCGGTTCCGGCATGGCTCAGATTAATCCGGACGGTTCGGGTTTGGGTTTGTACGTCGCTCGCCGCATCACCGAAGCACATGGAGGTAAAATTTGGGTTGAGTCAAAGGGCATAGGCAAAGGAAGCACGTTTACGTTTACCTTGCCTATTGAAAAGACCATCGCGCCTGTCCGCTAATGTTGGCTTATCATTGCTAGTCATAATCGCGAATTTTGCGAATACTCATTAGAAAATAGAAAATACCGAATTAGAACTAAGAAGGTTGGTATCGGAATGATATAGTTGGTTATATCATTAAGAAGTCTCACGCTGATGCGGGTGAGGAATTTTTATTATCTTTATTAAGTTTGTTCATAAGAAAAAATTAATAAAGATTTTTTATTTACGTTGGCGCTTCGATCTGACTTACAAAGTTAAATGTAGTTAAAATCAAACAAAGATGCTATAATGAACACACACTTATTATTTTATGAGAGCGACGCGGTTATTCCCCAAAACTATCAAAGAAGCACCAAAAGAGGCGGACAGCATAAACCATAAATTGCTGGTACGCGCTGGTTTTATTGACCAATTAATGGCTGGCTCGTGGACATTATTGCCGCTCGGTTTCCGGGTGATTAATAAGATCATAGGTGTCATTCGTGAGGAAATGAACGCCATTGGTGGGCAGGAAATGTTGATGCCGCTTTTGACGCCTAGGTCTATTTGGGACGAAACTGGGCGCTGGGATAAAACACGAGATATCATGTACCAATTTTCTGATACAGGTAAAAAAGACTTTGGGCTGGCTTTCACTCACGAAGAAATCATGATGGATTTACTTAAGAAAAAAATCAGGACTTACCGCGATTTGCCTGTTTATCTGTATCATTTTTCCACGAAGTTCAGAAATGAACCCCGAGCTCGTAGTGGTATTTTGCGCGGGCGGGAGTTTTTGATGAAGGATTTATATTCCGCGCATGCCAGTGAGGCCGATTTAATGGAATATTATGAAACAGTAAAACGAGCCTATGTAAAAATATTCCATCGCTTGGGATTTGATTTTCGCGTGATCGAGGCTTCGGGCGGTGTTTTTACGGAAAGCTTAACTCATGAGTTTCAGGTGCTGGCCGAGGGTGGCGAGGATACTATTTATTATTGCAATGAATGCGGTTGGGGCCAGAATAAAGAAATTTTTACCGGTCAAATTGGCGAGACATGTCCAAAATGCAAAAAAGGCAAGATGATCCAGAAAAAATCAATCGAGGTAGGGAATATATTTCCGTTGGGAAAATGGTTTTCCAAAAAAATGAAAGCGACCTTTGTCGACGAGAAAGGTAATAAACAGCCTATCTGGTTTGGCAGCTATGGCATTGGACCATCCCGAACATTGGGGGCCTGGGTTGAAGTATCGCATGATGACAAGGGGATTATCTGGAATCAGACCATGACGCCTTTTGACGTGCACTTGATTACTCTTGGTGACGTAAAAGCCGACGAAGATATATATAATCAGCTGAAAAAAGTCGGTATTGATGTACTTTGGGATGAGCGAGATACGACCGCCGGACAGAAATTTGCCGATGCGGATCTGATTGGCATACCGGTGCGTTTGGTTGTTTCCCCAAAAACCGGCAACAAGATTGAATGGAAAAACCGGACTGCGTCCAGGGTGGAATTGTTATCCATAGGCGAAGTAATTAATCGACTGAGGAACCAGAAAAAGTAGTTGAAGATATTATTGAGAGGGGACGAGGGTATAAGACAGTATCGCGATTTTGCGTTATAATAAAAACACCATGAATAAAACAAAATTCAATTCTTTTATCACTTTTCTTCAGAAAACTTACGTAATTTACACTCCGATCAAAGACGGCCATGAACTCATGGCCGAATAATAGAGTCCTGTATTCCTCAGGGTTGACACTGAGCGACAAGCCCTCTAAGCTTTTATTCTGAATCTAAAAATGACCAGCATTGAGGCTTGTCGTCGAAGTGTCAAATTTCACTGTTTTTTCCAACCTACACATCAAACGACAAGAAAATCGCTATTTCTCGGCCATGATTGCTGTAGTAACGGTCATTATACCCACAAATTCTAAAACCGCACTTCAAGTATAGAAGCAATACTTTATTGCGGGATGGCGCTTCGGCAATCACGATTCGTACCTTGCGCCGACGGACCAGGCGCAACAAATACTTCACTAAGGCTGTGCCCAGCCCCTGTTTCCGGTAGGCGGGGTGTATAAAAATATCAATCACCCACGCGCTGTTATTCCAGCGCTGAAACATGGCTCCGCTGAAACCGACAATTTTGCCTCCGCTGGCCATTATATATCTCGGACTAGCTGTCATTAATCATGGCCAGCCAATTCCGGCCGCGCTCGTGAAAATACTGACGATTTAACCTAGTAATAACTAATATATCATTCTCATTCGCCCTTCGAATGTGATACTTCATAATCTACGAACAAACTAATAACTTACTTATTTATTTTCCCTCCAATTAGGTAAAAAGCAAATTCTATGAACCTATTTTTTTCCTACAAAATCAATCCGATTAGAAAATACAAAATAATCAGACAAAAAACGGCCTCCTGGCTCTGACCAGAAGGAAACGGACTCATCTCCTTGCCTCATCATTTGGCAGCGAGGATTTATCAAGGTATCAGCCCTTGACAAAAACCATAATCTAGCGGTATGTTGTATTGATCATTGACAATATAATACAATGATAAATACAGACAGGAGGATATAGTCGTTATGCCTAAACAATTCCAACGAAAGATCGAAAATTTCACTTGTGAACATTGCAGACACGAAGTAATTGGTAGCGGTTATACTAACCACTGCCCCCATTGCTTATGGTCCAAACACGTGGATATTAACCCCGGTGACCGTCAGGCTGAATGCGACGGCATGATGGAACCGGTTTCGATCGACCAAAAGGACGGCGAGTACATTATCGTCCATCGTTGCCGGATCTGCGGCCACACCAAACGGAACAAAATCGCAACTGACGACAACATGGATGAGATAATCCGTATCTCGTCGCGCGGTGCTATGGGATAGGTTTGCCGAAACGCACTCCTATCCCATGCTCATTACTCTGTAAATAAATAATGTTGCCAGCTAGAAAGGAGGCCGAAATGGACGCTCAATCATGCGCTGGATGTGATCCAAGGCGCGTACCGTTTGATTCGGTGCCGCACCTTTGTCACATTGAGTTGACCTACCAATGCAACGCGGATTGCATTTTTTGCTATAATCCGCTGCGAGACCGAGAGCCTGATCTCATGACGGTCGATCAGATCGTCAGATCGGTGGCGGCCAGTCACATACCACATGTTTACCTGATCGGTGGTGAACCGAGTTTGCTCGGTGCCGATAAACTCAATGAATACATTGAGCTTCTAAGTGACCACTCCTCAGTGACTATCGTCACTAACGGACGGATTACCTTGCCCGATATCTCCTTACGTTTAGCGTGTTTCGGCGTGCCGCTCCATGGCGCCACCGCCGAAGATCACGATTTTGTGACGCAACGTCCGGGTAGCTTCCGCCAAGCCCTCAAATCTATCGATTACTATGTCGCGGCCGGACATGATGTCCGCTGCATCCCTGTTTTGACGGGATACAATGCCAATCAGATCTATGACATCATCCGTCTGGCCGTAGAGCATGGGATGGAATCAGTTTTCGTCGACCGTTACGAGGACGGTGGCATCGGCGCAAAACGTTCGACTAACCACCGTCTTAAACCGACCATGGAGCAGTTTCGCAGCGCCGTCACACAAATGCTTCAGGCCAGGAAAGACTTTCCGGTGCTGGAAGATCGAATTGGCTTTGGCACAGCTATCCCATACTGCCTCGATGAACGGCTGATAAAAGAAAACATGACCGCCAATTGCGGCGTTGGCTCGACATTCTGCGCCATCAACCCGAGCGGGGAATTACGCCTCTGCAATCAGTCACAACTGGTTTTTGGCAACTTACTGGAAGAACCGCTGGAAACCATCTGGCAGAAACAGTCGTTGAATGTTTTCCGGGATTTACAATGGGTAACAGAGCCGTGTCGCTCTTGTCGGCTACTCGAAGAATGCGTCTGCGGCTGCAAAGTGGACGCGAATTGCTCTGATCGCTTTTGCCTTGATTATGCAGTGCGGGGTCTGAGCCAGCCATTGATCACTCTCCCGGCGGCCGTCGAAAATTATCCGGACTCTGTGACAGCGCCTGAGCACTACCGCCTTTTCCGAGTCAACCGCTACACCAAACTCTTGGACCGGCATCCGGAACGATTTTTGGTGACGCGGTATCAAACGGTAAAGCTTAATGCCGCCGCTCAGGAAATTCTGCAGTCAATCATCACGGGAAACATAACTACGGAGCAAGATGTAGTCGCCTGTTTCATCCACGAGATTGACGAACCGGATATCCGAAAGGTTATTTCGCTTTTTATCAAGGCGGGCGCCCTCGACGAAGTCACGGAGGTGCAACATGTTGGTTCGTGAAATCCATTGGGAAATTACCAACGCCTGCAATCTGCGCTGCGCGCATTGCATTCAATCATCCTGCCAGCCCCGTGAAGACGAACTCAATACCACTGAGGCATTGGCGGCTATTGATCGAATGTATAATCATGGCGTAGAACGCATCTGCTGGACCGGTGGGGAACCAGGCAGCCGGAAAGATTTTCTCGAATTACTACATTACGCTCACACTAAAGGCATGGTAAACGCCGTTATTTCCAACGGACATCTCCTGACGGATCGGTCTCTGGACTTTTTGGCGGCCAATGGGGTTTCGTTGGGCTTGAGCTTTGACGGAGCATCAGCGGAAATACACGATGCCATCCGTGGCACCGGTTCGTACAGCCAGGCGGAGGGCGCGTTACGACAGGCAATAGCGAGAGGCATTCCGGTAACGATCTATACGACCATCACCCGCCGGAATTATGGGGAGCTGACGGCTATCGCTGCGTTTGCCAAAAACCATGGCTGTAGCATTCATTTCAATGAAATATCACTGAATGGACGAGCCGCGGACATCTGGCCAAGAGTGGCACTAAATGAAAAGCAACGATCAAATATCGCTGATTATCTGATTGAGATCGCTCAGTCGATTTACGGGGAAACGCCCATTTATGCTCCTGATGGGTGCTGGGCCGATGGTTCCAGCATCTATCTTCGCTCTGATGGCCAAGCGTTTCTCTGTAGTGAACAAGTCCAGCATGCGGCCGGCAAACCGCTGGGACATATTCTTATTCAGCCGCTTTCGAAAATGGCGGATTACTCAACAATAATCCCAGGCGCGACTTGCCGTTATCGAGTGTTGACCAGTAGTCATCTGACATTGATCATGAATCAACCGGTGCCTTGTCCGCTGATACCAAAGCCTGATCCGATCACAACACTCGATCATCTTAATTACGAACTGGACCGGCATTATGCGCCTTTTGCCCGTGATTGTCAGGTCTGTCAGGACAAGTGCTGCCGAGGATTCGTCTGGCTGATGCCGGAGGAAGCCGAACGGCTCTATGAAATGGGAGTGCCGATTGCCGTAGTTAACGATACCGTACCGTACATCCATTCATTTCCAGAATTGGCGGATGGCACGATTGACATATCTCAACACTCCCCACCCTGCAGTCAACTTTGTACATTGAATCCACGACAGTGCACCATATATGCCAATCGTCCCTTCTCCTGCCGTCTCTACCCAATCGGGTTTGAAATGAGGAGCGACGGGAAGCTCATTTGGGCGCTTCATCGCGATTGCCACATCACCCGCCAGTTGGAAAATAACGGAATAATGGATGAATTTTACCGGCGAACACTGGCTGTTCTGGACAGAATTAGTCCAGAGTTATATACTTCAATTATTGCAGCGTATGGCAAAGTAAATGAATTAGCAACCTTTCCTTCAGAGGAAAACAATTATTGCACCTTAAAGGAGGTGAGGAACCGTGAGTAAATGCAAGGCTGTATTGGACAGCAAGAAAGTCGGAAAAATAGAAGTCAAAAAGAAAGGTTTCGACTCCAAAAGAACAACCGCTACGAAGGAGTAGCCGGTCGTCTGAGATAATAATGGCATGTCAATTGTATGGCGTGCCATTTTTTATTCAATTTAATGGAATGTATAAGAACTAACTGTAGTTTTTAAGGCACCTCCTGTACACTTTTGATTGGGGTTATAAGTGAAGTTGTTGAGATATGATTCTTGAGTTTTTCTTCCAGGTATTGTTTGGGTGTTTTGTTACCCAAGGCCATGTGCGGTCTGCGCTCGTTGTGCTCCTGTTCCCAGGCCTTGAGAAGTTTTATGCAGTGCTGGATGGAAACAAACCGGTTAATACTGTAGAATTCTTCTTCATCAGTGCGATGGCTGCGTTCCACCTTGCCGTTTTCTTCCGGAGAGCAGACCCTGGTTTTCCGATGGGTAATGCCCAGGTCCTCTAAATGCCAACTGAACGCTTCCGAGAATTCAGACCCATTGTCCGTCTGCACCTGTTTCATGGCAAAGGGCAAGACGCGCTTAACTTGATTCACAAAATCTTGGGCGTTCTGTACGGTATTGTGGTCGTAGATGCGTAAAACGCGGAATCTGGTACAGTCGTCAATGGCCGTAAACTGGTAATATTTCTTGCCCTGTAGTCCCAGTTTTTCCAGAAATTTCACGTCCATTTGCACCCGCTCACCAGGTAAGGCCTTTTCGTAATGCTGGGGGTAGCGTTGCCAGCGTTTTTTGTATTTCAGGTGGTTCAGGCCGTGTTCCTTGCAGAGTCACCAGATGGTCACCTTGGACACGAACGGATAGACCAGGACATGTAGTTGAATGATCGTGTCCCTAGTTGCTTTGGGCAATCAGTGGGTGATTTTGTGGGGACGCGACGTTTTATCCGTGAGACCGGACT
>CAZQBL010000025.1:0-64815 GCA_964592105.1 uncultured Gammaproteobacteria bacterium | reverse complement strand
TGCCGGAACTTCTATTAAAGGCATACGCTGGGATGATTCTGAAAACACTTGGACTTCCGAAGATACAATCAGCGCAACCGTCGCTTCTAATTATTCCCAGCCCCGGGCTGTTGCAGACAGCAATTATGATCTACATGCTATTTTTATAGACAATGGCTATGATGTAACTTACCGGAAATATGATGAGAGCGCAGGAACATGGGGCTCATCATTGGAAATTCTTACTGGCACGGAAATCTATGCGGGGGCCAGTTTAGATACCGCCACTAATACGCTTTATGCCACCTGGGTTACCACCAGCGGAAAACAAGCATACGAATATGAAATTAGATATAAAACCTGCGATCTTGATAATGACTGCACCAATATCAATAACTGGAATCCGGCTAACACTTCTGGTTACAGCAGTTTGGCCAGCGGTTATATCTTATATTACACCAATAGCTACACCAATAATGGCCGAGCTTGGGTGATTGTTGCGGAAAATCTTAATAGTGCCGATATCCAGCACATGATTATTCCGGAAAACGTCTGGCTTCTGATCCCGTTCATCCCGTTCCTGCCAAAATTAATACAAAAACTAAAAAACAATAAAGGTCGACGGTTTACCAAAGGCGCCGTCCCCGTTTCAACCAGAAAAAAGAGAAGGGCTTTCAAAGGTCTTTTCTCGATTTTTGCTTTTAGGAAATCAAAATAATGGACCCAAAGAATCTCCCAATTTTGCTTAACATCAGACAGGTCTCAAAGATCCTTGGTGTACACCCGGACACGCTTCGGGATTGGGATAATCAAGGCCGACTAAAGGCCGTTCGTTTGGGTTCAAGGCGCGATAGACGCTGGCGCCGAGAGGATATTCTAAAAATAATTGAGAAGGGATTAAAGTAAAAGATAAAAAATCAAGTAAAAATAAAAAAATTCCTTTTGAATGAGGATTGGTACCGCCATCGGGATTCGAACCCGAGTTACCACATTGAAAGCGTGGTGTCCTAGACCAGGCTAGACGATGGCGGCACATGAGATGAATACTAATTAGGTCAGACGCCTTGTTTTTTGTGCGGGATCCACGAAAAATATAGTCGCCTTTGGCCACTTATTTTTCGGGAAAGTATGGCGTCCTAGGCCAGGCTAAAAAATAAGGTCCATATAACAGCAAAATCGTAGCTGAAAAATGAACTAAAGTCAACAAATGATCTGGAAATTGAAAAAAAGACAATATTCCAGTACCATTAAACTACTATGATAATTCTTGGCATAGAAACATCGTGTGATGACACCGCCGCCAGCGTACTAAATGGGGAAAAAAACCACCTGACTATTTTGTCACATCTGATTTCCTCACAAATGACCACGCTGAAAAAGTATGGAGGGGTGGTACCGGAAGTAGCCGCCCGCCAACACGTGACCAATATCATCCCCACTATTAAAGCGGCCTTGGAATTGGCTTCGGTCAAACCGGCCATGATCGGAGCTATCGCCGTTACAGCCGGACCCGGGCTAATTACTGCTTTGCGGGTCGGCGTTCAAACTGCCAAAACACTGGCCTATGCCTGGAACAAAAAACTTATCGGCTTAAACCACATTGAAGGGCATATTTACGCCAGCTGGCACAAAAATCCTAACCTGAAATTTCCCGCCTTATGCCTAGTCGTTTCCGGCGGACACACCCAACTGATCTTGATGAAAGGTCATGATAACTACCGTCTTATCGGCCAGACTCGTGATGATGCGGCCGGCGAGGCCTTCGACAAAGTCGCCAAACTTTTAAATATTGGCTATCCTGGCGGTCCGAGGATCCAAAAACTGGCCCAGAAGGGGAATCAGGCAAGGTTTAATTTTCCGCGCCCGATGCTCAAAGAAAAAAATTACGACTTCAGTTTTTCGGGCCTCAAAACCGCCGTTTTGTACTTCGTAAAAAAAGAAATAGCCGCAAAAAAACTGCCTCTAAACGATATTTACGATATTTGCGCCAGTTTCCAACAGGCCATGGTAGATTGCCTGGTAGAAAAAACCATAAAAGCCGCCCAAGACCTTAAAATAAAAAGTATTATTTTGGCCGGCGGGGTGGCGGCAAATTTACCTTTGCGCCAGCAACTTGAAAGTAGCGTAAAGACTTATCTGAAAGGAGTCTCTTTCACCACTCCGCCCTTCGAACTCTGCACTGATAACGCTAGCATGATCGCCATAGCCGGCTATTACCACGCCAAGCGCAAACATTTTTCAGATTGGAAAACACTGGAGCCGGACCCAAACTGGGAGCTTGTTTAATCCGCCGCTTTTAGTTAAAATGACTGCGTTATGGCGGCGATGTTAGATAAAACCTATAATCCAAAATCAACTGAAAAAGAAATCTACCAGCGGTGGGAACGATCCGGATTTTTTAATCCTGATAAACTGCCCGGCAAGCGGACCAAGCCATTCAGCATCTCCATGCCGCCGCCCAATGTCACCGGCGAACTGCATCTTGGCCACGCTACCGGCCTCACCCTTGAGGACATTATGACCCGGTACCACCGGATGTTAGGCGACAGAACCCTTTATCTGCCAGGAACCGATCATGCCGGCATTTCCACACAAATTATGGTAGAACGCTTAATTGCCAAAGAGGGTATAAACCGCGATAAACTCGGACGCGAGCAATTCATCGAGCGGGTCTGGGACTGGAAAAAACAATACGGCTCCCGCATCACCGAGCAAATCCGCAGCTTGGGAGCATCCTGTGACTGGTCAAGAGAGCACTTTACCATGGATGCCACCCTGACCAAGGCCGTGCAAACTGCTTTCATAAAAATGTTCAACGACGGCTTAATCTACCGGGGCCTACGCATCGTTAATTGGTGCCCCAGGTGCTCTACGGCGCTCTCGGACCTGGAAGTGAAACACGTGGCCACGACCACAAAACTCTGGTATATCCGCTACCCGATTTATGGTACGACAAAATATATTGTCGTGGCCACCACCAGACCGGAAACCATGTTGGGGGACAGCGCCGTGGCCGTTAACCCCAAGGATAAACGCTATAAAAAATTGATGGGCAAAACAGTTGTCCTGCCCATTTTGGAACGAGAGATACCCATTATCGCTGATGCACGAGTGGATATGGCTTTCGGCACTGGCGCGGTCAAGGTTACCCCGGCCCACGATCCTTTGGATTATGAAATTGGCGCCAAACATAAACTGCCAATAATCAATGTCATCGGCCAGGACAACCACCTGACCAAAGAAGCTGGTGAATTTTACGGAAAAAGCGTCCAGGAAACACGACTGGAGATAATAAAACGACTTGAAGAAGGCGAACTTATAGAGAGAGTAATTGATTATGAACACAACCAAGCGCGCTGTGACCGCTGCAACACGCCTATTGAACCTTTAATTTCCCAGCAGTGGTTCATGAAAATCGCGCCTTTAGCCAAACCAGCTCTGCAAGCGGTTAAATCCGGCAAAATAAAAATAATCCCAGCGCGTTTTGAAAAAACGTATTTCCACTGGCTCAATAACATCCACGATTGGTGCATTTCCCGACAATTATGGTGGGGCCACCAGGTGCCCATTTGGTACTGCGACTCCTGCCAGACGCCGACTGCGGCCATCAAAAAACCAAAAGTTTGCAAAAAATGCGCGAATAAAAAATTCACCCAGGAACAAGACACACTGGACACTTGGTTTTCTTCCGGACTCTGGACTTTTTCCACCTTGGGCTGGCCCCAAAAGACCAAAGACCTGAAACTTTACCATCCGACTTCCGTTCTGGAAACCGGCTGGGACATTCTTTTCTTCTGGGTGACGCGCATGATCATGATGAGTTTGTATTTCAAAAAAGAAATACCGTTCAAAACTGTCTACCTGCACGGCTTGGTTTTGGATAAAGATGGCAAAAAGATGTCCAAGTCAAAAGGCACGGGCGTTGACCCCATTCCTATGGCCGAGAAATACGGCACCGACGCCATCCGCCTGTCTCTTGTCCTGGGCACGAAGCCGGGCCAGGATTTTCGCCTGTACGAGGAGAAAATTGCCGGCTACCGCAATTTCATCAATAAACTCTGGAACGTGGCCAGATTTATCCTGTCCCAAGACAGGAAACCAACAAAAAAATTAACCCTCAAATCATTGGCTGACCAGTGGATAGTCAGTCGCATGCAGGAAGTCATCACCTCGGTCACTAATGAAATTGAGCGTTTCAATTTCTCCGAGGCCGGTACAACGCTCTATGATTTTCTCTGGCATGAATTCGCTGACTGGTATCTGGAAATCAGCAAAGTTGAGAAAAACATGACAGTCCTGCACTATATCCTGGAACAGATCTTGAAATTGGCCCATCCGTTTGTACCGTTTGTGACAGAAACGATCTGGTCTGTCTGGCATGGCCCGGCCAAAAATAAAATGTTGATGATCCAGCCCTGGCCGCAAACGGACAAAAAATTGGTTAATAAAACTGCCGAAAAAGAATTTAGATTATTACAAGAATTCAACACTGCCTTCCGAAATTATCGATCGGAACACAAAACTCCGTCGAACCTCATTGAGCCAGTCGTATTAAAAGGCAATAAAAAAACCATACAGCTGTTAAGGAATCATTTAGAAATTTTTAGAACACTATCCAAGGTCCTCTTGCGCAATTCCGACGAAATTGAAGCTGATCGAGACATGCACAACAAACCAGACATGCACTTGGCCGGAGTTGACTGCTTTTTCCCCGCATATAAAAAAGATGAGGCGGTAGCCCAAAAAGAAATCTTCGAAATTTCCTCCTACATCCAAAAACTCGAAGCCAAGCTGACCAACGAAAACTTCCTGAAAAACGCTCCGCCGCAAATTGTCCAAAAAGTAAAAAACAGGCTGGCCGAACAACGCGCCAAACTGAAGAAACTGCTTTAGAAAAAACTTGACTAATTACAACCAACGTGTTAATATCTCGTCACGGTTATTTTTGGAATATTGTTCATTAAAAAAGGTAGGGGAAGCATGAAAAAACAGACGTGCACCAAAACTCTTGTGCCTTTGATAAAGTTGTTCCCAAAAACCGAAGGCCGAAAGGAACGCGTGCGAAAGTTCGTCAATCTATGTTACTCTTACCGCCTTTGGTATTTGATTGATATTGAGGCCATAACCGGCAAGATAAATATCTCAGCTAGCCAACGAAGTCAGACGCACAATCAGATTATGAGCATCGTAGCTAAATTATTCCTCCAACCGGGCGCGGAAAAAGTCTTCGGTGGATCCATGCCAAACCGGGCAGCTATCAGGGAAATGATTCTGAGCCACTACAAAAAATACTCCAGCGATAAACCGGGCAAGAACAAAAAACTAATAACTAATATTGACCGTTTGTAAAAACGGTCTTTTTTTATGGCTTATACTGACACACTTCATCAACCAGGGCTTCAACCAATTTTCCATCCTGTAAATTTGTCAGCAACTGTTCAATTTTGGGTGGCCATTGCTTGGCCGCCTTTAATTTATTAAGTATCTTCATTATTTCGTGATGGTAATCCGCCTTTCGAAAATGCTCAACGGTATTTTTGTATTCACCAGCATAATTCTGCTTGACTGCTGATTCCTTATATAAAACTATTTGGTTCTTGTATTTCTGACACAAATCAATAAAATTCTGCCGAGCTTCCTTTGTACCAAAAAGAGACAGTAGCGTGCCCCACTCTGATGCCATTTCTTCTAATTTTTTCTTTGTTTCAACCATTTTGTCTACCAATTCAGCTTGGCCCCGACGCGTAAAATCGGCCTGACCCAAGGAAACTATGCTATTTCTGGATTCTTCCGCCACTTCCCAGGGAGACAAAGCTCCCGCTTCTCTGGCCATAAATTATTTACCTTAAATAATTAATTCGTTGTCTCTAGCACCTCCTCTGGGGATGTAATACCTTGAATTGCCTTAATAATGCCGTCCTGAACCATGGTCAGCATACCTCTGGCTTTGGCGATTTTCTGAATCTGATATTCGGATACCTGACCGGTCAATATCAACTTTTCAATCTCTTCATTCATAGTCAGTATTTCAAAAATACCAATCCGGCCTTTAAAACCAATACCGTTACATTTCGGACAACCACGGCCCTTGGCAAAAGACATGTCCGATATGTTTAGCGCCGACTTCTGATCATCAGGCAGGGTCTCCAGCACTTCCTTGATACGGGCCACAACCTCCGGCTCGGGCCTATATTTTTCTTTGCAGTCCGGGCAAACACGACGCACCAACCGTTGACCAATAACCACGTTCAGAGCTGGAGCCAACAAGAACGGTTTGACCTCCATGGATAATAGGCGGGGGATAGCGCCAGCTGCGCTGTTGGTGTGAAGAGTGGACAGCATCAAATGGCCGGTCAAAGCGGCTTGGATGGATATTTCCGCAGTTTCATGGTCTCTGATTTCACCGACCATGACAATGTCCGGATCTTGTCGTAAAACCGCGCGCAGGCCGGTGGCGTAATTATAATGTTTGTTGGCGCCGCCGGTCGCACCAGCCAACATCTTGCGCAGCATCGGTTTATCACCCTCTGCTTCTTCCGAGGTCTCCACTTGGCTTTGGGTTATACCTTTAATACGGTATTCGATGGGGTTTTCCAGAGTAATTATCTTTTTATCGGACGAATTCAATTTTTTCAGGATAGCGTACAGGGTGGTGGTCTTGCCAGAACCAGTGGGGCCGGTAGTTAAAATCATGCCATTGGGCCGAACAATCTCTTTTTTCATAATTTCAAAAGGGGGCCCAACGAGACCCAAATCATCAAGAGTCAAAGCGGCCGCCGATGACATCAAGAGACGCATGACGATGCTTTCCCCATAAGCACTAGGTATTGTAGAAACTCGAACATCTATGAATTCATTAGTCAAATAAATGGTGAAGCGTCCATCCTGCGGAGCATCAATAATATTAATTTTTAATTTGGCGATCAGCTTGGCGCGGTTTATTATCTGTGGCCATAACTTCTTTGGCACGTTAGCCACATCGTACAACACACCATCAATACGGAAACGCACCTTAACATCTTCTTGCTCGGCTTCAATGTGCACATCAGAAGCATTGGCCTTGATAGCACCGACCATGATTAAGGAAAACATGTCAGTCATGGAAACACGTTGCAGTTTGTCGTTCAAATCGCGGAAAGTATCTATTTCGCCCCGCAAACGATTCAAATCAGCTTCGGTTATTTCAATGCCACTCACCACTTTTCGCGGTTTGGGAATTTTGGCATATAGCTTTATGGCCGCCTCGAAGCTGGTATCGGAAATCATGTAAATTTGCCCGTGCACCCGATACTCATCTGCTAATTTATCCAGTAGCGCTGCCACTTCGCTGCGACCCGGCTCAACAGCCCCCAGACGTATTTCGGCATCTGTCTTAAAAAAACAGACGACTCTTAAACGCTTAGCCTCTTCCTCGCTAATAACGCTCATGGCCTCTGGCGCCACCGGGAAACCCTTAAGAGAAATATAAGGATAGCCAGATTTATCGGCCATTTCTCTAGTTAATTCTTCTTTCTTCTGATCATCAAGCTGTTTAATCTTCTCTTTCAGCTTCTCCTCAACCTCGTCCGAGCTCACCGCCGTCTTACCAGAAACTCCATGCGAAAGCTTGACCAAATCGCTTATATTTCTGTCGTTTTTACTAACAATATCGCTACTCATGCTTAAAAGTATAGCAGATTTTCTTTATTAAGTGGAATTTTTATAAGTGGCATTTTTATTTATCAACCATTTCAAAACAATAAAAAATGAATTCGGCCGGTAATTTCCGGTGCCGGGCATCGGTTGGCTGACTGTTTTTTATTTTTTCAAATTCTGATAATACCGCCGGACAACGTTCAAAACTTGGGTCTCGGCCTCGATTATATTCTTACCCTCAAGTTTGAATTTAGAAAAATTTCGTGTCCCGTCGGGCGCAAACTCCTTAAACAACTCCAAGCCATCAACGGCCTGGACACTGCTAACGATCACCCCGATGTCCTTTTCCGAAGCTTCATAAAGAATTATAACCACCTCGGCATTTGGCGTATTTATTATCAATTCATCGATCACGCCTGTTAAATCATTCTCGCCGGCACCTGACTTGAAAAAATCCTGTCGGTTCAGGAGCGACCAAACAACTTTGCCGTCCATCTCGGTTTTCAAACGGGCCAAGGCCCGACCCCAAAGTTTCAAGGTGTTTATCGTCTTGGTCCGGTAGAGATTTTGGATTATCTCATCTCGACGGGCACCGTTTTCGATAAGATGACTGCTGATGGCCAGTGAGCGCGGCGTAACAGAACTGCTTTGAAAACTCTTGGTTTTGGAAATAATGCCGGTCAAAAGACTGGTGGCAATATATTCGTCCATGAGATGCTCCTTGAAACCCTTAATCAGCCCAAAAACTATTTCCGAGGTTGAGGTGGCCACCAAATCAATTATATTTATTTGCCCAAAATACTCATTAGCCGGGTTATGGTCGATATTTACTATGGGCGTGTGATAAAAAAATTCCGTATTATCATCATAAACCTTGCCCAGTGCTTCCAAATCTTGCGAATCGACCACAATAATTAAATCGTAATCATAGGACGAAGCCGAAGTGGTAACGTCTCGGGGCTCAAAAAATCCATTCTTGGGCGTAATAAAAATATTAAGTTTGTTGTCTGCTATATCGTAACTTAATTCCTGGACCTTCGTCCTCGATAAATCCAGGCTGATGATAAACTTCCTTAAGGCCGTCAGATCATTGTGTATCTCCGAACTTTTGGGAAGAAACTGGTGGGTGGGCGGCAGATTGAAATCATGACAAACCAGCTTAACTTTCTTCTTAATTTTTTCCAGAGCCAAAAACAAACCCAAACCAGAAGCAATCGCATCGGTGGTTGGATTTTTCGCTAAGGCTATAACAATGTTGGCGCTCTTTTCTATTAAATCAATTGCTTGTTGGGTCGGCGAATGCTCCATATCTAAAAACTGCAATAAATAATCTTTTTTATTAAGTTGAATAAATTAGTATACTTTAAGCTGATTTACCTGTCAAGATTTGGCAAAACGGCCGTAGATACCCTAAAATTCACAATATGAAATATCTCTCGCGCTCACCGCACAAAACTATAGATTTTGGGCTAAGACTTGCCAAAAAAACCAAAAGGGGCTGTGTTTTCGCCCTAATTGGCGATTTAGGCGGAGGCAAAACAGTCTTAACCAAAGGCCTGGCCCGGGGCTTTGGCATCAAAGAACTAATAACCAGCCCAACCTTTATTTTAATGAAAGTTTACCGCGTCCATCATGCAGGCATAAAATACTTCTGTCATATCGATCTTTACCGTCTGAAAAAGCCGAGCGAGATTAGAAACATTGGTTTATACGATTTTTTGGGCCGGCCAGACTCTGTGGTTATCATCGAGTGGGCAAACAAAATCCAAAATCTTCTGTCCTCTTATCACCGGACAATAATCAACTTTTCGGTCTTGGGTCGTTGTTCTCGACTTATAACCGTCAACAAAAAAACGCCGTCATTAAAAACGAACCGGTAATTTTTCATTAGTCCTACCCAATTACAGCAGCGTTTTTGGCGGTTTCTCTTTTTTGTTCCGCATACGGTACTGCGGTGTCCTCGACCACCATCTTCTCCGAGTTGATAGACACGACCTGTTCCCGGGAAACCAACAGTTTTTTACTCAATAAATCGCTAATTATCCCGCCGCTTTTTACCTCATATCTAACAATCTGCTGTGTTTGTTGGTCTATTTCAAAACCAGCAACTCGTCCGAGATGCTGATTGGATCTGGTGTAAACCGGCAGATTTATTAGGTCATTATTTTTTAAAATCATGCGGCGGGCTTCTCCTCTATTTTTTTATCGTCTTTCTTAAAAATATAATACTGCTGAGCCACGGTGAAAAGGGTAGAGAACAACCAGTACAAAGTCAAGCCGGCCGGAAACTGTAAGCCAAAGATAATCGTAATAATAGGCATCATATAAGTCATTTGTTTATTCATACCGGCGGTTATGCTTTCGTCTTTGGCGCCAGCGACTTTAGGCGGTTGCTTGGCCAAAAGCATTTTTGACTGCCAAAATTGTGCCGCTCCAGCCAGCAGGGCCAATATAAAATTTTTATTGGCCGATAAATTGATAAAGCCCAAGGATATAGGATTTATAGGGGTATTAGCGAAAAAATCCCTAAGGGGTTCATACAGATGCTGAAGCTGTTTTGCCAGCAATATATGTGTGGTCGGATCCGTTTGTGATACGGCTAAAAATGCCTGATAAAGGGCGATGAGAATAGGCAGCTGGATAAGCAAAGGTAAGCACGAGGAAAAGGGGTTTATTTTGTTTTCTTTATAAAATTTCATAAGCTGACGCCCCAACTCTTCTTTATTATTTTTGTATTTTTCCTGGATGGCTTTCAATTTAGGCTGGGTCTGTTGCAAAGATTTCTGTGAGCGAATGGACGACCGGGAGGGAAGATAGAGAAGGCCCCTAATAATCAGAGTTAGAATAACAATGGCCACACCGAGGTCGGGAATATATTTATAAATAAAAACAACAGCATTAAATATTGGCTCAAATAATATTAGGTTAAATATGTTTCCCATAAATTTCTTATTCTTACTTGGGCACCGGATCTTCGCCTCCCTTATTAAAAGGATTACACCTTAGAACTCTTTTAAAGCCCAGCCAACCGCCTTTGATCACACCATGACGCTCTATGGCCTGGTAAACATATTCAGAACAAGTGGGACGAAAGCGACAGAAACCATGTGGATAAAGGTAGGACAAAAGTCCGTGATCAAAGGACAGAATCTTCTGGTACAGTTTAATAAGCCACAAAATATAGCATTTAAAAAAAAGGTTTATTTGTTGCCAGAAGCCTATCATGAAATTAGTCCGGCCTTTTTAAAAGATTCTTCCAGAACATTTTTAATTTCGGCAAATGTTTTCGTGGCTAATTCCGGTCTGATAATAATAATCATATCATAGCCATTTCTTATCTTGTTGTAATTTTGCCTAATTATAGCTCTAATTTGCCTCTTAAGACGATTACGGATCGTGGCTCTTTTACTAACCTTTGTTCCAGCCACCACACCAAATCGGGAAATACCAGACTCATTTTTTAGTATTTTTAAAGCAATTCCCTGGCCAAATACCGTACGGCCTTGTTTGTGCAGTATTTGCCAATCTTTTGTCTTAATTATTCTAGCACTTTTTTTCAACATTGATGGGCGGCCGCGATTAATAACTCAAAATATAGCGGCCCTTCTTTCGGCGACGCGACAAAACCTTTCGCCCACTCTTTGTTCTCATTCTTTTCCGGAAGCCATGTTCCTTGCCGCGCTGTCTTTTTTTTGGTTGGTACGTCCTCTTGGGCATATTGTTTATTTTAAAAATCGCTCAAATTCCTACTATTAAAAGCTAGTTCAGTATATCTGTTTGGCGCTTATTAGTCAATTCTTTTCGTATTAAATGACTCTGTCTTGGATAAGTCGTGACGTTAAAATATTACCATTTTATAAAACTATTAACAGTTTATGCACAAACGATCAACAGATTAACATTTTTTAAATACTCTCTTTGTGATAAGATGATAAGTACCTTAATTTACAAACCCTGTCCCACTTAGAACCTATGGACAACACCCAATTATGGCAGGCGGCCCTAGGTGAGCTTGAGCTGTCTATCAGCAAGGCTAATTTTACTACTTGGTTCAAAAATACTTTTATCGCCCAACACGAAAAAAACCAAGTCACTATTGGCGTGCCCAATGCCTTTACAAAAACGTGGCTGGAAAACAAATACCACAAAGAAATTCTTAGGGCGCTTCAGAACGTATCCAACAATCAAATTGCGGTCGTTAATTACAAGGTTGAATCCTTACACAAAACGATGCCTATTTCAGCGCCGAAGGAGAGGGGGAAGGAGGGCGTCGTCTTGGAACACGACAACAAAAACTCAACTGTGAAAAACGAAAAAAACGGTTTCGGTCTGAATAACCGCTATACTTTTGAAACATTCATCGTCGGCAAAGGTAATGAATTGGCTCACGCCGCCTGTTTGGCCGTAGCCCAGAAACCAGGCGAAGTTTACAATCCTCTATTTCTGTACGGCGGCGCTGGTTTGGGAAAAACCCACCTCATGCAAGCCATCGGGCAAGAAGTCCACAAACTATTCCCCTCAAAAAAAGTAATTTATGTTACCTGCGAAAAATTCACCAATGAATTCATCCGTTCGATCAGCCAGGGCGACGCAGAAAGGTTCAAAGACGCCTACCGCACCGCCGACGTCCTTCTGATTGACGACATTCAATTTTTGGCTGGAAAAGAGGGAACTCAGGAAGAATTTTTTCACACCTTCAACGCCCTACACCAACACAACAAACAAATTGTTATAAGTTCCGATAGGCCTCCCAAGGCTATCCCCGCCCTAGAAAACCGCCTTGTTTCCCGTTTTGAGTGGGGAATGCTTGCCGATATCGCCCAACCCGACTTCGAAACCAGAGTGGCTATCTTAAATGCAAAATGTGCCGAAAAAAACTACCCCCTGTCCACGGAAGTCATCAATTTGGTGGCCACCACCATTCAAAGCAACGTCCGTGAACTTGAAGGAGCCCTTAATCGCATTATCGCCTTCCACCACCTCAACAATACTTCTCCTGATGTTAACTCCGTAAAAAGCATACTCACCAGCGTTTCCCCTTTCCAAAAAAGAGGCGGGGCCATAACCGTCAAACAAATAATTGGACAAGTGGCTTCGTTTTTTGAGATAAAAATTGACGATCTGCTGGGCAACAGTCGAAAAAAAGAATTAGTGATCCCTCGCCAAATAACCATGTATTTAATGCGTGAGGAGGGAAAGTGCTCTTACCCTACTATCGGCCATGAGCTTGGCAATCGAGACCACACCACGGCCATGCACGCCTACGAAAAAATTAAACGCCTTGCCGATGAAGACGAAAAAATCAGACAGGACATCAACTTAATCCGCCAGAGGCTTTACAATAAATAAGGCTTATGGGCTGTTAATATCCTGTGGGCAAGCCGTATCAATCTGTGGAGCACTGGTGTAGCGAATACAATTATTTTGTTGACAACTTGTTGGTTGATCTGAACAAAAAAACCATATCAAATAACCCTAGTTCACCGATTAGAAAGTTACGCCCAAACCAGACACAATCAACCAAGAACATATTCACATCAAAAAATTAAACGTCCACCAGAAAATATTTTTAAAAACAAACTAAAAAGCTACTTTCTTAAATCTATCCACTTTTCCACCCTCCTTATATATTTATTCTTTAACTTAATATTATATATAAATTAAAAAAATATGAAAATTATTTGTACGCAAGAAAATTTATCACGTGGCCTTCAGATGGTTAGTCACATTGCCAGCAAAAACATTTCTCTGCCAATTCTGAATAATGTTTTATTAACCGCGGAAAAGGGGATGCTAAAATTGGCTACAACCAATTTAGAAATCGGTATAGTTTCTCAAGTACGTGGCAAAATTGAAGCCGAAGGAAGCTACACTGTTCAGGCTAAAACCTTTAGCGATTTTATAAATCTGCTCCCCAAACAAAACATAACCATGGAGGTTTCTGGACAAGATTTTAAAATTTCGTGCAGTAAATCCAAAACAATTATGAAAGGTGCCCCTGCTTCTGAATTCCCCATTATCCCCGATGTTGAGGCCGCCGAAAAATTTGAAATTAAAGCCAAGACGCTGAAAGATGCCCTATCGTCTGTAGTTTTTACCGTGGCCTTAGATGAGACCAGGCCGGAGATTAGCGGAGTATATATGGATTTTAATAACGAACAACTTACTTTGGCGGCCACAGATAGCTATCGTTTGGCTGAAAAAGTAGTAAAACTGGAAAAACCAGCTGTAAAAAACCAACAGATAATTGTCCCTCTCAGAACAATTCAAGAGCTTATTCGGGTTTTGAACGAGGCCAATGAAGTGGCGGTCATTTCTTGCAACGAAAACCAAGTTTTGTTTTCTCTGGGAGAGACCAGGCTAACTTCCAGATTAATTGAAGGGCAATACCCTGATTATAAGCAGATCATACCAAGCGAACATCGTACGCGCGTCATCGTCAACACGTCTGAGTTTATTAACACCATAAAACAGGCCAGCCTTTTTTGTAAACAGGGAGGCAATGATATTACTTTGAAGTTTGATAAAAAAACGGGCGAGATAATTGTTTTTGCTACCAATGCTCAGATCGGCGAGAGCGAAGTCAGACAGACGGCAGACATTGTAGGAGAGGAGAACAATATTGTTCTGAACTACCGTTTTCTTTTGGATGGTCTTCAGAATATTAGCAGTGAACAATGTGTTTTGGAAATGACCAGCAATGTAAACCCTGGATTATTACGGCCGGAAAAAAATGGAAATTATATTTATATAATAATGCCCATAAAACAATAATAAGGTAATTGATTAGTTAATTTTCCAATAAAAAGCGTGCTGTCAAACATCAGCACGCTTTTGGTTTTATTCTTTTTTTCATTTTTTCAGAGCGACCTACTCCGGCAGTATTGTTGGGGGCTCGTCTATTAAATAATTAATAGTAATTGTGGTGGAATTTTTGTTGAATATATCGTCATAGGCTTCGGCTTTTAAGTCATGAAAACCATTGATCAGTCCGGTTGAATCATATTCTAGTGTAAAGGGGGCCGCTAATGATTCGCCGATTTGTTTTTCGTCCAGATAATAGACAACTTTTTTTATTGGTCGTGGAGCAGTAACCGTAGCCTGAATGATGAATTTGGTCGTGGTAATGGTTGAGTCGCTTAGTGGTGTGGTAATAGACACAATTGGTTTGTTGGTTTCGGCTCGCACACTACAATCACCCTTTGCCGGCTTCTTATCAATGAAATTATTTTGTTCGGCCCATCTTTTAACTGGCTCCTCCCAGTTATTAAATTGAGGGTCTTTTGAGGGGTCTTGAGGGGCGGGTCCGGCCGGGTTATCTTTGTCGACATAATAAAGAATGTTATGAACCTCATTGAATTTTTTTTCCTCTATAAATTCTGGCGGATAGGTGTTTAGACAAGAATCGGGTATAACCAAGCCAGTATATTTATCCACTTTGGTGGTTATGTCGACCCCGATCTTGCCCTGCAGAATTGGTTTGGTTGCGTTGTTGGCAGGCGGTGCGTGAAAGACTTCAACGGGTCCTCGCGTGGCTTTTTTCATGTATTCTTGCCAGATGGGCGCGGCAACCACCGAACCGTCGGCGCCACGTTTCATTTCGTCGTTGTTGCTGTTCCCTACCCAAACCCCAGTCGCGATTGATGGAGTATAGCCCATGGTCCAGGCATCATGATAATCGTTGGTCGTTCCAGTTTTGGCCGCCACTGGCCGATCTGGTAGGGTTAAGTAGTTGCGGGAGCCGAAGATAAACGAACGGGCCTCGTTATCGGTCAGAATGTTGGTAATTTGTTGGGCGACCTTTTGGTCGATCACCCGTTCTTCGCGGTTTTGAAATTCTTCCAGCACTTTTCCGTCTTTGTTTTCCACTCGTAAGATGATGGCCACCGGGTGTCTGATACCTTCTCGAGCCAGCGTGGCATAGGCGGAGACGTGTTCTAGTAGTTTAACCTCGGCACCGCCCAGAACGATCGACAAACCAAAGCGGGAACGATCTTCAAATGTTGTATAGCCAAGTTTTTTGGCGTTATCAAGGACGTTATCGATTCCTGCTAGGTAAAGCGTTTTTACGGCTGGTATATTAAGAGAACCGGCCAAGGCTTTGCGCATGGATAATGGGCCATGTTCTTTATTGTCATAATTATGCGGTTCATAGTCTTTGGTATCTGTCTTGAATTTTGTTACTAGGTCAAAAAGTATTGTTTCTGGGGTATAGCCTTTTGCAAAAGCCGTGGCATAGACAAATGGCTTGAATGAAGAGCCTGGTTGACGAGGCCGAAGTGCTACATTGACCTGGCCATCAATGGATTCATCAAAATAGTCGCGCGAGCCGACCATGGCCAGCACCTGTCCGGTTTTTGTGTCCAAAGAGACCAGAGCCGCGTTGGAAGCACGATACTGACTTTGGTTGCGATCAGCATATTTTTCAATAGCCTCTTCGGCGAATTTTTGTTTGTTGTAGTCAAGGGTGGTAACGACCCTAAGCCCGCCCTGCTCCACCATTTTTTCTCCATATTTTTCACTGAGAATTTCTTTGACATACATGACGAAATGTGGTGCTAAGATATTGTCACTTTTGGTCCGAATTCTTTTTAGGATGTCAACTTCTTTAGCTTGATTGGCTTCCTCCTGAGTGATATAGCCCTGGTCTGTCATCAACTGGAGAACTAGGCGCTGCCGGGCTATTAGGTCATCGGTATGGTTGCCCTTGGGGGAGTAGTAAGTAGGCGCTTGAGGAATGGCAGCCAGCAAAGCGGCCTCGGCCAGGTCTAAGTCCTTGGCGGATTTATTGAAGAAGGTCTGGGCGGCCGATTCCACTCCGTACGAGGTCGAGCCATAGGGGATTTCATTGAAGTACATTTTCAGAATCTGATCTTTGGTAAATTTGCGTTCCAGTTGATAGGCTAACACTACCTCTTTTATTTTTCTCGACCAGCTTTTTTCCGTAGTCAGCACCGCATTTTTAATGAGTTGTTGAGTTATTGTTGACGCGCCTTGGGCCTTACGTCCACTCATAATGTCGGTAATAATAGCGGAGATAATGCGGCGGATGCTGAATCCGGGGTGTTTGTAGAAGTCTTTGTCTTCAATGGCGATTGTGGCCTGCTTTACGTAATCGCTGATATTTTCCAGATTGACTACTGTTCTTTTTTGATCCCCGTGTATCTCGTACAAAAGGGTCGTGCCGTCATTGGCGTAAATTTTAGTACTTTCGGCCACGTTGCGATCGATGATTTTATTTGGATCGGGCAAGTCGCGCGAAAACCAGGCAAAGGCCGCCAGTCCGAAAATGATTACGAGAATGACGGAAATAATAGTAATTGGAAACCAGCGGCTTATAATTTTTTTCCAGAATTTTTTGGGTCTGTTCCCTTGGTGATGACCGACAATCCTTTTGCTGATTTCCTTAATACGAAAATCGGCGTTTTTTAAATATGGTATGGGCATATCAATAATTTTTTCGAGTTATCATGGCCGTACCGAGTATACCAGCATCGTATTTAAGTGACGTTTTCACGATTTTAGTATTTTTCAGGCCAGGGTATTTAATGTAATTACGGACCTGTTTAATAGCCGGATCAGTTAAGATATCAACTCGGCCAAGCCCGCCGCCCAGTACGATAATTGAGGGGTTGTAGCTGTGGATTACGTTGGCGAGACCGCGAGCTAAATTAGTCGACATTTCCTTGAAGATTTTTTGGGCTCGACGGTCGCCATGCCTGGCCGCAATTTCGATATTTTGTGGCGTCTTGGTCAGGCCGGTTAGTTTTTTGTATTCTCTGGTCATGGCCGGACCAGAAACCAGTGCCTCGAAGTGCCCACGCAAACCACAGCTGCACTTTTGGGCCAGGTTGCCGGTAATGGTGTGTCCGAATTCAATAATGTTGTTGGCGCCACGGTAGATGCGGCCGTTGATTATCAAGGAAAAGCCAACGCCGGTGCCGATGGTCAAGCTCGCAACAACAGGATAGTTTCGGCCAGCGCCGAAATACGCCTCGGCCAAAGCAATGCAGTGGGCGTCATTATCTATTGATACCGGGACCCCATATTTTTTTCTTAAAATTTTTTTTAATTTGACGTTTTTCCAGTCACCTGGCAGATTGGGGCTATATTTGACTACACCGCTTGAAGTGTCAACTTCGCCGGTAATGCCTATCCCAATTGCTCCAACCCCAGAGGAAAAAATTGAATCAATTGTCTCATAAATCCCGTGCAAAACACTCAATTTGTTTTTTCTTAGGTAAATTACCTGTTTTTTTCTGGTGATTCTGTTTTCTTTCGAGACCAGTCCGGCTTGGATTTTTGTGCCGCCGATGTCTAAGCCAAGCGTATATTTTGCCATAAGTAAAATAAAAATTCAATTAACCTTTTTATTATATCAAAAAAGGGCTATAATTAGAATGATAAGAACTAGATTATATGGACAAATCTACAAAAATTAAGGAATTATTAAACCGTGGCGTCCAGGAGGTTATCGTTAAAGAAGAGTTGGGGGCAAAGCTTAAGTCCGGGCAAAAGTTGCGGGTGAAGTTGGGTATCGATCCGACTAGCCCTCTTTTGCATCTTGGTCACACGGTCGTTTTGCGCAAGCTGAAGCAATTTCAGGACTTGGGCCATCAGGTTATATTTTTAATAGGTGATTTTACCGCCCGAGTGGGCGACCCAACCGACAAGCGGGCAGCTCGCAAGCCGCTCGGGGAAAAAGAAATTGAAAAAAACATAGCCACCTATAAAGAGCAGGTTAGCAAGATATTGGATTTGTCCAAGGTGGAAATGCGCTACAACCTGGAGTGGTACGGCGAGATGGACCTGGCCGAACTTGTTCAGTTATTAAGCCTTTTTTCGGCCAACCAAATGTTGGAACGTGATATGTTTCAAAAACGACTAAATCAGAAAAAACCGGTCTGGATTCACGAACTGATTTATCCGGTGCTGCAGGGCTATGATTCGGTTGCCTTGCGGTCTGATGTCGAGTTGGGGGGCACCGACCAAACTTTTAATATGCTTACGGCCCGTACGGTGCAACCCAGCTATAATCAAAAGCCTCAGGACATTATGACTGTGAAAATTTTGGAAGGCACCGATGGCAAAGAAAAAATGAGCAAAAGCCTTGGTAATACTATTAATATAAACGATTCGCCTGATGATATGTATGGCAAGGTAATGTCTATCCACGACGGATTGATCATGAAATATTTCGAATTATTGACGGATGTGCCGCTTGAGGAGATTGCCCAGTATGAACGGGCCATAAGTGGCGGCGTCAACCCCAAAAATTATAAAAGCAGACTGGCCAAAGAGATTGTGGCTATGTATCACGGGTCACAGGCGGCCGAGCGGGCCGACAAGGAATTCGCCAAAGTTTTTAGTGAGAAGGGGTCGCCCAGTCAAATACCTCAGTATAAGCTGAAAAAAGAAGGCAGATTTTCTATCCTCGATATTATTACCGAAACCAAATGCGCCCCGTCAAAAAGCGAAGCGCGTCGCCTGGTGGAGCAGGGTGGCGTAGTTTTCAACAATGAGGTTGTTAAAAATTGGCGACAGGAGGTTGAGGTAAAGAGTGGGGCGCTGCTTAAGGTGGGCAAAAGGAAATTCGTCAGATTGATTAAATAATACTGCGGTAGCGAGAAGTTTTTTAAAAAATGGTCAAACATGGTTGACCGGGGAGCGTAATTGAAGTGGGCGGGTATTTCGGTCGGTGTCGGTTTTGCAATTATTATTTTTGTAGTTTTTTTGTTATATTTTGTTTATAAAAGAACGACCGGAATTAACTTTAAGGACGAGACCAGAGTGGGGCGCTGCTTAAGGTGGGCAAAAGGAAATTCGTCAGGGAGTTAAAAACGGACCAAGCTCTAAATACAGTTGCCGCGACCAGGAGTCATTTGCTAAAAAGACCGGACCTTTATAAAAAGGATCTGGCTTCATTTTTTATGTTTTGGGGCGGCTATTTTAGTAAAAGATCTATCCAGCCGCTGGCTGTGCTTTTTACTTCGGCAGGTACGGCGCCTTTGAATACGTCATGGCCGTCACGGTAATCTAGCTGAGCATTGTAAAGCCCGGGCATTTCAGCTATGCGTTCATTTGCTTTCTTGTTGACCCGGTCGTTGATTTGTTGTAAGTATTTTTTCGGGACATTGAAGACTCCTAATTTAGTCGATATCACATTTATTGAGACGCTTTTGGTGCCGGCGCGCTTAATCATGATTTTAGCATAGGCCGGGGATTTGACGTACATGTTTAGTTGGCCAGCAACTTCAACGCCGCCTTCAGTCATTTTTACCTGCGTGTTTTGGAAGGGCGAGTCAGACACCGTGAACCTACTTATTGAGAAAAGCGGTAATTTTAGCCGAGGAATTTTGGGTATCGACGGGCGTTGAGTCAAAAAATATTTTGTTGGGATCGCCGCTAAAATCCACGCGTTCGGCAGTAATGGTTAGTGGTATTTTTTGTTTGAGCAACGTCAGGTCTGCAGCGGAATATTTGACTCCGAGATATTTTTTCCTCGGGTATTAACATTTTAATCCCTATATTTTTATTTTCGGTTGAGGGAATGGTTTTGGCGACCAGAGCAAGGCGTCATTCGTTCACTCGTTTTCAGAAGTAATAATGGACACCGATGTCTTGCTATCTATTTCCGAGGCGGTAATGGTAACCGAGCGGTTGCTTTTCTGTGCCCCGAGGCCGAGAGAGCCTTGAACCATGGAATTGACATTAATGGTCCAGCCATCTTCGGCTAGTTTATTTTCATATATGTTTTTTACTTCATTCACTGATTTATTGGTTTCTATGGTAATCGTATATGATTTTCCTGACGAGGCAGTTAAAGCATAGGTAAGAGTACCATCAATGACATAGATATCGTCGGGAAAATTTTCCGGCATGACGACGTTACCCCCGATCTGCATTGAGCCAGTGTTGGTGTTTACCTTGATGCTGTTAGTGCCGATGTCGACGTCAGCTTGGCTATTAGTAGCTTTTTCAATGGCTTTTTCGGCCGCTGATTCCGCAGCTTTTTTGGTGCAGCCGCTCAGAACCAAGCTGGCGGCTAACACTAAAGTCAGTGCTAAGAGGGCTTTTTTATTAGACATAGTTTTTATATATTAATGAATTAATTTATTACTTTTTTATCTTAGCACATTTCAAGTAAATAAAAAACCCGAATAAATGGTATAATACCGGAGCAGAAAGTGTTACCTTTTTTTGTCGATATCGTTATAAATTGTGTAATGAGGCTAAATCCATGGATGAAACAAAAATAATTAGAAAATGCCAACAAGGCGAGATGAGTGAATTTGCGGTCTTGTATGATCGTTATGCCGATAAAATATACAAATTCATCTACTACAAGACTTCCCATCGGGAAACCGCCGAGGATCTCACCAGCCAGACTTTTTTCAAAGCCCTGGAGGCAATCGGCTCTTTTAACTCTTCTCGTGGGAAATTTTCATCCTGGCTTTACCGTATCGCCCGTAATTTGGTAATTGATTATTATCGCACCAAGAAAAATATTGAGGATATAAGTGATATATGGGGTTTGTCTGACGACGGCGATTTAGCCGTTGACCTGGACGTCAGACAAAATGTTCAGAGAGTTAGGGAATATCTGGGGAATATTAAGCCGGAACATCGTGAGGTGGTGATAATGAGGCTGTGGGACGAGCTGTCGTATCAGGAAATCGCCAGCATAACCGGAAAATCAGTGGCCAGTTGTAAGATGTCTTTTGTGCGAGCCATGGCCAGACTTCGCGAGGAGCTGGCCTATGTCATGGCCGGCATCATATTATTAATTAATAATTTATTCTAAAAAATATGAACGAGCAAGAAATAAAAAAAATCCTTCAGGAACTTTATGTCCTCCAGCCTGATTTGGCCGTCCGGGAGCGGGAATTGAAAAAAATAATTTTGAAATTGGTGGCCGACCGACCACCGGCCGAGATTAACGAAGCGTTCAAAAAAGAGTTGCGCGCGGAAATTCTTCGACTGGCATCATCTTCCCGGCCTTGGCCGCAAGAAGATGCCAGAGGATTTTCTTTGAGTCGGCTGTGGTCGGTCCGAGGTTTGGTTTTCTCTCTGGGCGGTGTCGCCCTAATTGTGGCCGGTTTGGCTGTTTATTTGAATCAGCTTGACTCGAAGCCGGCCACCCAAGTTTCGCCCGCCGGGTTGACCATTGAAAAGCTTTCGGCTAATGCTTTTGGTGTTTTGCCCAGCCAGGAACTAATTCAGAGCAGCGGGCGAGGCGGAGTCAGTAGTGGCGGCCTAGGCGTGGGCGGAGCTAAAACCTTAACCTCGGCTCCGAGTGCTGGGGATGTAGAATCCCAGTCCGATGTAGATATGATCGGTGGTGTTAATTATAAATTTGTTTATTCTGGTAACATAACTCCACCCGCGGAAAGACTGGACGTTCTAAAGCGCTTGACCGGCCAGGCGGTCAAATTGGAAACAACAAACCTGGCCGGATTTTTGGGTCAGGGCTTGGCGGATATTGGTACATTTTCCGGCTTGAAGATTCAATCAGTGAGCCTGGTCCAAGATTCGGATCACGGCTATCAGCTGGATGTGAATTTTGACATGGGCACCATCGCTATAAGCGAATTGTGGAATCAGTGGTATTCAAACGATGGAAGCGTAGGGTCTTGCGTTGATCCGGCTAATTGCGCCACAGAACAGTTAACCGAGGCAGATATCCCTGACGACGATGCTTTAATTAAACTGGCCAACGACTTTTTAATAGAGCATGGGGTAGGCCTAGATAATTATGGGCAGGCACAGGTTCAAAACCAGTGGCGAGGAACAGCGGAGACGCTGAAATTTGGCTTGGCTGGTTATATACCTGAGATAATTCAGGTTTTTTACCCGTTGCGTATCGGTGACAGATTGGTATATACAATTGACGGCAGCCCCAGCGGTTTATATGTGGATGTAAATTTGCGGCAGAACAAAGTTAGTAATGTTACGGGGCTAGCAGTACAACATTATGAAAGTTCGTCGTATAAAACTATTCAGGAGGTCGCCCAGATTAAGAGTATGGTTGAACAAGGGGGAGTATATGCCAATTATTCATATCCCAATGCGGAAAAGACTGTAGAATTAAGTCTTGGCGATCCGAGTGTGCAGTTTGTTTCTCTTCCCAGGTTGGATACTGATGGTTATCAAGAATATCTGGTCCCAGCCTATGTTTTTCCAATAGTTAAAGTGCCCGAGGGCGAACAGTATTGGCAGAAAAACATCGTTATACCGCTGGTTAAGGAATTTTATGATAATCAGGCCGGTGGTGGAATCGAGCCTGTGTCCAAACCATTATTGGAGAAGGAAGTCGCCCCAGCCGAATAGAGTTGGATGGTAATAAAAGAGCGCAACATGGGCGAATTCTTTAAGATATTTATTTAATACTCAGCAATTTTCCTGAATTTTGTAATATTTCTGAAATATTTACGAAAGGCATGCGCTAGGAGGTTTTGTCCTGCGGGGGTTGATTTTTGTTACGCCCCTTGAGCCAGGAATATACGTACATCCAGCTACCGGAAAAAATCATAAGCAGGAGGATAATGGAGAAGTAAATACTAATTTGATTGTGGAGGTATCTGATCAGCCCCAGGTCAAAAAAAGAAAAATATTTCGTGCTAAAAGCTGAAAATTTTAATAGGGTGCCAGTAGCTATCATAAATAGGCCCAGGGTAATTATAATCAAGACGAGGATTCGGTGAATTTTTTTCATGAATAGATAAATTTTAATCATCTTCGAATTCTCCTTGGGAGGGATTAAGGTTGGTTGGGGCGCCCGTTGGTCTGGTCTGCTGAAGCGAGTCGGCCGAGATTGCACCGTTCAGATTACCAATAAATAAGCTGTTTAAATTCTGGACGGCCATTCCAGAATGTGAGCCGCGTCCACCCTGAGTGTTAAAAGCAGTACTGGCTTCCCCACCGCAGTAGGGTACGATAATTTCGCTGCCGCCAGGATGTTGGCTCAGAAACTTTGTGACGTCGTAAACTTTATTATTGATGACGAGCCAGCAATCTGAAGCGCGATTGTGTAGAGCAACGATCTGGGGATTTAGGATGATTAAATTGGCGTTGGTGTTCAGGTTTGTTGAGTTGGTCGACAATGATGTGGCGGAGTTGTTGAGCAATTCTTGGTTATGGTTATAAGTGCTCAAATAATAACCAACGAGAAAAATGATAATAACAGTAACGATTATTCCGAGGGTGAGTTCTAGGCGCATAATGTTAGCCAAGTTTAGTGAATTTATGTTCCCATAAAATAGGGATAAAATCAAGTAAGAAAACAGGCGCAAGCATGGTGCGCCCGTTTGAATTAGATTAATTTTACTTTCCCCGATAGAATTTCGCCGCCGCTTCCGGAGCCACGGTATTAATTATCAGGCGTGAGCCCATTTCGATGCCGGCCCAGATGTCGCGCCGCGGGCAGATGCGCAGGTATAGGTGTTCGTCCTTTTCCGTTACGGCTTGGTGAAGGTAGAAATTATATGGCAGCTGCAGGGTGTTGAGCCTTTTAATGATCAATTTCATGAATTTGGCCAGTGATTTGAGCTCATTGTCGTCCAGCTGAGTGATGTTGTCAATATGCCGCCGGGGGATTATCCAAGCCTCATAGTTGTAGGAGGAGGCCCAGGGAGTAAAGGCGGTCATAAATTTGTCGCCGCCGATTTTTCGGGGGCCGTGCATTTCTTTTTGCACCAGATGACAGTAGTAGCAAATACCGTTTTTGATGCGGTATTTTCGGGCGGCAGCTAGCTTATCGATTATGTGCGGTGGCAAAAAACCAGCCGCAAAAATTTGCGAGTGAGCATGAACTAGAGAGGCGCCAGCCGTACCACCGTGATTTTTGAAAACGAGGATGTACTTGATTTTTTTGTCTTGAGCGATGTCTTTGGTGCGGGCGGCATAAGCCTTGAGCAACCTGACAATATGTCCTTCGCTGAATTCCGCGAATTCTTTATTGTGATGTGGCGTTTCAATAACCACCTCCTGCGTGCCGTAGGTTTTGGGCGTGGTCAGGCTGACTACTGGAAAGATGTTTTTAATTACTTTGATTTCCCACCATTGTTCCGGACCGACCTGGTATAGGGCTGGCTGCGACATCATTTTCGTTTCCTGGCAAAAAGGACAATCTTTGGATTTTATCGGAATTTCATGATGTGTCGCTACGTCGTGTGGTCGCTGTAGACGCTTGGGGGCGACGATAACGAAACGGTCGTGGATTTCGTCGATTCTGATCTCGCTTTTTATTTTTGGGATTTTTATCATTATTCTTCTAAAAGTTTATTATATTATTATATAGCTTTTGATATTTTTCTGCGGAACTGCGCCAGGAAAAATCTTCACACATAATTCGACTGACTATAGTATGCCATTTTTTTGGCTCTTGATAAAGACTTAGAGCGCGCTCAATGGCCACCAGCAACTCTCGGGAAGTATAGCCGGTGAAGACAAAACCGGTGCCCTGGTTAGTGGCCGGGTTATAGTCAATTACAGTATCTTTGAGTCCGCCGGTAGCCCGCACCACTGGGACCGTGCCATAGCGCATTGCTATCATTTGTCCCAGACCGCACGGCTCGAATTTTGAAGGCATTAAAAACATATCAGCGCCGGCATATATTTGTTGAGCGAATTTGGCATCGAAAGCAATTTTACAATGGATAGTTTTGGGGTGGTTGTCTGCCATTTTTTTCATCAGCGCCTCAAGCGATGGTAGTCCGGTACCGAGCAGGACCAATTGGACGCCCATTTTGGTTAGATCATCGGCAATCTCAGCCACCAGCTCAAGTCCTTTTTGCTCGGCTAAACGGGAGACAAGGCCCAGGAGGGGGATTTTTTTGTTTGTGGGAAACCCGCAGGTTTTTTGCAGGGTGGTTTTGCAGATTTTCTTTCCGGTGGTATCGTGAGCTGTAAAAGTGGCGCTAATGTCCCGATCAGTGGCAGGATTGAAGCGATCAACATCAATGCCGTTTAAAATACCAATAAGCCGGTTTTTGCGTTTGGCCAGATCAATATTCAGTCCCGCGCCGTACTCCGGAGTAAGTATCTCTGCAGCGTAAGACGGACTGACCGTGCTGATATAATCACTGATTATGATAGCCTGCTGCAGACTGATCAGGTCGCCGTCATGCAAAACCGATAAGGTGGGATAATCATCCGAATGAATGCCCACTAAATCCATGATTTGCTGGGCGTTATATCTGCCCTGATATTCGAGATTATGAATCGATATAACTGTTTTTATATTTTGAAGACGCGGGTTTTTTTTGGTTTGGATTTTTAATAACAGCGGCACCAGTCCGACGTGCCAGTCGTGGCAGTGAATGATATCCGGGTACCAGTTGAGAGGTGCGAATATCTCTAGGCAGGCCCGCGAGAAAAAGGTAAACCGTTTGGCTTCGCGACTTAAGGTGGTTGAAGAGCCGTTCGCCTCAAAATATACCCCGCCCTGCCCCAGGTAGTTATAATTGTCGATACAATAAACCGGAACCTGACTGTTTGGGAGAAGGGTTTCAAATAGCCCTATTTTTTCTGTGGAGTGTTTGAACGGAATTTCAATGCCGTCAGCTATTTTTTTCAGACTATATTTTTCAGCATCAATTGATCCGTATTTAGGGATAACGATTCGCACGTCAATTCCGAGTTTCTTCAGAGCCTTTGGCAAGGCGCCCACGACGTCAGCCAGCCCCCCGACTTTGGCCATCGGATTCAGCTCCGCGGCAGTAAAAAGAACTTTTATTTTTTTCATATTAACGCTTTCACTATTTATATTATAGACTATTGGATTTTTTGATTCGGCGAGCTGCAACGTATTATTAATAACCACTTGGAACCGTTGTCTAGTTCGTTTTAATGTGGAATTTGAGTGGCGGTTTATCTTGAGGGTGAATTTCAGAAAATCCAGAACCGCTTTCACCCGGAACAGACTGATTGTTCGTTGTAACTTTTTGGTATTTTTTATCCCGTGATTGGCGCGGAAATAGGTTGATAAATTTTTTTTAAGCTTTTTTATCTGTATGGTTGTGTAATATAGTACTAGAACCAAACCGAGGTGGGCCAGAAACGCGCCAATATCATACAGCGCGAAGCCCCCCGATGATTTTGGCTAAAATCAATTAAAGCATAATTGTTATGCGGCCCGACGATTGATTGGCAATTAACTGGATAAATGATTGAGGCGTCCGGATAAAACTCGGCAAGATTTTTTTAGATAATTGGACAGAGGTGCTGGCGGTTCGAGGTGTAATTTTTTTGGCATGGTGATCAATGACTATTTCAGATTATGATAAGCCCGGCGAAACATTTCGTTGATAATGGTTTGATAATATGGGCTTTTATTGTACTCGGTAAAGACGGCCGTGGTGGTGATTATGTCCAAACCGATGCGCCCTTGGTAGGTGGACAGGTCGTGACGGACGATTTTCGCTATTTTTTTGGAAACTTTAGCGTAATAGTTTTTGAGAAAAAGTTTTTCCAGCCGGTCAACTTTGTTTCTGGGGAAAAGATAACAAAGCATAGCTCGAGCATGAGTTAAAAAAGTGGCCACATCGTTGGCTGGCGAGGTGCGCACTGCTGAAGCGAAATCAATAAACCCGATATTTTGTGTGCGGAGATCATAGATGATATTGCTGCCTTGGAAATCGCCATGATTCAAAACATGTTTTGACAGCGAATCGATTTGCTTCAATTTAATTAGATAACGCTCGGCAAGCTTATTGAATTTAATCTTTGATTGAGGCAGGAACTGATTAATTTTTGTTTTTAATAAGTCAAAATATTTTATTTCATCTCGGATAGTTCTGGTAGGGCCCAGATTCGGCGAGTAGTTGTGGATTTCCGCCAGTTGCCTGGCTATTTTTGGTACGGTTTTCATTAGAACATCCAGTTGGTGGTCGAATTCCCGCAGAACCCAGCCACGATACTCTTCATAGAGGAGAAACTTCAGGTCTTTGAAATAGGCGAGCGGCCGAGGGACAACGTAGCGACCTCGTTTTTGAAATAGTTGGAAGAAAAATTTCATAATTGGATAAGTCTCTGGTTTGACCCGATTGCCACGCAGGATTTTTGTGATAATTAAGCCATTTTTTAGGAGTAGATCAATTTCATAACGCACCAGGAAACTTTCTTCCGAAAGAAAGCGCATGTATTTTCCGTAGAAAAAAGAGATTTTTTTGGCAGCCGGGAAAAAAGTTTTTATGTTTTGAGTCAAAAAACGCTTCATGAATGATTCGTTGAGAACAATTTTGATATTTCTTTTGGCCATTTTCATTTTCTGGTTATTTGATCTTTTTTTTCTTTCAGCTCGTTGACGCGATTGCGGATCTGGGCAGCGCGTTCGTATTCTTGGGCTTGGGCTGCCTCGAACATCTGTTTTTCTAGGTTCCCTACAATTTTATTGAATTCTTCCTCGGGGATATAGGGCATTTCGGTAGTGATACGCTGGGTCACATCTTCGTCGGCAGATTTGGCCATGGCATCCACTTTACCTGAACGTTGCCAATCAAAAGCCGTATAAAGGATTTTTTGATACAATTTTTTCGCCAGCTCCTTGTCTTTTTTTGGCACGGGGGACTCAAGTACCACATTGCATAAATCTTTTGCGCCAGCTTCAATCATTTCAATGCTCCACCAGGGCATGGCCGAAGCCCACCAGTATTGGTCAGAATGAACGGCTCGGTCAAGATCGTGCCGGATTTTAGTATATGTTTTTGTATTCGATTTTGTTGATTTTATGGTTTTAAGCGCTAGGTTGGTTAGTCGCCACTGCATTTTTTGAATAATATTATTTTTGTCGTTCCAGCGCGAGAATGGCGTGTTGCGCTCAATGTCTTTTTTCATTAGCGCCCAGGAAGAAGGACGAGGGTCTACGGCTACCCTCTTAGTGAAGAGCCCGGGTAGTTCCGAGATAGTTACAGCTTTTAATTCTTTTGTCTTATACATATCAAATAAAAGATCCTCAAGCCCTGGCCGATGGTGGCCGAATGTTTCGCCATCCATAGCAGTAATCAGATATTCATTTTTATTAATGCGATCACCCAACAATTTAATTAGCATGCTTCCGGAAAATACGCTCATGCCAATTTCTGCAGAGAGAATACGGAAGCTGGCCTCCCTTTCCCTGAAGAAAATGAAAAAATTATCAATACCCTTAAGTGTGTATATTTGCGACCAGTCAATGTCTTTCATTTTTCCTGAATAGGCTAGTTCGTCTAGAATCAACCATTTATATCCCTGTTGGGCTATGGTTTCGCCAACTTTGCGATTATAAGCCATTTCTGGCGGGAAAAACCCTTGCGGATTATAGGCTTTTTTACCAAAGAACCTTTGGTTGGTTTCCGTGTTTAATTTTATTTGTCTGATAATTTCATTTTTTGGCATCATCGGCAAAAAGGGGTGGTATTTGGCGCTGGCCGTTAACTCTACCTGTCCGCGTTCGGCCAGAAATTTAATATCAGCAATGATATCCTGACAGCCGCATTTTTCAAACAACTCGGTCAATACGGCGTTGATGTTCATGGTTATTTTTGCCTGCGGATTTTCTTTTAGTCCCTTGGTGAGTTTGCGGTAGCATTCGTTGGCTATTTTTTTTACCCAGAATTCTTTTTGTGTCGGTGGTTGATAAATGTGTAGGAAATTTGCCCAAATCATAGTTTTATTTGTGTTATGGCCACGAATTTTAATTCACGAATTTCACTAATTTTATTATTCTAGTTACATTAGTTGATATAAAGTATTAGTGAGATTAGTGATGATAAATTAGTGGCGGTTTATCAAATACTAATTTTTTTTCCTCCAATGAAGCGGACATTATCACGTTCTTCCGCGGCCAGATAATTTCGAGCGATGGTCTGGAATTTTTGTTCACGCTGCCAGGCCCTGGCCAGTTTAATGATTTTTTCTCCGATTTTCTTTATTGAGCGGTCGCCATTAACCAGGCAAGCAGTGTGCACCAATTCGTTGGTTTTCTTTTCGATTATGTCAAGACTCCACCAAGGTTTGGCCGAAGCCCACCAGAATTGATCCGAAGCCAGTTGTTGGTCAAGCAGTCGTCGGGCCCGATGGTGCTGTTTCCCCTTTTTGCTGGCATTGAGGTGCTTAATTACTTTGTTAATCAGCTGCCATTGCCAGTGGTGAATAGGATTGGTCGGATCGTGCCAGAGGCCGTATGGATTATTTTTGCGCAATTCAATCTCTCGCGACGACCAACTGGCGTCTCTTGGTTGAATTATTTTTTCTTTTTGATAATGGGCCAGTAATCCGCTGATGGTCATGGTCTGAACCGTCGTGTGCGTTACCAATTTTTCCCACAGCCGGTCAAGTCCGGGACGATGATGGCCGAGATTTTCACCGTCCATGGCGGTAATTAATATTTTATTGCTGCGACCATCGCGCCGGACTGCCGACCAAAAGTTATTTGGTCGTCGGAGATCACTATGAAAAGAAAGATAATCGCTGATGATTCTGTTGCGGAAGACTATTTGCAGCCCCGTTTTGGAGGTTAGGTAAGCGCGGTCGTATTTTATTTCTCCTAATTTACCATTGGCGGAAATTTCGTCAAGGATTAGCCACTGAAATTTCATTTTTTCTAAGATTTCCCCCACTTTCTTGCTGTAGCACATCTCTGGCGGAAAAAATCCACGCGGTTGGTAGTGATGGCCGAAAAATTTTTTATTAAGCTGGGTGTTCCGTTCAATCTGTCTAATGATCTCACTTGCTGGAAGGAGTGGTAATATCGGATGATATAAGGCAGTGCCCACAAGTTCAATCTGCCTTTTATGGGCCAGTGCTTTTATGTTTTTTATGATTTCAAGAAAGCCATTTTTGGCCAGCTGTTCAGTGAGTGAGCCGGAGATATTAAGGGTAATTTTTAAACCCGGGTGACGGTCAAGAATTTTTAGAAACGGCCGGTAACTTTGTCGAGCTACTTTGGCGATGATTGTTTTTGGCCAGCGCGGTGGCTGGTAAATATGGAAGAAGTTTGCCCAGATCATTTTTTTAGTGTTTTTTCTTTAGGGCTAGGCCGTATAGTTTTAAATATTTTTTAGCCGGGAGTTCCCAGGAATATGATTGTCGCATGCTGTTCCAGGTTAGAAATTCCCAGACCTGAGGGTATTTATATGTTTCCAGAGCGCGTGACAGCGCTATCAGAAAATCTTCTCGGGTAAATTTTTTAAAGACAAAGCCGTTGCCTTTTCTAGTTTTGGGATTGAAGTCAGTGATGGTGTCGGAAAGACCGCCGGTCTCGTGAACAATGGGGATAGAACCGTAACGCAGGCTTTTTAATTGGGAAATGCCGCAGGGCTCGAAGCGCGAAGGCATTAAGAACATGTCTGAACCGGCATAGACCAAGGATTCCATTCGTTCATTAAAAGGAGTATAGATGCTGATTTTCTTGGGATGTTTCTTGGCGGTTTTTTTGAAGAATTTGACATAATCTTTGTTGCCGCTGCCGACTACGACAATCTGTAGACGGAGCCGCATCAGAACATCTATCAGTTCCATGATAAGGTTAAAGCCTTTTTGTTCGCTTAAACGGTTGACCACACCGATGAGCGGAATATCCTCGCTCTGTTCCAGTCCGAGTTCTTTCTGCAGCTCCAATTTATTTTTTTTCTTCCGTCTTAATGAGTTCCAGTCATAGCGGTATTTTATATTGACATCAAACGACGGATTATTCACGGTATAATCAATGCCGTTGATGATTCCAAAAACGTCGTCCTGACGGTGTTTAAGGTATTTATCCAGTTCTTGGCCGTATTCTGGGGTAGTAATCTCTTGGGCATAGCGCTCACTGACTGTATTTATAATATCCGAATGAAGAATTGCTCTTTTGGTAAAATTTATATTATTTATTTTATTGTCTTCGACCGGCGGCAGTTCCTTGCCATTGTCGCGTTTATCTTTAGGTATCATCCACCAATCCGTCCCCAATTGATGAGCTAGATTGTGGATAGTAAAGACCGTGGCGGATTTATTCAAGGAGGGATAGGCGTTGCGGTGATAAGCAAGAAAATTGGGTATTAAGCCGGTTTGCCAGTCATGGCAGTGGATTATGTTTGGTTTGAATTGGAGATATTCTAGGAAGGAGAGACAGGCTAGATCAAATACCATAAATCTCAGGTTGTCATCGGGGTAGCCGTAGATTTTGGAGTGACGGCCGAAACACTCCTCATTGCCGACGAAGTAAACTTTTAAATTGGTCGAGATGACAAGCTGCTTAAAATAGAGAGGGAACTCTCTTTTGCCCACTGTTACGGCCAGTTGAGAAGTGGTGACTACATTTTCGAATTTGAACTCCTGTTTTTTTATAAAACTGTAAAACGGCGTCAGAATGATTATTTCGTGTCCTCGTGAGGAGAGAGTTTTGGGTAAAGCTTTAGCTACGTCAGCCAAGCCGCCAGTTTTTGAATAGGGAGCGACTTCGGATGAAATACTGGCTATCCGTAGTATTCGTGGCATACGATTAGGTTAAATAGCCGAGGTAGTGGCAAGCCATGATGAACATGGCATGACTCCAGGCAAGTGGATAAATACCGATGCGTATATCGTCGGCAAAGTATTGTTCGGGCAGGAAAAAATTAAATTTCGGAGCGCGCTCGACCACCCAATCGAAGTATTTCAGAGCTTTTGTCTTGTTTCCGGCCAAGGACCAGTAAATTGCCATCCAGCAGTTCAAGACTGGCCAGGCGCCCCCGCCTTCTTGAGCTGAGCCCTCGCTGTCAAAATAATCGAACTGAAACCGGTGAACGCCGCCGTTCTCGACGATTGTTTTTTCCATCATCTTGACTGTATTCGCGATTCGTTCATCTAGTGGTTCGCAAATTTCAAAAGGGTAAACCAGCCCTAGCAACGATGCGTCCACATTAAAATCGGCGATCCGGCCCTGATTTCGCAGAAAATATTTTTTGTTTTTGTCGTAAGCATCGTTTATTTTTTTAATCATCTGCATAGCCGTTTCTTTCCATAGATGATTAGAAACCATGTCATTAGCGCAAATCAAGCCGCGGGCGCAGGCAGCCAGCGAATAGGTAAAGTTATTTTTCAATCGGGTCGATGTTCGTCGCTCTGTCACTTCCCATAGATCCGTAGTGGAGATGGAAAAATGATCTTCATCCCAGTGGGCACAGAGACCATCGGCTAGGCGTTCGATAAGATTTTTGAATTTGAGAGCCTCTTTTAAATTTTTTTTATAATGCATAAAAATTGCCCAGAGTAGGGTCCCGGTCTGGTCTGCTTGAAATTGCTTACCCATGGTCGCAATGCGGCCGTTGGTCGAGTAATTTGAGTAGAGCAGTTTATCGCGCTCAAAATCCTCTGGGCGTTCATCTACCCATCGAAAAAACGGCTCCTGAATAGGTAAATTAAGCAGTTCGGCGGCGACGCAACAAAAAGATGCATCTCTAATCCAGACTAACCGATAGTCTCCAGCCTCTTTGGGCGAGTATGGTTTGTCGGTATTGGCGGCTACGATGGCTCCGTTTTCCAAGGCGCAGTCGCAGATGACCTCCTTGGAAACGTTGATCAATTTTTGAATTCTGGGCGAGGCAGGCATAAATTATAAAATATTTTTAGTTAGTTTGGGCTGAGCAGAGAGCGATGGCCAAAGCGTCGGCTATATCGTCCGGCTGGGGTATGGTTTTCAGTGCGAGAAGCAATTTGACCATCTTTTGCATCTGTTGTTTGGGAGCCAGTCCGTAACCGGTGATGGCTTGCTTGACCTGGAGCGGCGTAAATTCTCTGACAATGGATTTACTTTGCCAGGCGACTAAGTAAGCTACGCCTCGGGCTTGACCGACTTTGAGAGCGGTCTTGGCATTATTGGCGAAGAACAGTTCTTCAATAGCCACCTCGTCAGGATGGAATTTTTTTACTATTTTTGTCAGCTCTTGGTAAAGATGTTGAAGTCTTGCTCCGAATTTTTCTCTGGCACTGGAAGTGATGGCGCCGTAACCAATCAGCTTGGCCTTTCTTTTTTCAATGCTGATTAATCCGTAGCCGGTGATGGCCAGGCCAGGATCAATGCCAAGAATTATTTTCTTTTTATTAGAATTCGACATTGGTGAAATAATTGTTTATGTCTTCACAGTTTTCCAGCTCTTTGAGTAATTTTAATAATTTATCATTGGCCGCTTGGTCGGGCAGACTAATTTTTGAACTGGGCACCATCTCAATATCCGCTGACTCTGTTTTTATCCCTGATTTTTCTAAAGAGTTTTTGATGGCCGATAATTTTTCCGGGTTGGTCAAGATGGTGAGCTCATTCTTTTCCTCAATGATATCTTCAGCGCCGGCATCGATCATGCTCAATTCAAGTTTTTCCAAGGACGGCACTTCACTTTTTAATACTCTAACCACCCCCTTTTTGTTAAAAAGATAGTTGACACTACCATGGGAACCGAGGTTGCCGCCGTATTTGCTGAAAATATTGCGAACGATTGAGGTGGTACGGTTTTTATTGTCAGTTAGAGCTTCAATTATTATTGCGCTGCCCTCTGGCCCAAAACCCTCATAGACTACCTTCTCGAAGGCGGCATCATTATCGCCGCCGGCGCCTTTTAAAATCGCCCGCTCAATATTTTCATTGGGCATATTGGCCGCTTTGGCTTTTTCAATGGCAAGGCGAAGCTTAAAATTCATAGCTGGGTCGCCTCCGCCTTGCTTGGCGGCGATGGTAATCGCATTACCGAGTTTGGTAAAAATTGCCCCCTTTTTCTTATCAGCTACGGCTTTTTGTCTCTTTATCTGTGCCCACTTCGAATGTCCTGACATAACAACACTGAAAATTGTTTAAGATAACCAAAATTTTCAATTTATATAGTAAACTATAGCATATTTTGGAGATAAAATCAATTTGTAGTTTTTATTATTTTGGTATATAATGTAAATAAGTTTTTGGAAAAATATGAGATTACTGGACGATCAAAAAAAGATATTAAAAATTGACAAGCAAGGAATGTTGAGGTCAATAGAATCTTTGGCTTTGCAGTGCCAACAAGCTTGGGATGAATCACAGAAAGTGGCCATCCCTTCCAGCTACCGCCGCTGCAATAATATTCTTATTAATGGTATGGGCGGCTCGGCTTTAGGTGGCCATTTGATCGAATCGGTTTATTCCAAAAAACTCAAAGTGCCATTGAAAATAATAAATAGTTATACTCTGCCGGCTTTCGTCGACGGTCGGACTCTTTGCATACTTTCCAGTTATTCAGGCACGACCGAAGAAGTGCTGTCCACTTTTAATGCTGCGCGCCGGAAAAAGGCCAAATTGTTGATTATTTGCGCCGGAGGAAAATTAGCAATCCTGGCCAGGCGTTATCGTCTGCCAGCTTATATTTTTACGCCCAGCTTTAATCCTTGTAACCAGCCGCGTATGGGTCTTGGCTACTCGGTTATTGGTCAGATTGGGCTTTTGGTCCGTAGTGGCTTTGTTTCGGTTACCAAAACGGAGATTGACCAGGCGATTTCAACCATCATTAAACTGCATCGGGTTTTTGGCCTAAAAACAAAACAGACTAAAAACCCAGCTAAGTTGGCGGCCCAGAAGTTGTTGGGACGTTTACCGATTATCGTGGCGGCGGAGCATTTGGCTGGCAACGCTCATATTTTTGCCAATCAAATAAATGAAAACAGTAAGACTTTTTCTGCGTATTTTCTGATTTCCGAACTAAATCATCATTTGATGGAAGGTTTAATTTACCCGCGCGACAACCGTCGTTTGCTGTCATTTTTGTTCCTGGAATCAAAAAACTACCTGCCACCCATCCGAAAAAGATTTTCTATAACTAAGACTGTTTTGGACAAAAATGGGATTAAGCACGACAGCTATTTAGTTACCAGTGACTCGACACTTAGCCAGACGATGGATGCGTTGCTTTATGGTAGCTATGTTAATTTCTATCTGGCTATGCTCAATGGTCGTGACCCCTCGCCTATTCCTTTTGTTGATTTCTTTAAGAAGCAACTGGAAAAAGGAAAAAAATAGCAATTTATAAAAAATTGTTAGGCCGAATAAGTTTTCAGAAGTGTCATTGAAATTAATAAAAAAAGTTTCCGCCCCCATGCTTGGCGGAGGCTTTTTTAAAAATGACAAATGCCTCATTCCTGATATAATATAGTCATGAAATTATTCAGTTCCATGCTTGTTTTCTTTCGGAAAAAGTCAGAAATGTTACTATGCTTGTTGTTGTTGACGATTTCTTTTGCTTGTTTTACTTATTTTCAGGCCGTACCATCTTTTGCGGATCCGGATTCTTTTTATCATATAAAAATGGCCATGCTTATACCTCAGGAGGGGATTATCAAAACGTTTCCCTGGTTACAAAGTACGATTTTACGGGACAGTTATATTGACCAGCATTTTCTTTATCACGTATTATTAATTCCGTTTGTCTATAGCACGAGCCCAATTCCGGGAGCAAAATTGGTCACAGTTTTTTTGTGTACGGGCCTGGTCATGCTTTTTTACTGGTTTTTGCGCAGCGAAAAAGTGAAGCTTTCTTTCGCCTACGCGCTGGTACTTTTAGCCACCACGCCTTTTATTTTTAGGATAAACCTGGTTAAAGCCCCGGTTTTGTCCATAATTTTTTTGCTAGGGGGGCTGATATTCATGTTCAGGCGTCGCCGGATTGCGCTTATGATTTTGTCATTTTTTTACGTTTGGGCCTATGGAGGTTTTATTTTAATTTTAGTTTTTTCCGGGATTTATGCCCTAGTGAGTTTGGTTTATGAAATGGTGAAAAACCGCCGGAGTAATTTTTTTCAGTTACTGACTAAAAACAGCGAGGTCAGGCTTTTTTTGTGGTCGCTAGCGGGCGTTGTGGCCGGACTCATAGTCAATCCACAATTTCCGCAAAATATAATTTTTTATTGGCATCAATTGGTGAAGATCGGCATCATAAATTATCAAAGTGTCATTGCTGTTGGCAACGAATGGTATCCCTATCCCTTAAAAGATCTTTTTGGTGGCACGGCCATCATCTGTATCCTGCTGTTGATTCTATTTTATTTGTTCGTTGTCCGCACGCCGCGGCTTTCCAAAAAAACGATAACCTCGCTGATTATTTTCGTTTTTTTTCTGGTTTTTACCCTGAAGTCAAAAAGATATGTTGAGTATTACGTGCCTTTTGCCATTATTTTTTGTGCCTTGGGGTTGAATCATTATTTGGAAAAGACTAATTGGTCAGAGCTGTGGTCAAAATTCTATTTATTTTATCTGCGTCACAGGATTGTCAGCACAATTTTAATTGTTTACTTTTTGGTAACCGTGCCCGCCCTTATCGGCAAAGACGAAAGAGGGGTTTACAATGATTTGAAAAACGGTATTCCTATCACCCGTTTTTCTGCAGCATCTGCTTGGCTCTATGAAAATTCTCGGCCCGGAGATATTGTTTTTCACTCCAGCTGGGATGAATTTCCGATGCTGTTTTATTTCAACTCCAAAGATTATTACATCTTTGGCCTGGACCCTACCTTTTCCTACGAATTAAGCCATGAATTGCATCAGAAGATTGTGGATATAACTACTGGCCAGCAGACCGACAACCTTCATGAGGACATAAAAAATACATTTAAGTCGTCTTTTGTTTTCGTGGAAAAAAACCACACGGGTTTGAATAATAATATTAGAAATAGTCAGGGTTTTCAGGAGGTTTACGCTGACGGTGAGGCCACTGTTTATCGCGTTTTATAGTTAGGTAGAGCATATGGCGTTTAACCAGATACAATCAATTCCGAGAAGCTATTGGCTTTTTATTTGCTTGTTGACCGTGGTTGTGGTTATGGTGGTTTCGGCGCCGTCAAAACTGTTTATAGATAATCAAAACGGCGGCTTGCGGCTTTTCCGTGATGATCAGGAAGCAAGGGCTTTTTTTGATATGGCGGGATATTATCACCGAGGTCAGCTACCTTATCAGGATACACATCTTAGCTATCCGCCTCTGGCTATTTTATACCTGACCATACCCGCCCTGTTTACCGACCAGCTCAATGTTTACAGCGCATTGCTTATTATCTTGAATGCCATAGTGGCCCTGGCGGTTATTGCCATGACTTTTTATTTGATGAAAGACTTCGGTGGCCAAAACAGATGGACATGGCTTTTTGCATTGCCGGCTTTTTTGTATTTTGCCGTAAACAGATTTGATGTCTTGCCTGCGTTTTTATCCATGTTAAGCTTGTTATTGCTGATTAAAAAAAAATGGAGTTGGTCGTTTTTTTTGTTAAGTTTATTATTTTTAACTAAAGGCTATGCCCTGGTTCTTTTTCCGATCTGGTTTGTTTTTTATTTGAATCAACAAGGAAAAGGGCCGCTAATAAAGACGTTCAGTGGGCCACTATTGTTTTTTCTGGTGCCGGTTTTGCTGGTTACTGGCTTGGTTTGTCTGGTAGCCGGACTGGAAAACGGCTTGTTTCCCTATGCCTATCAGTCATTAAGGTTTTTTGGTTATGGTTCGTTTCTTGTTATTTTTTATCAGGCATTGTCCGGTTTTTTGCCGGAGGAGATTTTTAATGTCGGAGCCTCTTTAGCCGTTAAGATATTTTCTCTACTACAATTACTTCTACCGATTTTGATATTTGCCGGTTATGATGTTTTTAAAAAATATATAAAAACGCCAATTGATGTCATTCGTTGGTCTGGTTTGGTCCTCTTGGTTTATGTTTTCTGGGGAGTGTATTATTCACCCCAATGGCTTATTTGGCTATTACCATTTTTCGTCTTAATAGTCAACAGCTGGCGTCAGGCCTTATGGTGGGTGGCTTATGATATTTTCAGTTATCTGCAGTTTCCTGTGGCCTGGGATCTGTTAAGTCCCTACGCCCCGGGATTTGAAATGGTGGTTCTGGGTCGGACCATTATTTTGGTCGTGATTATTTACTTGATTGGTGAAAAAATTTGGAGGGAAAATTTTAGACGAAAGGCCGGTCTGACCAGACTCGCGGTTTAATGCTTCTCGTCATCACCCTGGTTATTTTTGACCAGGGCCCAGGCCAGCCCGGTGATAATCACTAGGTAGGACAAGAATAATATCAGAAATCCAACTGGGTGTCCGAAAAACCATGGTTTATAAGCACTGAGTCGGTTCAATAAAAGTTCGGCTTGGTTTTTTTTGGTAATAACTGAAGTAAAAAATCAGATTTTCATTGTATTCTTTGTTGTCGATAAGCAGCTTTCCTTCCGGATGCCTGTCTTTAATCAATCATGAGCAGCTCGATAAGGCGGCCATGCTCGTTGTTCGACCAGATAAAGATAATGAGCATAGGCGTAGTGTTCTAATTCATCGTGGTTTTGCCAGAGTGAGATAGCCAAGACGTAAAACGGCTCGCTGACTACAAAAGCCAGTCCGGCTAGTATGATAAGTTTATTTTCTTGGAGTAATTTCTTGGCATGTGATTATTGGTCTATGATTCACGCTTAAATTATAGAGTTTTTGGAATAAATAATCTATAATTCCAGTATGCGACAACTTTTAAAGACTATCAGTCCCAGACAATGGCGTTTTGTTTTCGGGTTGGCCTTAGTGACGGTAGTTATCACTTCTATTCCTTATATTTACGGATATTTAACCGCGCCCGAAGATATGGTTTATACCGGCATCCATCACCTAGCGCCGGGCGACACCAACGTCTATCTGTCTATGATTGAGCAGGCTAAGCAGGGACACGGTATTTTTTTGAATTTATTCACTGCCGAAGCACAGGCGCGGGTCTACATCAATCCATTTTATTTGGTGATCGGCTGGGCCGCTAAGGTTTTCAATTTGCCGAATTTATTAGCCCTGCACTTGGCCAGAATTATTGCCATCTTATTTTTTATTTTCACTGCTTATCTCCTGATTTGTTATTTTTTCTCCGGTGAGTCAAGGCGCCGCTGGACCCTAGTTATTTTGTTGTTTTCTTCCGGCTTGGGCCTGTTTTTCAATCCTTTTCTTTTCAACATTGATAATATTCTTCACCATCCCGCGGACATCTGGATCGCGGAAAGCGTGACCTTCTTGACCCTTTATCATTATCCGCATCTGATTGCCTCCCTAACCCTGATTGTTTTAATTTTTTTGCTGCAGCTTTTAGGTTTTGAATCTAGTAGGAGATCATATAGCCTTTGGGCCGGACTGGCTTGTTTTTTTCTGGTCTGGTTTCATCCTTTTAATATTGTGACTGTTTATGCCGTTTTGGCGGTTTATCTGCTGATACTGTTTTTGTGGCAGAGGAGGGTTGTCTGGAGCTATGTCCGTAATTCCTTATGGCTCGTTTTTATGCCGTTACCGGCTTTTTTGTATTTGTATCTGATAAACAGACGTGACTGGGTTATCAGCAGGTGGAACAGTCAAAACATCCTGCCTTCGCCCGATGTTTGGATGTATGTAATAGGATACGGTCTGCTTTTGATTTTAGCCATGGTCGGTCTGTGGCACGTGTTTCGTCAGTTGTCAGCCAGATGGTTTTTTCCTGTGGCCTGGTTTTTTACTTCGGCCATGCTAGTGTATGCGCCATTGGCTTTTCAAAGACGACTTTCCGAAGGACTCCATTTTTCGATTAGTATTTTAGCGGCTGCGGGAGTTTTTTATTTGTTCGATCGTTGGCGAAGAAAGACGGCGTCGCTTTCTTATGGCCAAATGGCCCTAGGCGCTGTTTTGCTTATTTTTCTGCCGCTTTCTAATATTCAGATTTTGGGGCAGGATATTTATCTTTATCAAAAGGAGAAGACCGCGCCATATTATTTGACCATCAGTGAAATGAAAGCCATGGTCTGGCTGAAAAATAATACGGATTTGAATGATGTGATTTTTTCGGCTTTTAACACGGGAAATTTCATTCCAGCTTATTCGGGGCGCGTGGTTTGGCTGGGACAATGGCCCCAGACCGCCGATTTAGAGAAAAAACTTGAGCAAAGCGATTGGTTTTGGAAAGACGACAATCAATCGGCCGAGAAGCTGGAGTTTTTGAAGCAGAATAACATAACCTACGTTTTCTGGGGCAGATATGAAAAAGCGGCGGGGCATTATGATCCGTCAACAAAAAAATACCTGCGGCGGGTTTTTTCCGAAAACGACATTAGCATTTATAAGGTTTTACCATGAGCAACGGGAAAAAAATTATCCTGGCGGGTGTCGCGATGGAAATTTTATTTATGCTTTTACTTGGTTTTTACGGAAACCTTCTGTGGCGCATAATTTTTGTTTTGGGAATTGGTTTAGTTTTTTTATTTTCTTATTTGATATTCAAGAAAAATACTGTCAGTGGCCGAATATTGTTTTTTTTCAGTTTATTTTTCGTTTTGACCTGCGTTTTTTTTCCATCACGCGGTTCGTCTGACATTAGTAATTACGCCATGATGAGCAGAATTGTCGGCATTTATCACGCCAATCCTTATATCGTGTCCCCGGATAGTTTTTCTGCTGATATTTTTTACAACCGTATTGGCGAGCCCTGGCGGACCTTGCCACTAACCTATGGTCCGCTGTGGTTGCTGATGGTCGTGCCAATCGGCATTCTGGCGGGGACAAATATATTCGCCAGCGCGATTTTGTTTAAACTGTTGGCCGTTGCTTTCGGGATCGGCTGTGTTTTTATTTTATCGTTGATATTAGAGGTAATGGCGCCGGAATCCAAAAAAAATGGGCTTTTTCTCATGGCCTGGAATCCCTGGTTGATTTTTGAGGTGGCCAACAACGGACATAACGACATCATGGTGGCCTTTTTCATTTTATTAGCCGTTGGTCTGATGGTTAAAAATAAAAAGTTATGGGCCTTGCCGGCTTTGGCTTTGGCTGTTTTAGTTAAATATGTTGCGATTATTTTGTTGCCGATTTTTATTTTATGGATAGCCGTGGGTCAAAAAGAAAAACAATTGTCGGTTTTTTGGCTTAAGACCACGGGTATTTGTGTCTTGCTGTTTGTCATATGCTATCTGCCGTTTTGGCAGGGATTTGAAACCTTTCGCGGCGTAATGATCCAGGCCAAGCTTTTTGGCCAACCGTTTTTTTATCCCGCCAAATTACTCTTTTATGCCCGGGGAGCAGATGCTTTACCTGTTGTTAAAAATGTATTTTTGGGTATTTTTATTATTTTTTATGCCTTGATTATTTTAATTCACCGCCATTGGGACACGAATACGGCAATTTTAAAAATTCTTTTGGTTTTGGCGGTTTTTCTGGTTTTCGGGCTTTCTTATTTCCAGCCTTGGTATGTAATCTGGCTGGCCCCGCTTTTAATATTAGTTTTTGCTAAACAAGGTAGCGAATTTGTTCCTTGGCTGACACTAGTAGTGTTTATGTTTTATATTTTTTATTGAAATCGGCATGAATATTGATTTTTTGGCCAATACCGAATTTTTTGATCAGTAATATTTTTATTCTTTTTTAATTTCGAGCGGCCCGGACCCGCCCCAGAATATTTTTTTTAAATATGATGATAAACTCGAGCTCTGGCGACAATTTCTCGTCAAGATTTTTTCCGGGCGAGTGCAGAACGCTGGCGCCGTCTAGCAAAAGAGCTCGACCAATATCATTATAACGTTTATAATTAATTGGCCTATATATATAATTTCCGATAATCTTCTCGATCGGACGGATTAGCTTATTGCCGAACAGTATATTGTTTCCACAGGATGTTCCGATTTATTAATTAGTAACGATTGAATTTTAAATAAACATCGATGGATTTACAGAAAATAATTGTCGGGAAAAGCGATAATTTTCGAATTCAATTTGTGCGCTATGTTTTTGTGGGGGCGTTGGCTGCCGCGGTGGACATATTTTTACTATTCGCCCTCACCGACTGGGTTGGGTTTCACTATTTGATTTCCGCCGTAGCGGCCTTCATCGCCGGCCTGATAATTAATTATTTATTGAGTCGGGCCTGGGTTTTTCAGAGTGTTTATTCGCCGAGCCGCGAATTTATAATATTCGCGATTATTGGTATAATTGGACTAGCCTTAAACGAGTTTTTCCTGTATTTTTTTGTTGATTTATTAGGGATCTGGTACATGGCTGCTAAAATTATCAGTGTGGGTTTGGTGCTTATCTGGAATTTTTTGGCCAGGAGAAAATTTGCCTTTAAACATTAAAAATTTTTTAGTAATGCCTAAAACGCAAACATTGATTATTGGAGCGGGGCCGGCCGGTTTGACCGCGGCTTATGAACTGGCCAAACGACGGCGGCACTCCATTATCGTAGAAAAAGACTCAATGGTCGGCGGTATTGCCAGAACTGTGGAAAGTGCCGGAAATTATTTTGACATCGGTGGTCATCGTTTTTTTACCAAAATTCCCCGCGTCATGACCATGTGGCAGGAGGTGCTGGGCCAAGATTTCCTGAAGCGCCCCCGGTTGTCGCGAATTTATTACCGGAAGAAGTTTTTTTATTATCCCATAAAGATTTTTGATGTGATGAAAAAACTGGGGTTTTGGGAGTCGGCGCTTTGCGGTGTAAGTTTTTTCATCAGCCGTTTCAAAAAATCCCCGCATGAGGAAAACTTCGAAGATTACATCGTCAATCGTTTTGGCCGGCGATTATATAGCCTGTTTTTTAGATCGTATACGGAAAAGGTTTGGGGTATTCCCTGTACGAAAATAAAAGCCGAATGGGCGGCGCAACGGATTAAAGGGTTGTCTTTTGTTACTCTTTTAAAAACCGCTCTGCTGGGCAACCGAGGCAATGCCATCAAAACCTTGATTGAGGAATTTTATTATCCGCGCTTGGGTCCAGGTATGATGTGGCGCCGAACAGCCGAGGCAGTGGAGAGATCCGGCTATGGCCGAGTGATTTATAACACCCGGCCAGTCGAAATAGTTCACGATGGCCGGAGGGTTATTGGTTGCCGCCTGAGAGGCGACGTCGCTTCCCAATCGGAATTATGGGAGGCCGACAACATTATTTCCAGTATGCCGCTTCAGGAACTTATTGGTTTATTTTCGCCAAGGTTGTCGGAAGAGGTGATTAGGGCCGCTTATTCACTGAATTACCGAGATTTTATCACTGTTGCTCTGGTGGTCAATCGTCGAGAGATTTTTCCCGACAACTGGATTTACATTCACGAGCCGGAAGTACGTTTGGGGCGGATTCAAAATTTTAAAAATTGGTCGCCGGACATGGTGGCCGACAAAAATCAGTCCTGCCTGGGGCTGGAGTATTTTTGTTTTAAAAACGATGCCGTGTGGAATATGTCCGATCAGGACTTAGTTAATTTAGCCAAAGCCGAGCTGGAAAAAATAGGTTTGGTTAAAAAAAATGAAGTGAGCGCGGGAACTGTGGTGCGGATGGAGAAAACCTACCCGATTTATGATGATAATTACGAACAAGCCATGCCGGTAATAAGAAAAGCACTGTCGGTTTTTTCAAATTTTTATACAGTGGGGCGTAACGGCATGCACCGTTACAATAATCAGGATCATTCAATGTACACAGCTATGCTGGCAGTTGAAAATGTTTTTGGCGCCAAACATGATCTGTGGCAGGTCAATACCGAGCGTGTTTATCACGAGGAAATAAAAAAATAAATTAGTCATTATGGAGCCGGCCCAAGATGGAATTCAAAGAAATAAAAAAACAATGTGGCCGCTTTTGGCGATTATGATCCTGGCTACAATTTTACGCTTCGCTTTTTTGGGTAGTCTACCTGAAGGGATAAATAATGATGAAGCGCTGACTGGCTACGAAGCTTATTCTTTGTTAAAAACAGGCAAGGACCATCGCGGAAATGTTTGGCCTTTATATTTTGAAGGTTTCAGTGATCGTGTTGATAACCGTTTTTCTATGTATATTTACGCCGATATTCCCGCGGTTGCATTGTTTGGACTTAATGAATTTTCGACGCGACTACCAGCCGCGATTTTTGGCGTGCTGACGGTTTTGATAACATATTGTCTGTCGAAAGAAATTTTCAACAACAAAAATATAGGATTGCTATCAGCTTTATTGCTGGCCATATCCCCCTGGCACGTGATGTTAAGTCGGGCGGGCCACGAAGCCATCATGGTTCCTTTTTTGTTGAGTTTGGGATTGTTTTTGTTTGTGGCCGGTCTCAAGCAGCGGCCCGGGCATGTGGTCTTAAGCGCTATACCATTAGGCTTGTCTTTGTACGGTTATTCAATAACAAAACTATTGTTGCCATTGATATTAATCGGTTTAGTTTTTGTTTATCGAAAAAAGTTTAATTCGATAAGTAAGTATTTCTTATCTTTCTGGTTAATTCTATTATTGATCGTCGCTCCATTTATCTATTTGCAGCTGACCCAGTGGACCAGGCTACAGGGTAGATTTAATCAGGTTTCAGCCCTCCATGGTGGTTGGCGTGGTTTGTTGGAAGTTGTTTCCACTTATTATTTGTATATAACTTTTATCGCTCTAGTTTTAGTCTTCTTGGCATTAGTGGTAGAGGCGTTTTTGGCCATGCGCGGTTTGCTGCTGGTTTTACGGAAAAGAAGAGAAGAGCACTACCAACTACTGTTGTTTCTTTTTTTTATTATGCCACTACCGGTGGCCTTAACTGATTATCCCTTGCATCTTTTGCGCGGCGCTTTTTGTCTGTCCGTCATTCCGCTTTTTTCCGGATATGGCCTTTATACTTTGGCGCAGTGGTTAAGGCCAAAAGTCGCCTTGCCGCCGGTCTATTTAAAATTTCTGCTAGCGGCACTTGTCGTGTTGGTTTTTTTTGTTTATGCCCCAGCCCTCGCCTCCCAATACGAGAAGTACCCAGATAAAGTTCAGGGCGGGGTTCACCATTATCATAATATTAAAACGGTGGTCGGTTATATAGAAAAAAACTCTGATAAATTCGCAACTGTTTATATGACCGATCAAATCAATGAATCGTATATTTATCTGCTTTTTTATTTGGCTTATGATCCTGGCGAATTTCAAAAGACTAGGGTCGTGCGGCAGTACCGAGATGATGATTGGGAAAACGTTGTCAGCTTCGATAAGTTCGTTTTTTGTGACATAAATAAATGTTATAATAAAAATGACGATAACTTGTATATCGGACTGATTCAAGATGTGCCTGCTGTTCCAGCCACGGCCATTATCAACGATTCCGGAAACAAGACCAATGAGTCTGATACTAATCCAGTTTTCAAAATAATCGACAACAAGTCTTATGAAGAGTAGCAAGCGGCAGTTAATATTATTATTAGTTATTTTAGTGGTTGGGCTTGGCATCAGGCTGGTCATTGCGCCTAATAAAGGTTTTGTCGACGACATCTTGTTGTTTCAGGCCTGGAGCAGAAGTGCCGTGGTCAACGGTTTGGGCAATATCTATGATTCATCGGCCAACGCGGTTATTGACGGTAGTGAAAAATTCGTACCAACGCCTAATTATTTGCCGATATATTTGTATTTCTTAAAATTCAGCGGGGTAATTTATCAAAAATTCTATTCGGCCGATTTTTTTATTGACATGAAAACGCCGCTGACGTTTATTCTGAAGCTGAACGGGATTCTTTTTGATGTGCTGACGGCGCTGGCCATATTTTTCTTGCTGAAAAAAAAATCCAATTTCAAGATCGCCTTACTATCTATGGTGGCATATTATTTAAATCCCGGTATTATCTATAATTCCAGTTATTGGGGTCAGGTTGATTCTATTCACGCCTTTTTTATTATCTTGTCTCTGTACTTTCTGACGCAAAAAAAGTTTTTCAGATCCTGGATTTTTATTACCTTGGCCATGCTCATGAAACTTCAGAGTTTTATTATTTTGCCGATTATCATGTTGGCGACCGTTAAGGATAAGGGCTGGAAAAAAATATTCGGTTATATCGGCTTGGGTCTAGCTGTGTTTTTGCTTGTGACCGCTCCTTTTATCGTCACAGGGAACTTTTTACATGTTTTGAGGGTAATTTTCACCTCAGCTGGCTATTCGCCGTATATTTCCATGAATGCTTTTAATATCTGGTGGCCTTTTACCGGCGGCTATCTGAAAAACGTCATGGATACTCAGACATTTCTGAGAATTCCGTATTTTGCTATCGGTCTGTCTCTGTTTATTGGTTTTTATGGTTGTATTTTGTGGTTTTTGACCAAAAAACGGGATTACCAGGGAATTTTTTTCTCGGCGGCTTTTGCTTCGTTGGCGTTTTTCATGCTGCCCACGGAAATGCACGAACGATACATGTATCCGGTTCTGCCCATTCTGGCCATGTGTCTGTTTACGGATAAAAGGTTGCGCTGGGTTTTCGGTGTTTTGTCCGTTACCTTTATGGTAAATCTGCTGGCGGTTTTGCCGTTTGATCATACCTATAGATTTTTCGATTTGAGTTTTTATAAATCTATCTGGGTGGTGGCAGCCAATGTGTTGGTCTTATGCTATTTTTACTTTCTAGGCATTAAATATTTAAAAAAAAATGAACTCCAAGCACCAGAAGAAAAAACTATTGATAGTCCTGCCAACCTACAATGAATCCTTGGTTATTGAGGGAAACATCAAAATAACTCTGGAATATTTGGCCAAAGAGCTTACGGTTTATGACTGGAAGATATTGGTGGCCGATAATGGTTCAACTGACGAGACGGTGGCTATAGCCGAGCGGTTGTCTCAAAAAGATGATCGGGTCGGTTTTTTTCACCTTGACCGACCGGGTCGCGGAGGAGCTTTAAAAAAAGCTTGGGGCGAGGGGGTTTACGATATACTGGGCTATATGGACGCCGATTTGGCCACCGATCTGGTTCATGTCAAACAGGCGGTTGAACTTTTAAATTCTGGTAAGGCGGATATTGTCATCGGTTCAAGAATTATATCAGGATCCAAGACACAGCGTTCCATCGGTCGAGAGCTGACCTCCAGAATTTTTAATTTTCTGTTGCGCCACGTATTGAAATTGAGTTTGAGTGACGCCCAATGCGGCTTCAAATTTATTAACAGTAAGGTAGCAGAAGAAATAGTTCCTCGGATTAAAGACAATGTTTGGTTTTTTGATACCGAGCTGCTCTTTTTAGCCAGGCAAGCAGATTACAAAATTATGGAGCTGCCCGTGACTTGGGTGGAAAAAAGAGTGGCCGGGCGTAAAAGTACAGTTAAAGTTTTCTCCACGGCGGTAGATTATTTGTGGCAGATGTGGCGATTAAGGAAAAGATCATAAAAATATTTATGGCCGAAAATAATTCAGTGGCAATAATTGAAAGGGGCGAATGGCGATTCGTTTGGTTTGTCATATTACTGGCCGTGATAGTGACCAGTGCGCCTTATGTTTACGGTTGGTTGACGACCCCTGGGGACATGCAATATACCGGCATCCATGAATTAACCCCGGGTGATGTGAATGTTTATTATTCATTTATTGAGCAAGCACGGCAGGGAAACTTTTTGTTTCAAAACTTATACAGCCCGGAAGTTAAACCGGCCTTACTTTTTCACCCCCAGTGGAATCTACTGGCAGTTTTTGCTGAGGAGTTCAATTTATCTAATGCCGCAGCTTTTCAATTGAGCCGTATTTTTCTGTTGGTAATTTTTTTGATTATTTTGTACATTTTATTCAGTAAATTTTTTAGCGAGGTAAAATGGCGCAGGCTTTGTCTGATTGTGGCGGTATTTACTACCGGACTCGGTCTGTTCATTCCTGTTTTTAATGTCAACCAGTATTTACAGGGCGAATTTTCCGTGGACTTATGGGTGCCGGAAGCCCTAACTTTTTTGACAATTTTCCACAATCCGCTGTTTATTCTGGCGCTGATTATTATCATTTCGATTTTCTTGCTGTTCATGCTGAATCAGGACAAATCGGGCCATAGTAAATCAGCCATTATTGGTTTTTTGGCTTTACTGTTGGGTTTTATTCATCCCTACGATCTTTTTATAGTTTTTGGTGTTCTGGGCGTATATTTGGTAAGTAGAATTTTATTCGACAGGGATTTCGTGCCACGCTTAGCTTTTTTGTATATAAAAAAATTGGCAATAATTTTTTTAATAGCGCTACCTAGTGTTTTGTATTACTATTTTATTTATAATTTTATTGATGGTTACAAAGGCTGGGGGAGTCAGAATGTGACCATGTCGCCTTCGTTTTGGTGGTATGTAACGGGTTATGGATTGATCGGGGTCTTGGGGTTAATTGGGCTTATCTTGATCATAAAACATCGAAAAAAAGAGTGGCTTTTTGTGGGCACCTGGTTTGTCGTCATTGCTTTATCATTGTATTTTCCTCTGCGGTTTCAGCGGCGAATGTCAGAGGGCCTTCATGTGCCGATGGTTATGTTGGCCATTTTGGCCATTGATTTTATTTTTGTCCGGCTGAAGAACATGATCAACGGTAAATTATCTTTTTTCTTGAAAACCATTTTTATTTGGTTGTTTGTGGTCGCCTCGTTTTCCACCACGGTTTATTTAATTGCCCGCGATATGGTGGCCTATAAGACAAAGGACATCCCTTATTATTTGACTTCGTCTCAAGTCAATGGTTTTCGCTGGCTTAAGCTCAACGCGCCGAAAGATACAGTTATTCTTTCAGAAAGAGTCGTCGGTAATTTTATCCCGGCTTACACTGGGCGCAAGGTTTACTACGGCCACAGTGATCTAAGCAGTCAGGCCGAGGAGAAAAAAGAAGCACTACAATGGTTTTTTGACGGAACTCAAGGAAGCGTTCAGGAGAAGAAACAATTTCTCCGGTTTAATTCCATTGATTATATTTATTATCAAAAAAAAGATGCCAATGATGATTGGCTAATTAGGCAGTCTTTTGCCGAGAAGGTTTTTGATGAGGGCCCAATAATTATTTTAAGAGTTTTATAAAAATAGACTCACCAATAACTTCGGCCTCTGTTATTTTTACCTGAGCCGATTTTAAATTATCCAACCCAAGATAACCCTGAAGCCTAACCAAATTTATTTTTAATTGGACGGCTTGACCTGAATATTTTTGTGGCAATGCCAGCCACTGGTTGGTCTTTATGATTTTTTCTTGGGGCCATTGGCTGGTTGGGTAGAGGCCGTAGGCCAGCGGGAAATAGCGCGAGTATAAAGATTTTCCGTTTTGATCCAGATAAGTAATTCGAAGCTGATAGTCTTCGGTTAAAGTCGTCAGCGATTTCCAAAAAAAAGAAATATCAATAAGTGGAATTTTGTTGCTGGTGGTTATTTTTGGAGTTGAGTACCCCAAAAAAGCTATTTTATTATCAAAATAGTAATATTGAGGATTGTCAATAGTAAAATCAGTGACAAATTCCACTAACTTTGTTTTTGATTTAAGGTTTTTTTTCCAGAGAGATTGAGTGTCGGCGATTTGAACTAGCCCAAAGTCGTTTAAAAGTAAATCTTTAACTCTCTGATAGCCGCTTCGGTAGAAATTTTCCCGGGAGAATTGGATTTGATAGGTTATTAGATCCGAGAAATCAATAGCGGCATACTCCACATCTTCCGGCAAAATATATTTTTCTGAAGAATATTGTTTGGTTCCCCGAAAGACATAGTGCAAAGAAAATACGTCCGGCCGACCAGAAAGTCGAGTTAGGTAATCATAAGTTGCGACGACCTTGGCGCGAGAAGGGATTTGTTGTACTAATTCATTTTTCAAGGCAATTGATAATTTGGTCTCCGGCTTTTCATTAATAATAAACTTAAAGACTCCGCCGACTGGTCCGAGTGTGAAAGCTGAGTATAGGGTTATGGTCGTTAATATTAGCAAAAATATTGGTTTTTGTGATTGTTTAGTTTTTGCCAGTCCATATATGGTGCCGATAAAGAGAGGAAGAATTAAAAGAGATGTGTAGTGCGTTTCCAGTATTGGCATCTTGGGAAAACTAGCCAAGGTTAGTTGAACAAAGGGTAACAATCCCAGCCATAAAAATTTCGGTCGTTTGAGGGGCAATCCGGCAAAGAGAACGATCAAGATAATTGTTAAGACAATATTGTCCGGGGAGAAAAAACGTTGAACAATTAATAATGGTTTGGTGAAAATATTATGGAAGGCTTCAGACCAGTTAGCGCCTAACCATTGGTAGTAATAGAAGAACTTATATTGCCCGTAGGTATTTAGCGCTGAAATTATTTTTAGAGTAATAATGAACCAAAATAGTCCCAGCCCAGCTGGCCAAATTTTCCAAGGCCAGCTTTTTTTCTCTAAAAAGGCCAGCAACGAAAACATTATGAGAACCAACGCTACATCCTCTCTAATAGTTAAGGCTAAGAGGGCTAAGACCAGCCACCAGCCGAATTTATTTTTTTCAAAAAAATAGAAAGCCCAAAGCAAAAAGAAAATAGCCAGAGCCAAAAGGTGAAATTCAAACAAATTGGTATTGAGGATCAGTGGACTAAATAGAAAAATTAACCCCATGACCAGTGCGTATTTTTTTCCTAGTCTGGCGCTGGCTATTAAATAAAGCGGCCAAGCGGCCAAAGCCAAAAATACAGTTTGAATGATGAGCAGTGTCTGGGGAGATGGCCAAAGCAGATAAAACGGAAGTAATAAAACGATGAAAATTTCAAAATGATCTCCCAAGTACGAATGGGGATGGATAGTGAAATCAAAAAAATTTCCTTGAGCCGAGTTGTAAAAAACTTGATTGTAGATGCCCAAATCTAAGGCATTGTAACCGTAGTTGGCGAATTTTAGCAAACATAATAGGGAAACAAGTACACAATACAAAGCAATCAAAATCCACATTATCCGGAGACTGTTTTGCTCGCAGTAATCGGTTATTTTTTGGGGGAGCGTCATGAATATATTGTATCGTAAAAAAATATCCAAAACAAACCCCCACACCAATACATTGGTGTGGGGAGCTATTCTATATAGTTATATCTCAAACTAATTTAGGTGGTAACATTAGTGGTTGTCTGAACGACGAAGATTACGATGGCCCAAGCCAGCAAGACCACGATTAAACCGATAACTGCAGCTGAAATTATTTTCTTGGCACTGGCCACTTTCTCTTCGTTGCCACCGGCTGTCATCCATTGGAAGCCGCCGATCAAAATCATAATGACGGCGATTAAGCCCAATAGGCCTAGAACCCACTGGATAATGTTGATAACGGTTTCTTTCAGATCAGCCGTACCCAAACCGATGGTGTTGCCAACTGTCTCAATAGTTAAAGCTGAAGCGGCAAAAGGGGCTAACAGGGTAACCATCATTAGGCCACTCATTACTTTTGTTGAAATTTTCATTGTTTCACCCCCTTTCCTTAAAAATCTTTAATTTTTACTAACGTCGTCATTGTACACCAAACTGCAGTATTTGTCAAATTAATCAGGAAGCACCTTTTTGCACAGCCTCGAAAATGAATTTTAGAATACTGTAGCTTAAGGTAATGACGACAATACCAATGGTGGCCCAAATCAGGGTGTCTTTGGCGCGGTTAATCATGTTGGGGTTGCCGGCGGAAATAAGGAATTCAAACCCCCCAAGGATAAACATGAACAGAGCAAAAATATCAACCAGAGCCAGGGCAACCTGCATCACCCGCAATAAAACAGTCATGAGGTCAGCGTTGCCACCCAGCGGATTTGGCAAACGGGGACTGCTAGCGGCTAAAACCGAGGGCGATGAGGCCAGCGACAAACCCAAAACCACGGAGACAATTAAGATCAAGGCGAGGGGAAATAATTTTTTTAGTTTCATAGGAAAAGTATATTAATTTGTGGACAGTGGACAGAAATAAGGACAAGCGCCTTTATTGAGAATTGCACCACCACGGCCGGAAGGTGGCGGAGCAGTACAGTAATCATAAGTTACGCCCTGCAGACATTTAGTATTTAGCAACCTACAGCAAAAACCGGTACAAACAGACAGGGTATTGCAATCTACTCCAGCGCGGTGACTGCCATTGCACTCAAAAAAAGCCAGTTCTTCGCAGCCCCCAGTGTCTTTAAGGCAGCATCCCCAGGCAGCCAAGTCGCCCACGCCACCAAAAATGCACTGACCTATCTGTGGGCACCGGTTGGGGTTATGGGTAGTACCGGAGAAATCCAAACATCCAGTCGAGTTAGGGCCATGACAGTTTGGATCATTAACATTAGAGGGTACGCAGCAGCCGGGTTTAGACAAAGTTTGACAAGCTGTATAGCTTTGACAGGATTGTCCGGCATCGAGCTGTCTTCCCCCGATAGCCGCACACTCATCAGCCGTGATATTTTCTTTACATCCAATGTTTTGAACAAAACAGCATCGGGTATCCGGTCCTGGCTGTTCAATGGTTCCACCGCCCCACCATTCTTTTGAAAATGGCGATCCCGGAAAAAGAAAGCCGCCTTTTTCCCCGGTCAGTAAGTAAACAATCATGGCTGACAAGCCCCAAGCCAAAACGATGACGATTAAAACCCCGATGACTACCGAAGTGAAAGCTTTTTTCCCTTGCTGGATTTTTTGAGCACTGCCACCAGACAATACAAAATAAAATCCCGAGCCGATGATCATGAGCATAGCCAGATAGGGCAGGACTTTAAGGCCGACGGCGGCTAGGTTGACGAACAGTTGGACAAAGGAGTTAATATCACACTGCTCGGTTTGCTGTGTGGCCACCTGATTGCCCAAGCATTCCTCGGGAATTATGGTAAAACCATTTTTATAAACTTCATAAGCCTTGACTGGCGCGGCGTTCATTGTCAAAACAACTAGTGCTAGACAAAAGATAATGGATAATTTGGTAATTTTTCTTATTTCAATCATCGTCTTATTTAGTAGATTTGTTGAATTTTCTGAGCCGCCAGAATAATTGCCTGTTTTATATCAGAAGTCCTGGCTACAACACTTTTTATCATATCACCGAAATATTCTTCGGCTTTTTGGGGGTTTTTACCGCGGTACCAGCTCTGGGCTGTGAGAGCTTGTTGAGCGAATATGCCTATGTCCGGATCTTCTATTTGTTCAGAGATAACTGAGCGTAGAGCGCTTGTTTGTTTGGTTTTTTCATCATATGGTTGCGATCTTTTAGCGTCAGCAGCATATTGTAAAAAAGCCCAGGCTTCATTAGCGTATTTAGATTTTTTGGCTACGGTATAAACCCAGTAGTCGGCAAAGTTTATTTCATTGTCCGGGTTGATCTGCGGCATGGGGGCAATACTAAAGGCATCAGTGCTCATGCCTCGCGAGGTTATTTCTGATTGCTGGTATCTATAACCAAAAAGAAATCCCAAGTTTCCCTGAGCGAATAAATCAAAAGCATTAGTGGTGATATTTTCGTTCCACGTATAGACTGATTTCTCCGGGCTGGCAAAGTCGGTATAAAATCTTAAAGCTTGTTCGGCCGGGTAGTAATTTTGTTCTGCGCCAGTGGGCCGATCAAAGGTAACTTTTTCTCCCGTGGTCATGGGAGTGCCATTTTGGAGCATCAGCAGAGTGACTAGGTCGCTGGCATTGGGGATGTTGTCATAGGTGCCCAGGGCGGCCCCGGCTCGAATGATTTCGTTCCGATCATTAATGATGGTGATTTTTTCCACAGCGTTGACAAAATCGTTCCAAGTAGCTGGCGGTTTGGCCAGATGAGCGCGGTTGAGCAGATCTTTATTGTAGTACATCACTAGGGTGTTGACACCGAGAGGGAGGCCATAGATTTTTCCATCAATGATGATATCCTTGTAAACGACGTCGATATAATCTCTTTTGATGTCATTGGGGGTTAAAGAATTTCTGGTGACGTAGCTGATTTTCTTTTCTGATTTAAAAAGTATTTTTTTATTTTCATAAAAGGCAATTTTGGTCGTAGCTGGCATGGGGGTTATGAAGTCAGTGCTGTATTCGCGGAGCCAGGTGTTGGGCAGAGCATAAATGTCCGGACCAGTATCGGTGGCCCAGCCATTGACCAAAGCATCGGCAAACTCCTCGAATCTTTTTTTAACGTAGTTGATAGTAATGTAGGGATGAGCGGTGTGGTAAGCGTTGATCATATCCGCTACGTCGGTGGTTTCGTCCCAGACCCCCCACATAGTCAGGGTCACACTTTTTGGCGGTACCTTTTTCGGTTGAAGAGCTATGATCGCTATCCCGGCGATAACCAAAACGATAAATCCCAAAAGGGAGATAATCAGGATTTTAGAAAGTCCACGCTTATTTATGCTTAATGTTTTCATGAAGTTTTTATCTTTTTTATGTATTCAAGCAACGGCTCCCGCAGTTCCTCGCGTTCGAGCGCCAAATCAAGGCAAGCTTTCAAGTATTCTAATTTATTGCCGGTGTCGTAGTACCGGCTATTTTTGATCTCGCAGGCATAAACATCTTCTTTGGTCATGAGTAACTTGATGGCGTCAACCAGCCATAACTCGCCATCTTTGCCCGGTTTTATTTCCTTGAGACAGTCTATAATCTCGGGCGTGAATAAATATGCTCCATGGGTAGCAAGATTCGAAGGAGCCTCTTCTGGTTTTGGTTTTTCTATCAGTGATTTGATTTTGTAAATATTATAAATATTATTTTTTACGGGCTCTATTTCCGCAATACCGTATTTTGATAAGTCTTTCTTGTTGGGAATTCTGACGGCACTGATAATTGATTTGCCATAGACTTCATAGGCCTCCATCATCTGCTTCAAACGAGGCGGGTTACTGCGGAAAAATTCATCGCCCCAAAGTACGGCGAATGGTTCATTTTTGACCAAGTGCGAAGCGGAGATCACAGGCGTGGCATTGCCATAGGGGCCTTTTTGCCGCACGTAGATGAAGTTTGCCATGCCGGCGATGCGCCGCACCTCTTCTAATTGTTCGAGTTTTCCGCGATCTTTTAGCTGTTTTTCCAGCTCCAGGGAATAGTCAAAATGATCTTCAAGCGTTCTTTTTTGCCAGCTGGTCACTAGAATAATATCCTCGATGCCGGCGGACACAGCCTCCTCGACCACGTATTGGATAACTGGTTTGTCCACCACGGGCAACATTTCCTTAGGCTGAGCTTTGGTGGCCGGCAAAAAGCGTGTACCAAAACCAGCCGCCGGGATAATGGCTTTGGTAATTTTTTTATTATTGTTATTTTTCATATCTTTTTGATGAGAATTAATATTTATTATATCAGAAAAGAGTTAAAAAGTAAAATCGGTCATACGCTTGATTATCGCTTCACCCTCGGCATCAGTCAGAATCCGGGGCTGGGCGTAGTCATAAATTTTTATTGGTGTTAATTTGATCTCACTGACAGTTTTATCCTGGAAGGTAACAGTGGCGATAGCTCCCTGCCGAGTTTCTTCAGACCACATTTGATCGAAGACAAAGTTTCCCAAACTGTATAGGATGTAGCCATCGTTATATCGTTCAATCGGTTCGACCACGTGCGGATGATGCCCGATGACCAAGGAGGCTCCGTGGTCGATAGCTGTGTGTGCAAAATTTTTCTGTTTTTCGTTTGGGGTGAGCATGTATTCAGCTCCGGCATGCATGGAAACGATCATGACGTCCACCCGCGGTTTCAGTTTTTTTAGATCGTCAATTAAAGTTTGTTCGTTCATGAACGGTGAGCCGGATCGTGAGGTCGTGGCTTCATAAGAAGCCGGAGTAAAGGCGCTATCTAGATAAGCTAAGAATCCAAATTTAATTCCATTTATTTCTAAAATTGCTGGCTGGCGCGCCTGTTCTGCGTTCAGGCCGGCACCGACGTGTTTGAGACCTTTTTCATTTAATACTTCAATTGTTCTTTCTATCCCTTGGCTGCCCTGATTTTTCATGTGGTTGTTGGCCAGCGACAGAATGTTGAAACCGCCAAACTTTAATCCCTCAACTGCCTTGGGGTTAGCCCGGAAAGACATTTGGCCGGTCTGAACGATGGGCCCTTCGATCAATGGCGATTCTAGGTTGCCGAAGACAATGTCACCAGTGGTAGTTATTTGGTGTGTTTCCCGAAAAGGGTAAAGCCAGTCGTTTTTGCTGATCATTTTTTGTTCTACGTTGCGGGAAAGCATGATGTCGCCGACGGCAATCAAGGTTACCTTTTCGTTTTGTCCGAACGCGCAAGCAGTACAGCCGGAATTGTCCGAGGATGTTCCGGGATTATTTCCAGTAAGGTCGTAAAAAGCCGGCGCGGGAGCAGGAGAGGCTAGGGAATACCAAAATGAAAAAACACTGATAACACTTAAGAGTAGGATAGACCCAAGACTTAAAAGGGTCGGCAATTTTTTCATAACGAATTTATTCGGCGCGTCCGTTTTTTTCGCTGATATATAAAATAGATAATAGCTAGGGCAATGACGACAATGATCAGTACGTCTAATATCTCGGTGTATTTTCTGATGGCCTCCCATTTATCCCTTAATTGAAAGCCAAGCCAGGTCAGAAATGAGTTCCACAGACCGGCGCCAATGGTTGTATAGAGTAAAAATTTCCCTATTCTCATCCGACCGACACCGGCCGGTATAGAGATGAGGTGTCTAACAATAGGAATAAAACGGCTGATGAATATTGTTTTATCGCCGTATTTTTGAAAAAATTGTTCTGTTTTGTCTAAATGACGCTCATTGAGTAACAGGTATTTACCGAATTTTTTGACCAAAGGCCGGCCGCCATAGGCGCCGATATAATAGGAAATAAGCGAGCCCAGGATACTGGCCAAAGTGCTAGCCAGGATAATTCCCCAGAGAGTAAATTTGCCGTCGTACCACAAAAAGCCGGCAAAAGGCATGACCGCTTCGCTGGGTACAGGCGCGATCATGCTTTCCAGAGTCATTAAAATCCCGATGCCCAGGTAGCCAAGTTTTTCTATAATTAAGGTGAAGTAGTCAACGAGAAAGTTGGTCAGCCCCATTTGTTTATGATTTTATTTTTTAATAACCGGCCAGGTGGTCATGAGCTGGCTGTTCTGCTCGGTTAATCCGGACAAGGGCAGCCATTTCACTTCCCGGACTTCATCATTTTCTTCACCGCTGTTAATGCCGAGTTTATCCTGTGTTTCAGAAATGAGTTTGGCCGGGAAGACCATGATGATTGAGTGGTAAAAATTTTTCAGCGTGGTTATGTAAAAGTTGTTTTCGCCGATAAAGAGTGGAATATCATTGGCTGGTTTTATTGAATATCCTGTTTCTTCATAGCATTAGCGGACCAGGGCTGCATTAATTTTTTCCCAAGCTCGACCGCTCCACCCGGCAGCTCCCGTTTTTCGCTCCAGCGCGGTTTGTTGACCAGGACTTTTTTACCTCTTATCACTAATGGATAGACGGAAACGGGCCAATTGATATGTTTTCCGGCTGGGAGAGTTCGTGTGCCACTTGATTGGCATCATAATATACAGTCATGGTTTTTGACATTGATAGCGCTTTACGGCAGAATTATAATTATGTGAGTCATTTAGAGACACTTAAGTAATAGTCATTATAACAGCTTTTTTCGATTATTTCTATGCGTAAAGTCGTTTTGGACGTCGAGACAAAAAACACTTTCAATGATGTTGGTGTCTATGATCCGGTTAAACTGGATATTTCTCTGTTAGTCGTTTATGATTACGCCGCGAAGGCATATGAGTCGTTTTTAGAGAAAGATTTTCCGAAATTGTGGAAATTACTGGAAAATACCGATCAGATTATCGGTTTTAACTCTGACCATTTTGACATTCCTTTATTGAATAAATATTATCCTGGTGATTTGACCAAAATAAAAAGTATTGACCTGATGCAGTCGGTGATTAAATCATTCGGCCGCCGTTTGCCGCTGGACGCTATTGCCGCCGGGACGCTGGGTACGCAAAAATCAGGCCATGGGTTGCAGACCATTACCTGGTGGCGGCAGGGTGAGATAGAAAAAATAAGGAAGTATTGCGAGGACGACGTAAGGATTACCAAGGAAGTGTACGAATATGCCCTGGTTAATAAGTGTTTGAAATATAAAATCGGCGTTGAGGCGGGCACCATACCGATTGATATATCGGGCTGGGAAGAAAAACACGAGCAGTCGATAAATTATACTCTGCCGTTTTGATCAACGGCAATTATGGCGTATTGCGCCCATTTTTAAGGTGGACGATTTTTCAGCATTTCAATTACTCGCCATGAATGTTCGAAGTCGTGTGGCGAGCCACCTTCTTTTATATAACCACGAGTTTTAGCAAGTAGCTAATTTTTTAGTTTGACATTCATAGTGTCTTGCTATAGTAAGTATACCAATAAATTGTTGAAAAAGAGCCAAAAAAAGCGGCTAGAGATTATGATCTCATGGCCGCAGGTATGAAATTATTAGTTAATTCTGTTACCGCAATATACTGGGCGGTTTTTGAATACTGATTTGGAGTATTCTCTCTTTTTTCCGCCCGGTGTGTATATGGCCTTGAATCTGTCCTGATCCCGGCACACAAATGGCATGATTTCGTTGGCACCGTCCTCTTTTATTTCGGTAGAGCTATTTTTTAGTATACTACATTTTGATAATTCCTTAGAGTTGGGGTATATTACCTGTAGATTTAAGCATTTACTTCATATAAATATATGTCTAAGTCAGTACACGCCCTGGTCTATCAAGGAAAAAATAGAATTGAGTATGCCGCTGTTCCGATTCCAGTCATAGATGAACACGAGGTGCTGATGCAGATAAAAAGCGTGGGCATTTGCGGGACCGATCTTCATATTTTCCGCGGGGGAATGAATGTGCCTGCCGGGATTATCCCCGGCCATGAATTTTCTGGTATCGTGGCCAAGGTTGGCAAGAGGGTGACGCGGGTGAAAGTTGGCGATCGGGTGGTCGGGGAACACGTAGTGGTGTGTCATCAGTGCGAGTATTGCCGCACCGGCAAGCCAAATTTGTGTATTAACCGGCAGATTATCGGTATTCATCGGCCTGGCGCTTTGGCTGAATACGTGAGTATTCCCGAAGAGTTAGTGTATCCGATTCCCGATGAAGTCAGTCTGGATGAAGCGGCCATTATTGAACCTCTTTCGATTGCTTTGTATGCTGTGCGTGAGGCAGGTTTTTTGCTGAATAAACGAGTGGCGGTAGTTGGCCAGGGTCCGATTGGTCTTTTGGTAGATCAGGTGCTGTATGCTTCGGGGGCTTTGGTGACCGGCCTGGATGTGCGAGACGAAACTCTCGATTTTGCCAAAGAGCATGGCTGGGCTCACCATATTATTAATACCAAAAAAGAAAATATCAAAAAACGTATGAATGAGATCGGTTCGGCTCATGGTTTCGATATTGTTTTTGAGGTGGTTGGTTTAGAACAGACAGCGGAGATGAGTTTTGATATCTGTCGCGGCAATGGGCGGGTAATTTTGCTCGGCGTGTTCGCTTCGCCGGCCAAAATTACCATGATGAATATTGTTAAGAAGGAATTGGACGTGCGCGGTTCCTGGACCTGTGCCTTTACCTTTCCGGATTCTATCGACCTGCTGGCCCGGAAAAAAGTTGATTTAAAGAGTTTGATTACGCACCGGTATCAAGCCCAAGACGGGCCGCGGGCTTTTGCCGAAGCAGAGAGTTATTCTGGCCGTCGGATTAAGTCCATAATTAATTTTTAGTCTTAATAGTGAGTTTTTCTATTTGCGCATTTGCCGACGAGAGTCGGATGGAGGTGGCAATAAACGAGAAAGCGCCCACGGCCACGGATAAGGGTTCGATAAAGGATAGGCACGATGGTTGTTCGCGCCGGTTAACAAAAACCAGACACAGTCAGATGACCAGAAAACCGATGTTAGAGATAGCTGCCGGCGAAAAGTCTATAGACCGCTCTATTTAAGATAAGAGGGGAATTTTTGACGAAGTTTGGCAATTTTGGGGCTGATTATCGTTTGACAGTACGGTTGGGCAGGGTTATTGGCGTAATAATCCGGGTGATAACCTCCGGCCGGAAAAAAATCAGTAGATGGGACTATTTGAGTAACAATGGGGCTATCGAATATTTTTTCTTTAGCCAACTGAGCCATAATTTGCTCAGTGATTTTGCGCTGTTGTTCATCATGACAAAAAACAGCCGAACGGCATTGTTGGCCGACATCATTGCCCTGTCGGTTTACAGTGGTCGGGTCGTGCGTGGCAAAAAAGACGTCCTCAGTACACCAGAAACACTCGCCAGCCAGGGTATCAATTTCATATTGCTTGGTCATTTAATTAGTTTGTCAATTATCTGTTTGATTCGTCGTCGCTTGGTCTTTAGTCTTTTTTGCTCCCACAATGTATTCAATGGATGCCTGCTGGTACAAGAGGTCGGTCCGGCGAATTTTTTTTGAGCCTTTTTATTTTTTACCCAGACCTGCTTGATGACTCGCGGATCGGCCTCATTTTTTTGTTTACGCCTACTTTTTATAGTATTATTTTTTACGCCTCGATACCAAACGCTAATCTAACCACAAAGCCAATGCCAAAGGAAATTGCCGCCACGCTCAGACTTAACAGGGCCATTTCCCCAAACCGACGTTTAAAGGGTAAGTCCTTGGCCACGGCTAAATAGTAAGTGAAAACAAGAATGATGCAGATAGCCAAAAATAGGGTCACGCCCATGGCCAGATATAGGTTGGATATTAAAAGGTAGGGCAAAACGAGGAGAATGACGGTACCAATATAGGCCGTACCGGTGTAAAGCGAGGCCTTGAGCGGGTTTTTTTTGACACCTTCGGTCTTAGTGGACAGGTATTCGGAGACAGCCATGGATAGCGAGGCGGCCAGTCCAGTAATCAGGCCGGCCATAGCAATTAGCCGGCTGTTTTGCAAAGCCAAAGTTAGTCCGGCTAGAGCGCCGGTTAGTTCCACCAGGGCGTCATTCAGACCCAGGACAACCGAGCCGATGTATTCCAACTTTTCTTCGTTAATCAAATTTATCAGTTTGTTTTCGTGTGCTTCCTCATCTTTCTCTATTTCCAGGACCTCGGGTAATTCCGTGGCAATAGCTTTGTAATTAATTTGAGCCTGTTTTTCGCCTTGCTCCATTAATTTAACGCCGAAGGTCAGGCCAAATATCTGAGCGATTAAGTAGTATTTACACAGACGCCAACGATTCGGCTGGACATCCTGACCGGTATGTTGTCGCCAATACTCGTAGTGTTTTTTTTCGTCAGCAGCGATTCCTTGCAGTATGGCCCGATTACCTTCATGCTTGGTGTGTTTGGCCAGGCGTTGGTATATATAGTGTTCAGTGATTTCGTTTTCTTGAGCTCTAAGGAGATCATTTTTTAAATTGGCAGTCATGTTTTTCATATGAGGGTTTGAAGAGGGGATTGTTCGCGTTTGCTTAATTATTAAAGTAATTGTAGCACCGCTAAGTTATGTGAGCGATTCGGGCATTTTATCATTGATTATTCCAACTGTTTGATGACTTTCTTCGAAAGCCCCGATTCATTAAGCAGGTGAAAATGTTCTGTCCACCATCGCCTATAGCCTTTTCTTAATGGTAATGGAAAGTCGTGGTGAAATCTCCAGACGATTATATTTATTAAAAAGTTGGCGTGCCTTTTAAGAATGTTCAGGAGTGAGCAGATTTTTATGCATAAATTAAAGATGGCGAGCGGTTTTGGGTAAGCGCAAGTCAGTGTCCGGTCAAAATCAGCCAGAATATGTAATTTTTTCGGACCCACTGAAACAATCTGGTCGAGAGATGATTTGAACTTTCGTGGATTAGAAACAACTATCCCTTTATTTTTTATCAGAGAGTAGGTTTTGTTCGTATAAAGTTTCTTAGTTTATCGTATAATTCCCAGTCCCCGGTACCAGCCTTGCGGCTTTTGGCAAAGCGGGCATTTGCTCGGCGCGGATTTCCCTTTGTGGACATAACCGCAGTTTTCGCATTTCCACTCGATCTCTTCTTCGTTCTGGTAGAGCGAGCCTTGTTTCACTTTTTCAAGAAGTATCCGGTAGCGCTCGGCATGTTTGGTTTCCGCTTCGGCGATTTTCCGGAAGAGCAGGGCAATTTCTTTTTCGCCTTCTTCATCGGCGACTTTGGCAAAATCAGGATACATGGTGCCGAATTCGTATTCTTCGCCCTCGGCGGCGTGGAGGAGATTGGCCATGGTGTCACCAACCGGGTGAATGTCGTAAGTGTTGGTCATGGTCACGTGCTCGGGTAGCTTTTCAAGTTCTTCCTCGGCATGGGCCCGTTCGTTCTCAGCAGTTTCTTCAAAAACGCGGGCGATCCATTCATAGCCTTCTTTCCGTGCCTGTTTGGCGTAGAAGGTGTATTTATTGCGCGCCAAAGATTCACCGGCAATGGCTTTGAGCAAGTTTTGGTAGGTTTGTTTCATAGTTATGATATTTAACGAATTTATTATTCTTATCGACTAAAATATTTTTGGGGGTTATCGGTTTGTCGGTCAGTTCAAAGCCCAAATAATAATTTCCTCATCGATTTTAATAATATGGGAAGCGGCTCCGTTCATACAAATTGTTCCCGAATTTTTCGGTCCGATGATAATATATGTCTCCAGTCTGGCGCCCCTGGTATTGCTGACCACCAGGACTTTTTCGCCCGATCAAAAACCAGCCTTGTCCATAAGGTCTTGGTCAATAGTAAGGCTGCCTATGTAATTCAAATCAGCCCTGGTAACAGTGGCTTTATGTATTTTTGATCGGAGAATAGAGCGCATATCTTCAGCTTAGCAATTTATTGATGTTTTTTGAAGAGGAGATTATAGAGCTCAATCTTTTTGCGAGCATCATGTCTAGCCCGTAGCAGGACAATGACCAATTGTGGGTCGTAGAAACTTTTGTCTTCAGTTAAGTTAAGAAATTCCACAAAACTGATCAATTTGTTTTTTATTTTTTCTCCAGAGTCCAGCCGTGGTTTTCCAGTTAGAATGCAGTCACGAGCGATAAAAGTGTGTATTGTCCATTCGATTTTACTTACCGGTTTGTGTTGTTTCCAAAGGAGCCAGTTGTTTGACTCGTAGCCGGTTTCTTCTAGTAATTCCCGCCGGGCGGTCAGCCATGGAGATTCTTTGTCGTCACAGCGCCCGCCGGGCAAAGAGGTGAAGGATCGTTTTCTGTCTGGCTGTTTTTGTCTCTGGATGAGTATTTTATCGCCGACTACGGCGATAATCTGAGCCGTGTCCGGTCGTTTCAGGCGTTCAAAGATGTGAGTGCTGCCGTCGTACATTTTCTGCGGCCACTGCCAGACCTCAAATATTTTTCCTTTGAAGACACGCCTGGCCTGTGCGGGAATGGAATCGCCCTGTCTTTTGATTTGTGTGTTTTTCATTTTTTAGTTGTTAATTTTTTGATGCCTTCAAGCTGTACCGCCTGGTCAAAATTTTTCCAGTATTTAATCCGATCATTATCAACGGATCAGCGACTACTTAAGCGTTGATACTCCTTGTTTTTAGCATGGTGGCCATCATGGCCCACGCGGTCAAAGTTATTGCATGCTCGGGTCTTTTATATGTTTGATTACGTATTATTAAAAAGAAGGGGACTTGATCTTCCGTTGCCGAATTGGAGGTCATAGATAATAGGGGATAGTGTAGAGCCGGCTTGTTGTTTTTATTTGTGGATGATTGTTTTTTTTCAGCTTGCCTTTGGCCGTGCCAATGGCCAGATATTCCGCATCTTCCTGGCCAATATTTGTCATAGCGTGTTTAATACCAACTGGGATAATGTCCGTATCGCCTTTGTATAAAATTTCTTTTTCATCATCAATTACCATTTTGCCTTACTAGTCAGCATAATGAAAATTTTTTGTATATCCTCATGATAGTGCAGTCGGAGAATTTTCCCACTTTAAAGTAGGTCAAATTGATCATCTGGATCCAAGCGTTAATCAGATCGTCGCGTTGGAGTAGAATTTTTTTCAGAATCTCGGGATTCTGCGGATCCTCGTGAGGGGCGGGAATTATTTCTTTGTCTTATACACGTATGATTTTCATTTTTTTAATAAACGCAGACGGGTTGACTGCCATGCGATAGAGCAATGATTTTAATTGCCGCCTAAGCGGTGTGTATTTGAAAAAATCCGAACCGATTTTATTAACGAGCTCGGCGGGCGGAACGAAAAAAACCGATTAAAACTATAACCGCCGCGATAAATATCACAATTAGTAACCACGACCAAGGACCTCTTGTTTTCGTTTTTTTCCCGACCTGCTCTGCTGCTGGAACATCCCGGGGACTCTCTTTATCCAATTTCTCCCAGTCAATCTCGTTTAACTTAATCCAAGATTCAGACTCTTCTGCAATATCAAATTTAGCAACTTCAGATAAGCCGTTAGCATCTGCCTCGATCATTTCTCCGCCGCCAACTTTTACTGTTTCGCCAGTAGCTTTTGACTTAAAGTCAACAGTACCGTCAATTACTTTTAATACTGACTTGCCGTTTTTTTCTTCGCAAACAAAAGTAGTTCCTTTTATTCCCGCCACTCCTTGATTCATTTCTATCTCCATTGTTCCATCTTTAACCATTT
>CAZQBL010000024.1:0-32367 GCA_964592105.1 uncultured Gammaproteobacteria bacterium | reverse complement strand
ATATTCGTTTAGTTTGATAATTATGCAAAATCGACCCATTAAGAAAGGGGTTTGTTTATAATATTTTTCTAAGTGTTATCGCCAATTGACTTTTAAGCTGGAGACGCCCATATCCAGATTAATATCCACTTTTTTCTCGCTTGAGGAATAGTTTTTTGATTCGTAATTCTTGTCATCAATCTTGTTGAAATCCGGTAGGTCTTTGGACGATAGACCAGCGTCAATATTTAATTTCGCCCCCAAAGTTTTGGGGAGATTCAGAGTAAGCGAGCTGGCTCCAGCGTCTATACTGACGGCACTATTGGCGATTTTGTCGCCCAGTTCCAGGTTCATGCTGGACGCGCCAGTATTTATTTCCACTGATTCGGCAGTTACTTCTTTAAGGTCCAGCTTTATATCCATGGCGCCCGAGTCAATGATTATTTTCATTGGCAGATCGTTATTGAGTCTCAGATTGAGGTCGTTTATAAGTCGGCCGAAACTTTTCCAATTGAAGCTTTCTTCTTTTAAAGTCACGGTTTGCGTGCCGCCATCCAGGGACGAAGTAGTGGTTAAATCAGTGGAGTTTGATTCGAACGAGCCGTCTATTAGTTTGTTGGAACCACCAGCCAGCGTCAGCTTACCGGCCCCGGCCTTCACCTTGAGTATGGCGGCTGTGGCTGATTCATCGGCGGTGATGCTAATGGGTTCGATGGTAGCGGAAGTGCTAATATGGCTACTGCCAAAGATGAGCAGGGCAACTATAGCCAAAAGGGCAAGGGTAACCAAAATTCCAATCAACCCCGAAAACCAGCCTTGCCCGCTGATTATGGACAGACCAAAGATGATGATAAATAGCGGCCAAAGTTTCCACCAGTCAAAACTGAAATTTATATTGAGCCAGCCGGTGGATTGGGCTAGATAGACAAGACCGATGAAAATTAATATTAGTCCGAAAGCAACCCGGCCGAAGTTTATTTGGCCGTCACCGTTTTGGTGATGGTGACGATGTATTTCCTTGGAGGTTTTTTTTGGTTTGTCTTCGGGTTTTCCTGTTTCCGACTTTTGGCCCTCGAGAGGGACTTGATTCTCCGTCATAAATTTATTTTTTAAAAATTAGAAAAAGCCCGACCAAAATGATAACTACTGACCAGAAAATGTGCCCGTTCAGCCAAGTCATAGGGAGAAGTTGTTTCAACAAGAGTACGGTCCCGATCAAAATGAGGATAAAGGCAAAAATGTTTTTTTTGTCCGTCAACCACGATGACGGCCGGTTTTCATTTTTGTCAATAACTTCAGCTGTGTCAATCGGCTCTTCGGGCACGGCTATCATCAGAATAATATAGATGATGATGGCCACGCCGTCGGCAAAAATCATGGCCACGAAAATCAGGCGGATAATCAGCGGATCGATTTTAAAATATTCGGCCAAACCGCCGCAGACACCGCCGATAATTCGGTTTTTTTTGGAGCGGTAGAGTTTTTTTGTTTGATCCATATTTATTTAATTAATAATATTAGTTCGCTGAAAATTACCAGAGTGATAATGACGGGCCAGTCCAGAGTGCGCCGAAGACTCATTAATTTTGGTTGAATGTTTGGCATCTTTGGATTTAATATATTATTTATTGGTAGTGTTTAATATTAGCAAGAAGCGGAGGATTTGTGAAGCACTTCTCGGCTTTTATTTAGATGATTATAACAGCCAGAAAAATTCTCAGGACGTTGGCTAAAAATGATATTAAGATAAATCCTGTGATTAAAAATTATGTAAACCAAGCAGTCCGGTGGTTAACTCATCTGGTAGCGGCGAAGCCAGTAACATCAGGCCGGTGATACAGAACAGTCGGTTAGGAATTTTTTGTTGACGCTGTTCAAGTCTTTCGCGGAGGGCGATAAAAAAACCGTGGCGTGCTTGTTAGAGGACAACGGCAAAAACCGTCAGGTCACAAACCACAGATCCAGACCTCCGATTAGTGCGGCGATCAAGGCATTGGCGCTGTGAGAATTGGCAAAAATAGCCGTGGCGGTAGAGGAAGTGAAGGATAAAGTGTAAAGTATTTCAGACAAAAAAGAACCGGGTAGCCCCAATTGTCCGAGCCTGACCACGCATTGCTTGGTCGAAGGAAATTGTAATGCCGCGATAGTTAAGTCAAGCCAGCTAAAAAACATACACAGAAAGAGAATTGTTGTGTTTCTGGTCGTTTGACGACCTCGGCTGTCGTTAGATAAATTATATTACTTTATAAGCTAACCGTATTGATTTATCGAGAAAAATTAAAGGCGTCCGTTATTTATTTTATAAGCCGCGGCGTATGCCTTGACAACCAACCATAATTGCGCTATACTCTTTCGTTGCGAAGTGTTATAAAACAAAAATAAAAAGAAGGAGCTCATTGTCATGCCTCGACGGAAACTCTTATGTTTTGCGGTGATGGTTACGGCAGGATACTACCGTTATCAGGGAAGGATTCAGACGGTTCATGCTGTCAGCGCCAAACACGGCTGGAGACTTTTGAAGAAGAATAAACTCTTCAAAGTGACACGCGGCATGTATCTGGTTGAAAATCGCCGATGCGATCCGCAATCAGGACAGCCTTGCTACTATCATTTGGTAGCCCAGCCGAATTACGGTCTAACTCCAGAACGGGAGATACTTCCCAATAGTCCGGAAGATCAAACCATTCCCGCGCCGCCGGCCATTCGTATCTCTCCGCGCCGGCAAAAAATCATAGATACCATGCACCGGCAAAGACCGGATTTGTATGGTTAAGACGTCTCAAAAAGACGTCTTTTTTTGGTTTTAGATTATGTAGACCCGCCATTGACAGATTATTTTCTTAATAATTGGGAGTGATATACTGAATATGTAAATTTACTTCGGCAATATGCGGAGATTTATTAAAAAATTTCTTTTTGCCCGACTCAGCGAGTTAATTATATTGGTGCCGCTAGTGCCCTTTGTGCTGTTTTTGAACAGCCAAAATATCAACGTCAAACTTTCTGTCCCGCCACCCCAGGATCCCAAAATTACAACAATAATAGTTTATCCGAAGCTCCGTGCCATCGGCATTGTTGGGGAGACAGTTTATAATAGGCAGGTTGTGTGGCTGGAGGACCAGCAGGTCGGTGAAGCAGTGGAGGTGACCACTGATACGAATGGTCATTTTGTCGCGGCCCTGGACTCTGCTAGTGCCTTTGTCCGCTCGGGCGCTCACCGGGTATTGGCACTCATGGAAATTGAACAGGATAAAGTTTTTTTAGTGAAAAGCAATGCTTTGGTTTATTCTATTAATGATCAATTTGAGGTTACGCTGGATCCGGCCAGCCGCGGTGATATTAACCTACAGATAAGCGATATAACCGAGGAGGAATTTAAGGCTTTGCAGTCGACTTATCGGTTGCGCATTCTCAGCGTCGATGAGCATCAACAATTGGCGTACCGGGAGATGGGTCTTCGGGAAATATTATTTTGGTTTACGGTTTTTCAGTGGATCATTTATATTATTTTACTGGCGGTTATCCCATTCTTTATCTTTTTGCGGTGGCGTAGAAAGAAGTCTCAGCATCAGTCATTTTGGTCTATAGGCAAGGGAATTTATTTTCAATCACCCAAGGCTGAATAAGACATCGTTTATGCGGGGCTATCGCGGTAATGAACTATTGATGGTTTATTTTGGGGTTGACAAGATGAAAGTTATAATACCAAAATACATCTTAAATTAAATGGCCTTTTTGGGGTGGCTAGAGGGATTTTCATCTCGCTTCGCTCGTTATCCTGGGCGGCGCCGAATGCTCCTTGTGGTCGCATCCCTCGGCGTTTGACTTCGTCAAAGAGCTTATCTCACTGCTGTCCGTTCGAATCTCCCCTCAAGACATTTCAAAAAAATTTCCATCCCCCTACGGGGGCTGAAAATTTTTCTGGGGTGACCATCGGGAATTGCACCCGAACTAGGAGTGCCACAGACTCCTGTGCTAACTATTACACCATGGTCACCATATAGTTTGTTAGTGCGGACGACTCCGCTTTCCCTTCGGTCCGCTCAGGGGGCGCGGTACAGGGGAGGACTTAATTGTAATCTTTGGTGCCCAGGGCGGGACTTGAACCCGCACCCTCTTGCGAGGCTAGGCCCTCAACCTAGTGTGTATACCAAATTCCACCACCTGGGCACGGATTACCAATAGCCACGCCTGCATGATCCTCAGAGGGAAAAAACTCCATCGGAAAAGGCTTTCTCCTTTCGATGCTTTTCTTTTCCAAGACATCTCGTCGCCCGACACGAAGTTAATGCTCTTCGGTAGACGTTTAAAATGTCAATTCGTTTTATTTTGCCATGACTTCCTTGAGTTTTTTGGCGTATCCCTTGATGTAATACAGTTTTGCTCGCCTAACTTTGGCTTGTTTGGTCACTTCAATTTTAGCTATCGAAGGTGAATGTAATGGGAAAATACGTTCCACTCCGATGCCTTCGGAAATTTTTCTGACGGTAATGGTGGCTGATAATCCTTTACCTCCGCGCCGAGAGATGACAATGCCTTCGAATTTTTGCACCCTCTCTTTATCTCCTTCTTTGACTTTTTGATGAACAATGACGGTATATCCAGGACGGATATCCGGCAGATCATTTTTTAGTTTGGCTTGGTTAAGTTCATGTACTGTTTTCATATAATTATGACCCCTCGATGTGGCATTCTGGGCTTCTATTTATTTGATTAAATATTTGACTATTTGAGCGTTTGAATAATAGCGATTTCTAATTGTCCTGTCAACTCTAATGAATTTGTTTTAAGATATTTTCTAGTTCGAAAGGTAGGGGGGATTTATATTTTTGCCATTTATTTGTTAGATCAAAGAAGGCGAGCGACGTGGCGTGAAGGAATATTCTATCTAGTGAGATAGTCTTTTTTAATTTTTTTGGTTTGTACAGCGGATCACCGACAATCGGCAGGCCGTAGGCATTGAGATGAACACGAATTTGGTGCGTGCGGCCAGTTTCTGGCCTGACTTTTAGTAGTGTATAACCGGTGAATAATTGGATTATTTCAAATTTGGTTATCGCCTTCCGGCCGCGTAATTTATCGGCTTTGCCGGATAACGGCACGGCCACCATTTTGTGTCCTTTGATTGAGCGGTCGATATTAAAATCGATTTCACCTTCCAATTTTTTCGGTTTGCCATGGACTAGTGCTGTGTATTCTTTTTGAATCCGGCGGGCTTTGAATTGAGACTTGAGATGATCGAACATGGCTTGCGTCTTGGGGACGACCATGAGTCCCGAAACTCCTTTATCAAGTCTATGGACAATAGCGGGCCGGGAGGGATCCTCGCCGATTTTCTTAAGATCGGGATATTTTTCCAGCAGCCAGTCAACCAGTGTTGGTTCATCGTCATTAGTTGTTTCGTGAACCAGAAGACCGGCGGGTTTGTTTATAATAAGATAATCTGTGGCGTCAGAGATGATTTCGGGTTGAGGCGTTTTGACTGCCTTTTTTGACTTAGATATACGCGTAAACTCTGCGGGTTGCGCGTGTGGTGTTTCCAAAATTTTAACTTCATCTCCTGTCTTTAAGAAACGATGTACGACAGTCGGTTTGCCGTTTAACAAAACCTTTTCAGATTTTATCATTCTTTGGATGTGAGTTCGGGAATAATCGGGAAATTGAGCGACTAGAAATTTATCCAGACGGACGCCGGACGATTCAGGAGGAACGTTATAGGTATTGATATTTTTATTTTCTGGTGTTATCATGCTTTGCTAATGGCAATTTTAGAAATTAATGGGAGGAAGTCATGTTAAAACGTGGCCCTCTTTTTTTCAAAAAAGTGAGTGCCTGTTGTTTAGTTTTGATTTTTCCTTCGAGCTGTTTTTCGCGTAAGGCGATTTTTAGTTTTCCGATTTGTGGGCCAGGTTTGAGATTCAACACCTTCATTATTTCATGACCATCAAGTATTTCTTTTGGCAGTACTTTATACTTTTTTGCCGTTTTATTGAGTGAATCAATCTCTTTGCGCAGACGATTGTATCCAGAAAAATTAGGTTTTCCGCGGTACGGAATACTAGCCTCAATATCGGCGTGCATTAATTTCATCAAATCTTGTCCGGGATTGTGAGGATTAAAGAAATATTTTTCCAGAGTTGTTTTTTTCATAGCTGATTTTTTGGTGTGAGTAACAATCATGTGGCGCGAGATAAGCCAGACAACTTTATCAATAGCCACGCCGGCGCTGGACAATTTTAGCCGTTCCATAATTTCGCGGGCTTTTTGCGCGCCAACGGCGTCGTGGTTGTTGTAGCGCAGCCGGTCAGTTCGTTCAATCGTATATTGTTTTCCCAGGTCGTGGAACATAAGTCCGAAGACAAGTTCAGGGGAATATTCGGCTGTGCCGAATTCTTTTATGAATTTTTTTGACCGCAAGCTTTTTAAAGCTATCTGAGTATGTTTCCAGACATTGCCTTCGGAATGAAAATTACGGGGCTGGGGGCATTTTTTCATTTTGAGTAATTCGGGCATTAATTCTTTGGTAGCACCGGATTTGTAAAATAATTCAAAAGCACAAACTGGGTTAAACGTGAATGCTTTGACCATTTCTTTGGCGATTGTTTCTCGTGGAACAATGAAGTCTTTGTCCTGTTTCGCATTGATATTCTTGATGAGTTTCTGGAGTGCTGACCAGGTCTGTTTTTCGATAGTGAAATCAAGCTGGCAGGCAAAACGTAAAGCGCGCAGAATACGCGAGTAATCTTCTTTGAATCGTTCTGTTGGTTTGCCAACGGTACGGATTATTTTTTTTCTGATGTCAGCTAGTCCATTAAACAAGTCAACTATTTTTTTCTGTTGAATATCAAAAGCAAGCGCGTTAATTGTAAAATCACGCCGTTTCAGATCTTCGGCAATGGGCAGCTTCGGATCAGACTGAATATCAAAATCTTTGTACCCGCCGGTGAGGAAAGCGTACTCGGTCCGAGGCAGGGCGATATCAAACGCTTCTATATCTTTAAATTCTTTAGGAATAAATTTAAAAACGCCGAAGTTTTTTCCGACCAGGTCCACCCAGCCCTCCTCGGATAAGAATTGCTGCAGCCGTTTTGCTGGCACATTGCGGACGACAAAGTCATAATCCTTTGTTTCGCGCATAAGAATTGTATCACGGATAATCCCGCCAACTAAAAAAATTTCGGCGGACGGAAACTTTTTTTGCAGCCGTTTGATAAAAGAAAATTGTTTTTGCCGGAGTAATCGATCTAGGTTAGTCATAACAATGCTTTAAACATAGCGAAAAACAGCTTATTTTACAAGCAGATTTAATACCGACTGGACTCTTGACATTTTTTTCGGTTTTGCTAGATTTTGAGATTAGCCGGATTTTTTAAAAACAAGGAGGAATCTCATGTTACCTGAAACTATTGGTCTAATCGTCGTTATTTCTTGTATTTTTTCTGTGCTGGGGCTGATATTTATTGTAATTCGCAACCGTAAGAAGCTATACAGGGGCTGCGGCCTGTCCTGGTCAGCAGTGGTTTCCCGGAGTAGTTATAAAAAAAATTAGTTTGATAATTTTTAGTACCATTAAGTCAATCATAATCCGCTCCATTATTGCGAGCGGATTTTTTGTTTAATTAAGAGTGAATGCACGATTTGCATTTAAGTGGCGCAATGGGCAATATGTAGTTAGTAATTAATTTATAGTTTTCATCAATTTATTTTATGAAATTAAGAAAAGGAGATAAAGCACGGGATTTTACTGCCCAAGATCAAAATGGTCAAAGTCATTCATTACAGGATTATGCTAACCAATGGTTGCTTTTGTATTTCTATCCCAAGGATTTCACTCCGGGCTGTACTGCCGAAGCCTGCGCTTTGCGTGACAATTTTTCTGAACTGAAAAAACATTGTCAGGTAGTCGGGGTCAGCGCCGATTCTGCGGTTAGCCATAAGAAGTTTCAGGCTAAATACGATTTGCCTTTTACCCTGCTGGCTGATCCTCAACGAAAGTTGATAAAATCTTACGGCGCTAACGGCATAATCTTTTCCAGGCGAGTGTCTTTTTTGATAGACCCCCAAAGCAAAATCAGAAAAATTTACAACCAAGTAAAACCGGCCGAGCATGCAACTCAGGTTTTAGAGGATTTACGGTCGCTCTCAAAGTGATTTTATTAAAAAACGAGCCTTGATTAAGCCGTCCAGTTGGTCGAATCTAATTTTCGTGATGTTGCGGATTTGCCCCAGTTGTTATAATACCCATCATGGCCGAATGCCTTTCGATTGGCCCAAGTTTCCCAATAACCCAAAATATGCCAAAATATGAAAATTTTTTGGTTTGGGCGTCTTTGTATTGTGGTTATTCTAAAGTCAACAAAGAATAGGAGTGGATCTTATTTTCATTTGTAAAAGGCCGGCACTTGTTGAATTTATTAATATTGTATAGGATAATATAGATATTCAGGTCCTAATAGTTCCGCGCCATTCGACAAGGTGGTCGACAATACTGCAAAGTGTTAATTGATTTGCACCCTTTGTAGTTCAATGGATGCCGCGCTTGCCTTGGCGAGCCCTCATAGTTCAACGGATAGAACAAGAGCCTTCTAAGCTCTGGATGTAGGTTCGACTCCTACTGAGGGTAATTAAGGCGAGCCGGTAAGCGGGGCGGAGTGATTGGTTTCGGCTAGCAATTTTTGATAAAATGAATTCAGGCCGTGTTGTAAAGACATGCTACTATGGTTAACAAGCAAGTAAGACTCTTGAAAGTATGGCAATAATTAAATGATGAGATCTCGCTGGATGGCGGAGCAACTTGGATACTAGCTGGATTTTTACGTCACCTTTTTGTATAATCGGTGTCCACGGGCCGCTAGCTCAATTGGTAGAGCAATTGCCTCTTAAGCAATGGGTTACAGGTTCGAGTCCTGTGCGGCTCACAAAACCCTAACTATTTTGGTAAGGGTTTTTGTTTATCCTTGACAAAGGCTTGTAAATCCCTATAATAAGGATAATTATTACTAACCATACGGATTCTCGGTTTTGGGAGCGGTTAACCCATGACTGGCGAATTCGCTGACAAAAGGACACGCGTTATGTTAACCAAAGAAGAGAAAGACAAAATCATAAAAAAGTTCAAAACTCATGAATCTGACACCGGCTCGCCCGAAGTTCAGATCGCTATTTTGACTGCGGAGATTGAACAGTTGACCAAGCACCTCAAGGAGCACAAGAAAGATTTCTCCTCGCGGCGGGGTTTGCTCCGCAAGGTCGGTATGAGACGCCGTCTGCTCAGATATTTGCAGAAAGATAATAGCAAAAGTTACGAAGAATTAATAAAGAAGCTTAAATTGAAGAAATAATGATCAAGCATCAAGATCAGCGGGTAGGAGTGTTTATTGATGTTCAGAACTTATATTATTCAGCGAAAAATTTATATAATGCCAAAGTCAACTTTGCCGCAATTTTAAAGACGGCGGTTTTTGGCCGAAAACTAATCCGGGCCATTGCCTATGTGATCAAGGCGCAGAATCAGGACGAACAGAAGTTTTTTGAAGCGCTTGATAAGCAAGGTTTTGAAGTAAAAACAAAAGATTTGCAGATTTTTTACGGCGGACACAAAAAGGGCGATTGGGATATCGGCATCGCCATGGACATTATTAGACTCTCACAGAAAATTGACGTGGTGGTTCTGGTGACCGGCGACGGTGATTTCATTCCGTTGGTTGAGTATCTGCGCAACCATGGACAGTATATAGAGCTGATCGCTTTTAGTGAGTCAGCTTCGTCGTCCTTGATCAAAGAAGCTGATGAATTTACGGATTTGAGCGCTGATCGGAAAAAATACTTGATTCCCAGTCAATTCAAAAACGTTCTTAGAAAAATTACCAAGAGTATTTAATTAAATAATTTCCTTTAAGAGGAATCGGTTCTCCAGTCAGTTTTAGGCTTAAGGTTTACTTTTCACTTTCGTAGACTTACATCTTTTAAAATAAATTTACAAGATGCGAGTTTATGAAGGAGTAGGCCTTTGGCGCTTACACACTGAGATCGACAAAACCCGAAAGGAAGATAAAGGAGAATTTTTATGTCAAAAATTCAAAAGTTTTCCACGGAAATCGGAGGCAAAGAATTGTTGGTGGAAACGGGCCACTTCGCCAAGCAGGCGGGTGGCGCTTGCACTGTGCAATATGGCGAGACCGTAGTTCTGGCCACGGCCGTGATGAGCGAAACATTGCGGGAAGGCATTGATTATTTTCCGCTGCTCGTTGATTTTGAAGAACGGCTGTACGCGGCCGGTAAAATCAAAGGGTCACGCTTTATTAAGCGTGAGGGCCGGCCATCTGATGAGGCTATTCTGACCTCAAGAATGGTTGATCGTTCTATTCGGCCATTATTCGACGAAAGACTGCGCCATGACGTCCAAGTGGTTTTAACCGTGTTATCATTTGATCAGGAAAACGACTCGGACATCATTTCACTCGTGGCTGCGTCTGGCGCTTTGTCGATTTCTAACATTCCCTGGTATGGACCGTTGGCCGCAGTCCGGGTCGGCCAGATAAACGGCGAATGGGTGTTGAATCCGACTTATGCGGCTCGGGAAAAAAGCGTTTTGGACATGGTCGTGGCCGGTACCGATGAAAAAATTATCATGCTTGAGGCCGGCGCCAGTCAAGTCAGCGAGGAAGTAGCGCTGGAGGCCGTGAAGTTCGGTCAAAAACATCTGGGCAAAATTATTAAGCTGATCAGCGATATTCAATCCAAAGTCGGCACACCTAAACATGTAATTGATTTGGGCGAGCTGTCAGATGAGGAAAAAGCAAAGCAGGAAATATTGGAGAAAAAAGTCAATGAATTCTGTCAAGAGAGGATTAGGAAGGTTTACGAATTTACCGGCAAGCGCGATCAAGCGGAGGCCTTAATTAAATTAAAAGATGAATTAGAGGAAATTTTAAAGAAGGATAGTGAAGTTACCAAAGAAATGCGCGAAACTGGAGTCAAAATGGTGGATAAGATTTATGAAACCGAGAGTCGGCGCATGGTTCTGGAAGATTCCAGGCGGGCCGATGGTCGTGGTTTGGAAGAAATTAGACCATTATCATGCGAAGTAGGCTTGTTGCCGCGAACCCACGGTTCAGGGTTATTTAACCGCGGTGAAACGCAGGTGCTTTCTGTGGTCACCCTTGGCTCGCCAGGTGACGAGCAATTACTGGATACCATGGAAGAAAGTGGTAAGAAGCGTTTTATGCACCACTATAATTTTCCCGGTTTTTCCACGGGCGAGGTTAGTCCGATCCGGTCAATTGGCCGCCGGGAGATCGGCCATGGGGCACTGGTAGAAAAAGCCATTTTACCGGTGTTGCCAGCAAAAGAAAAATTTCCCTATACCATCAGGGTGGTCTCGGAAGTATTATCATCAAACGGCTCGACGTCGCAGGCTTCCTGCTGCGGATCATCACTGGCTTTGATGGACGCTGGAGTGCCGATTATTGCTCCGGTAGCCGGTATTGCCATGGGTCTCATAACTGACGAAAAAAATCCTAAAAATCGCAAATTATTGACCGATATTCAGGGTGTAGAAGACCATAATGGCGATATGGACTTCAAAGTGGCGGGGACTCGCAACGGGATTACCGCCATTCAGATGGACGTGAAACTGCATGGCATTACTATGGATGTTATTGATGAAGCATTACAGGGAGCAAAAAAAGCCCGGATCAAGATTCTGGATGTGATGGAAGCGGTTATTCCATCACCGCGGGCCGAACTTTCAAAATACGCTCCACGCATTACTACTCTTCACATCAATCCTGAATTAATTCGGGAGGTGATCGGTAAGGGCGGCGAAACAATTAATAAAATAATTGACGAATGTGGCGGCGCGGATGTGACAAAGATTGATATTGAGGAGGATGGTCAGATTTACATTACCTCTACTAACGCCGCCATGGCTCAAAAAGCTCAAACCAGGATAGAAAACATCACCAAGGAAATAATGCCTGGCGAAGTTTATGATGGCGTCGTTTTGCAGATACAGAAAGATCGTAATAGCGGTATGGAAATTGGAGCAATCGTGGAATTAACGCCTGGTAAGGATGGTATGGTGCATATTTCCGAATTTGCCAATGAACGCATTAGAAATGTTTCTGATGTGGTTAAAGTCGGACAAAAGATTAAGGTAAAAGTTATAGAAGTAGATAAAGAACGGGGTCGGGTAAGTCTATCTGTCAAAGCTCTGGGTGAAAAAAGTGATCTGGACATACCTGATTCGGCTATTCAGCGCGGTGGATTTGATCGCGGCGGCAATGGCGGATTTAAACCGCGCGGCGATTCCCGGTTTAGTCGCGATGGTCGTCCTCGCGGTCCGCAGCGACCGCGTCCGATTTCGCATGGCAAAAATCAGGTCGGCGGGTCATACCAAAATTTCTAAAAAAATGATTATCACTATTTCAGGCAAACCCGGTTCAGGAAAAAGTACGGTAGCCAAACGTTTGGCTACCGACTTGGGTTACCAACATTATTACATCGGGGGCATGCGCCGAGCAGCGGCTAAGGCCAGAGGCATTGCCCTGGATGAGTTCAACAAACTTGGTGAGTCGAGTGATATTACGGACAAGGAGTTTGATGATTTTGTAAAAAAGATTGGAGCTGAGGAGAATGACTGTATTGTTGAGGGACGCTTGGCTTTTTTCTTTATTCCAAACTCGCTCAAAATATTTTTGGATGTTTCTGATGAGGTGGGCGCCAAACGCATTTGGAGCGATTTGCAGAAGTTTGGGTCAGCTAAGCGTAACGAAGGCAATAATTTGGAAAACTACGATGATGTTTTGGCCAGCATCAAACAACGCATTCAAAGCGATACTCTGCGTTATCATAGACATTATGGTCTTGAAGACATTTTTAATCCCAAACATTACGATCTATATTTGGATACTTCGGATTTGAGCGTTGAGAAGGAGTATGAAAAGGTTTCGGAGTTTGTGAAATCTAGATTGGTGGATAATAATTATATAAATCGCCAGACGCGCGCCGGAAGTAACTGAATAAGCGTTTTGTTTTTTTAAACTAGGCGTGTCATGAATTAAGCAATCTTTAGGATATAATGTATCTTTTGTGGTACATTGTGGATAACTATTACACCGATAATAATTGTTTATCAACAAAAAACCTCTTGACAAGACAGAATCAGCGTGATATACTATTGTTGTAATGAAAATTGATAATTTATCCACAGGCAGTAACGAAAGAATGCACCCAATAAGTTTGGGTTCATTCTTTCTTCACTGCTGGAGGACTTTAGTTGGTAGTCCGATTCCGTCCTTGGCGGAATAAAAACTAAAAAACAAAACAAAACGGTTCTATCCTTAGTAATAAAATACTAGAGATTTGACCACAAGGTGGTGAAGAAAAAATTGCTTTTTGGAAAACCAACAACAAAGAGCTTAACAGTTTGTGGCAATAAACTCATCGAGCCTGCCTTTATTTGCTCCCCTTTTAAAGTTAAGGGGCGCATATATAGGCGGACTCGATGGACGCCAAAGACTGTTTAAGGGCGCTTGACGCTCGTTAAATAAATTATTTTTATTATAGGAGCGATCAGCGCCCTATTTTTTTTGTTTGATTTTTCGATTATACTGCAGACATGACTAAACCTACGCGACGCCAGGAAAATAAATTGTTTCGCCAGGGGTACAGATTAGTTGCCGGAGCAGATGAGGCTGGTCGTGGCGCTTGGGCCGGACCATTGGTGGCGGCGGCGGTTATATTGCCCAGACATTTTTCGCTTAAAGGTATTAATGATTCAAAAAAGTTAACACCCGAACAGCGAGAAAAAATGTATACGGCAATAACGAAACTGGCGGTGGACTGGAACACGACGGTAATAAGTTGCCGGGAAATAGATTTGATTGGAGTCGGCCGAGCTAACTTGAAAGCTTTGGTACAAAGTTTGGAGGGGCTAAAAATAAAACCAGAGGCCGCGCTAATTGATTCGTTCAAAATTTCCTCCCCATACATTACCTGTCGCCAAATTATCAAAGGCGATGCCAAGGTCATCTGTATTGCCGCAGCCTCTATTATTGCAAAAGTCACTCGTGACCGTTTGATGTACAATCTTCATAAAAAATACCCGCATTACAATTTTCATATCCACAAAGGGTACGGGACTATCGTTCACCGGAAAAAGATTATTAAGTATGGCTTGAGCCCCCAGCATCGACTTTCGTTCGAGCCGATGAAATCTGGCTTGGGCAAAGTCGTACCATTCAACTGACCTTTGTGTTATAATATCAATATATGGTTGAACAGACATTATCCAAGCCCAAGACAATCTTTTTAGATCCCAAGAGTATTTTGAAGAGACTGAAGATTCAAGCTGGTCAGCGCGTGGTTGATCTTGGTTGCGGCGGCGGATATTTCGTAATCGAGGCCGCGCGGGAGGTCGGCGACAATGGTTTGGTTTACGGCGTTGATGTCTTACCGACCGTATTATCGGCGTTGCACAGCCGAGCCAGGCTGTACGGACTTTTTAATATTAGGACTGTCTGGTCTAATGCTGAAGTGCACGGTGGAGCCCGGGCTATCAAGGACGGTTCGGTTGATTTTGTTTTAATGATTCAACTGATGTCCCAATCTAGAAAACATGAGCAGATTTTTAAGGAAGCCTCGCGTATGCTAAAAAACGGAGGTAAGATATTGATAGTTGATTGGCGTTCAGACCACGGCTACCGCTTCGGTCCTCCAAAAGAAAATTGCATTGGTCAGGAGTTGGTTAAACAACTAGCCGACCGGGTTTACTGGGCTACTGAAGGTGAATTTGAGGCCGGGCCTTATCATTATGGCTTGATTTTTCGGAAATAAAACATTATCATTGAATTGACCTTCCCCATCTATGGAAGGTTTTTTGTATGGAAAAATATCGTCAGTGGTTCGGTCGATGGGCCGAAGAGGTTGTTTGTCGGCATTTAAGTAGGCAGGGATATCTCATTGTGGATAGACATTGGTTTTGTCGCGCCGGGGAAATTGACATTATTGCTTTTGATACTGCCACACAATGCCTAGTTTTTGTTGAGGTTAGAGCAAAAACATCAAAAGCCTGCGGCCGCCCGGAGGAATCTATCGGCTGGCGAAAAAAATGCAGTTTGGCCAGGTCGATTTCTTACTATGTTTTAGTTAAGAATCATCGAGGCCAGTATCGTTGCGATATCTGCGCTTTGGAAAAAACTGACGGCCGGCGCATTAAGCTTTTACATCTGAAAAATGTGAGATTAGATTAAGGAATGATTATTGCTTTTTTAACCGGCCCTTGCCAAATTACTGAGGGTGTCCTATACTATGTATAGACTAGATACGATGAGTATACTGGTTTTTTTTAATAAACAATTTATTATTAGAAAAGCTATCTTATGGCTCAAGAAAATGACATTATCCAGGCGGCTAAGCAAATTTGCGAGGAAAAGAATATTTCTTTTGAATCGGTTGTCCAAACGATTGAAGCGGCTCTGGCCGTGGCGTATCGCAAGGATTTCGGCGAGAAAAATCAGAATATCAAGGTGGAGTTCGACATTAAAACCGGTAAATCTAAAGTTTTTGACGAAAAAACAGTGGTTTCGGATGAAAAATTTGAATTGACCGAAAAATTGAAAGCCGAAAAGCTGGCCCAAGAACAAGCCGAGGCAACTGCCCTATCAAAGACTGAAAAAAAGGAAAAACCAGAACACGAGCTAGCCAAGGAAGAAAGATTCGAAAAAGTGGAGGTCTCGGAAGAAGCAGAAGAGGAGAAATTTGAACGTTTTAATCCTAAGACGGAAATTACCCTGAGCGAAGCTAAGAAAATTAAAAAGGACGTTAAAGAAGGTGAGGTTATTAGAACGGAACTGTTTCCACCGGCGGCTTACGGCCGTATGGCTGCCCAGACTGCTAAGCAGGTTATAATTCAGCGTTTGCGTGAAGCTGAGCGCGATACAATTTATAAAGAATTCAAAGATAAGGAGGGTGAGGTTATCAATGGTACAGTGCAGCGTATTGAAGGTCGGATGGTTTTGATTGATCTGGGTCACGCCACGGCGCTTTTACCGCCTTCGGAACAAATACCGCATGAGCGTTATAATCCCGGCCAGCGCTTGAAATTTTTTGTAATTTCCGTGAATACTACACCCCGCGGTCCGGAAATCATTCTTTCTCGCTCACATCCGGACATGGTAAAAAAATTGTTTTCGCTAGAAGTGCCGGAAATTGGCAATGGTTCCGTAGAGATTAAGTCTATTGCTCGGGAAGCTGGTTCACGCACCAAAATTGCCGTGGCCACTTCTCAGAAGAATATCGATCCAGTTGGTTCATGTGTGGGCCAGCGCGGTTCGAGAGTCCAGACGATTATTTCCGAAATCGGCGGCGAGAAAATAGATATCATAGAATGGGACAACGATCCAGTTAAATTTATCATCAATTCCCTTTCTCCGGCAAAGGTTTTAAGTGTAAAATTGAACGAAGCGGAAAAAATTGCCGTGGCCGAGGTAAAAGACGATCAACTGTCTCTGGCCATAGGCAAGTCCGGACAGAATGTTCGCTTGTCAGCCAAGCTAAGCGGTTGGAAGATCGATATTATTTCCGAAAGCGGTCAGAAAGCCGGACAGGAGCCTGGTTCCAAATCGGCAGAGGCCGAAGAGACAAAACCAAATTTTGATTCCGAAAATAAAGAAGAGAGAGTGCCGCAGACAGAGATAGCCGTTGAAAAATCTCCTGAAGAAGAGAAGCCAGTTGATAATCAAGAAACCAAAGATGAAGATAAAAAAACCGAAACCTCCAAGGAGAAAAAAGGCGAAAAAGGTAAAGAGGAATAATTAAATAAAATAATAAATAATTATTAGTAAAACACTATGTCAACACCAATAATCATTGCCTTGGTTTCGGCCGTACTGGCCATTGCCTATGGGCTAATATTAATCCGGTGGATTTTAAGACAGCCAAAGGGTAATGAAAAAATGCAATCGATAGCCAAGGCTATCCAGGAGGGGGCGGAGGCGTATTTAAACCGTCAGACCAAGACAGTGGCAGTTGTGGCCGGACTGATTTTTATTTTATTGTGGATTTTTTTGAATCTGACAACGGCCATTGGTTTTGTGGTTGGAGCGTTTTTATCAGCCCTGGCTGGTTATGTTGGTATGAATATTTCCGTACGGGCTAACGTCCGGACAGCCGAGGCCGCCCGGGAGGGTTTGAGTAAAGCTTTGTCCATGGCTTCCAAGGGAGGCGCGGTGACTGGTCTGCTGGTTGTAGGCCTTGGTCTTTTGGGTGTGGCTGGTTATTATGCCATCACCCATGATGTTAAAGCTCTCGTTGGTTTGGGTTTTGGCGGCAGTTTGATTTCTATTTTCGCTAGATTAGGCGGAGGAATATATACCAAAGCCGCCGATGTTGGTGCTGATTTGGTAGGTAAGGTTGAGGCCGGAATTCCCGAGGACGATCCTCGTAATCCAGCGGTGATCGCCGATAATGTTGGTGACAATGTCGGTGATTGCGCGGGTATGGCTGCTGACCTTTTTGAAACATACGCAGTTACTGCGGTCGCCGCTATGTTGCTCGGCTCACTTACTTTTATTGGATTCAAGAACGCCCTGCTTTTCCCTTTGGTAATTGGCGGTTTAGCCATAATTTGCTCTATTATTGGTGTATTTTTTATCCGACTGGGCAAATCAAAAAACATTATGGGGGCTTTGTACAAGGGTTTAGCCGTAGCCGGTATTTTGTCTGCTTTGGCTTTTTATCCCATTACCAGTTGGTTGATGAAAGACAATGGCTCTTATAGTGTAACCAATATCTATCTTTCGGCTTTGGTCGGTTTGGCCGTCACGGCCCTGATCGTCGTTATTACTGAATATTACACTTCGACTAAATATAATCCCGTCAGATCAATCGCCAAAAGTTCGGTTACCGGGCACGGAACAAATATTATTACTGGCTTGGCGGTCAGCATGAAATCAACAGCCTTGCCGGTAATTGTGATCTGTGTTGGTATTTTGGCTGCTTTCAGCCTGGCCGATGTGTATGGCATTGCCATTGCGGCGATGAGTATGCTGTCTCTGACGGGCATCATAGTAGCTATTGATTCATATGGTCCGATCACTGATAATGCTGGCGGCATTGCAGAAATGGCCGAGCTTTCCGAGGAGGTCCGCAATATTACTGATCCTTTGGACGCAGTCGGAAATACCACCAAAGCTGTTACTAAGGGGTATGCGATTAGCTCGGCAGGACTTGCCGCTATCGTATTATTTGCTTCTTATGCGCAGGAATTGGCAGACAAGGGCTCAAAAGTTTATGAATTTGTTTTAAGCGACCCAAAGGTGCTGATCGGTCTTTTTGTCGGTGGTTTGTTGCCCTATTTTTTCGGAGCTCAGGCTATGCAGGCGGTAGGCAAGGTCGCTGGCAATGTGGTAGAAGAGGTGCGTCGTCAGTTTCGGGAGATAAAAGGGATTATGGAAGGCACGGCCAAGCCGGATTATGCCAGGTCGGTAGATATAGTAACCCGAGGCGCTATCAAGCAAATGATCATACCAGCCTTGATTCCTGTAGTTATTCCGATTTTAGTCGGTTGGTTTTTGGGTCCTGTAGCTTTGGGTGGTTTATTGGTAGGTAGCATCGTTACTGGCATTTTTGTGGCTATTTCCATGACTACTGGTGGAGCGGCCTGGGACAATGCTAAAAAATATATTGAAACCGGTGAATACGGCGGCAAAGGTTCGCCGGCGCATCAGGCCGCCGTGACTGGCGATACTGTTGGCGATCCTTACAAAGATACGGCCGGACCAGCCATTAATCCGATGATTAAAATACTGAACATTGTCGCTTTACTTATAATTAGTTTAATCATCTAGTTTCCATTATCCATGGCCTACGAGGGTTTACGACAAATTTTCGGGCCCATCATTCAAAAAAAAATTACCAAGGCGGGTGGACTTGAGCACTTGCCAGAACGCCCGCCTTTCATTTTAGCGGCCAATCACGTTGGATTCCTGGATGCCATGGTTTTATCTTTACTGGTTCAAAAGCATTATCGTCAATCGCCTTACTTTATTACAACTCCTTGGGCCTGGAAAATGTTCGGTAAGTTTTTGGCTCGTCATTGGCTCCGTATGATTCCGCGCCAGGATAATAATAAGCAGGCAACAATTGATGAAGCCATAAGGCATTTGAAGAACGGGGAAATATTGGGGATTTTCCCTGAAGGCGAGCGAAATCCCGATCAGACCCAGCTTCTTAAGGGCAAGACGGGAGCTGTGCGTTTTGCCATAGCTGCCGGTGTTCCGCTTGTGCCAGTGGGCATTATTAATACAACTGGACAGCATTTTGGTGAAGCGTTTAGGAGTTTGTGGAAGTCGGATAAATACGTGGAGCTTAATATCGGACCGGCCATTGATTTAACAGGGTTTACAGGAAAATCAATAGATAGGCCATTGCTTGAAGATGCCACCAGGAAATTAATGACAGCCATCGGTGCGTTGTGCCATAAGAAATATTCTTTTTAATTAATTCAGCGCAAGTCCATGGTTTATCCCATTGCTCGCCTAATTTTACTACCGTTAATTCGTTTTTTTATAAAGAAAACAGTGGGCCTGGAGAACTTGCCGACTCAAGGGCCTTATATATTGGCTTGCAAGCATCTTGGTCCTTTGGATGGCACGTTTATCGCTTCAGTTGTGATTCCGCATGTTAATCAAAAAGTTCATTTTATTGCCAACATAGCCAAATGGGGTTGGTTTTGGCAAAAAGTGGTAGCCGAACAGTGGGCCGGTAATATCCCTTTTAATCATGATAATCCCGGAATTTGTCTGGAAATAGCCTATGATTTTCTTCAAAAAGGAAAAATCGTAGGGATTTTTCCAGAAGGCATTATTCAAGAGTATGATTTAAAAAAGAAAAGGGCAAAAACGGGCACGGCCCGATTGGCCCTGCGTGCCCGCGTACCCATAGTTCCCATTGGTTTAGTGCATGATATTTCGGTACGCAGTGATCTGCCAAAATTGAGTCAACGCCGGCAGGTCATTAAAAATATATTACTTAATCCTCACTCCATGGAAATTCATATCGGTCGGGCCTTTACTTTGAAGAAGTATTATGATCAGCAGATAACTGCATCACTTTTAGAGCAAGCTACCAGTGAAATCATGGACAAGATTGATGTTTTGACCAAGGTTAATTATCTAAGCTCAAATTAGTCATTATCCTAATGGTTTTGTCCATATGTCCGCACCGCGTTTTTTCTTCTACATTCGTTGATTCACGTCTCGAAAGATTTTGAGAACATTCTTAGAACAACTTTGATAATCGTTTGCCTGGCCTTGTGAGTTCCGCTTTAATATATCTTTTAAAAATCGTTGATCATTTTTATCAATACTGGAGATCAATCATAAATATTTTTAGGCATCCTCGGTCAGTGGATATTGTCCTTCGGACATGCATTTAAGCTCAAATCGTATTATAATAAATTTATTAGCAGAGAGCTATGGTGCTAGACAGGCGATAAAGTAACAGGCCGTACCAACAGTCTGTGTCAGATAAAAATAGAAATATCGACTTATAATTTATGTAATTCAATATGAACTGGTCAAATTTATCACATTTGCCCCAGGCGGAAATAAGAGATTTTCAAAACAAAAAATTGGCATATTTTTTCAGGCATGAGCTACCGTTCTCTCCATATTACCGCGAGTTTTTCAAAAAAAATAAAATAGAGTTTTCCAATATCCGTAATGTCGATGATTTACAGAAAATACCTTTTACATATAAGCATGACATCGCGCCCACTGAGGATGATCCTGCTAAACCGCGTCAATTTATTTTGCAGCCGGATGAGCACCTGATAAAAAAATTTGCGAGCAAAGCGACCTTGGCTAAAATCATTTGGGGCAAGCTGACCCGTCAGAATATCAAACGCCGATTGGAATATTTATATAAGCCGGTTCATGTTCATTTTACTACCGGTCGGACCGCTCTGCCGACCTCCTTTGTTTATTCCGGTAGCGATGTAGAAATATTAAAGCAAGCCGGGGAGCGCATGCTGGATGTGGCCGGTGTTTCCAGGGATTTGGTGGCTATTAACGTTTTTCCTTATGCTCCGCATTTAGCTTTCTGGCAGACCTATAATGCTTTTATTAAGCTGGGCATGACTTCTATCCAAACCGGAGGTGGTAAAATTATGGGTACGCAGAAGATCATTGATGCTATCGAACGTCTCAAAGCCGGATTGGTGGCTTTTATCCCTGGCTACGGCTATCACCTGTTGCGCGAAGCGGTTGGACAGAAACGAAATTTTTCCAATTTGAAATTTGTTATTAGCGGCGGCGAGCGTGCCAGCGTGGGCATGAAGGAAAAAGTGACCGAGTTACTGCGTCAGCTTGGCGCTAAGGACGCTCAGTATTTGTCGACTTACGCCATGACCGAAGGGAAGACTGCCTGGATCCAATGCCATGAAAAATCGGGCTACCACCTTTACCCTGATTTAGAATATTTTGAAGTAGTTGATAAGGAGGGCAACCGCGTTAAAGACGGCGAGCCCGGAGAATTAGTTTATACATCTCTGGGCTGGCATGGTTCGGTGGTAGTGCGTTATCGCACCGGTGACATGACCGAAGGCATTGAATACGAGCCATGCCCGCATTGTGGTAAAACGGTGCCCAGGATTAAAATGGACATTCAGCGCAATTCGGAAATAAAGGAGTTTCATTTAACCAAGGTTAAAGGCGAGTTAGTTAACCTTAATCATTTTTACCCGGCCATGTCGGGAATCAAAGAAATTGAGGAGTGGCAGGTAGAAATTGTGAAAAGAAATAACGACCCGTTTGACATTGATGAGATAAACGTTTATCTGGCCCCCAAACCGGGTAAATCCTTTGCCGAGCTAAAAGCCAAGGTCAGTCGTGTTTTACATAATGAAATTTTCATTACCGCCAATATAATTGAGAAAAAGTTACCGGAATTGCTCCAGATGTTGGGCGTGGAGACCGAATTAAAGGAAAAACGCATAATTGATAAACGGCCAAAATAATGTGGTTATTTATCGGTCAGGCACTATGGTTTATTTTGCCGGCGGGCTTGGCAAATATCGCTGCCTCCCTGTCCCGGTTTTTGCCTTTATCGCCGACACCTGTTGATTTTGGGCGGGTCTGGCGCGGTCAGCCTCTATTTGGTGCCAATAAAACTTGGCGGGGCTTGTTGTCCGGAGCCATAGTTGGGCAGGTAGTTTATACCGTGCAAATATATTTATACCGGTTTAAGTTTTTTCAGGATTTAAGTCTGTTTGATTATACTAAACATCTTTTTTTTCTTGGCGCCCTGCTGGGCCTCGGGGCCTTGGGAGGGGATTTGATTAAGAGTTTTTTCAAGCGTCGAATGGGGATTCCGCCTGGGCACTCTTGGCTGCCGTTCGATCAAATTGACTACACCATCGGCGCGATCGCTTTAGGCAGTTTTATTTTTTTCCCAGGCTGGGGCAGGGCTTTGTTTATCGTGGTTTTTGGTTTCGTTTTGCACATCCTTTTTAATTTATTGGCTTTCGTGTTACGATTACAAAAGAACGAATTGTAGCAGTTCGCGAACTCGCCTTAAACGCGGGCTCGCCGATTATTATTAACTTTCAAGCAGTCAAGAACATATGAAAGTGATTGTAGAAAAGTTACCAAAAACACAAGTTGAACTAACCGTGGAGGTTTCTGTGGCAGAGCTTCAGCCGTTTGTGGACCGGGCTGCTGTTGATTTTTCCAAAGAATTGGAGATTGCCGGCTTCCGTCCCGGCAAAGCGCCATACGATGTGGTCAAACAACATGTAGGCGAGATGAAAATTTACCAAAAGGCGACTGAGAGGGCCATAAGTATCATGTATGCCCGGGCGGTTGATGAACAAAAACTTATTACCATCGGTTCGCCCAAAATATTTCTGGAAAAGCTGGCGCCCGGCAATCCGTTGATTTTTAAAGCCGTGGTCGCTTTATTGCCCCAGGTCAAACTCGGAGATTATAAAAAAATTAAGGTGGAAAGAAAAACTGTCAAAGTTGAGCCGAAAGATGTCGAGGACACTCTGGTAAATTTACAAAAGATGTTTGGTAAAGAAAAAAGAGTGCAGCGCGCCGCTCAAAAAGGCGATAAGCTGGAAATTGACCTGAGTACTTATGTTGATAATGTCCCCATTGACGGAGGGACGAGCAAGAATCACCCCGTGATTATTGGCGAAGGCCATTTTATCCCGGGATTCGAGGACAATCTTATCGGGCTTTTTGAAAATCAGACGAAAGAGTTTGAATTAAAGTTTCCCAAAGAATATCATCGTAAAGACTTAGCTAACCGGCCGGTCAATTTCAAGGTTAAGGTTAATAGTATTTTTACCATTGAATTACCGCCGCTCGACGATTCCTTTGCTAAGCAGGTTGGCCAATTCGAAAAACTCGACGATTTGCGGAAACAAATTGAGGACAATATCTACCATGAAAAAATTGATAAAGAGCGTCAACGCTGGGAGTTAGCTGTAATTGACGAGGTGGTAAAAAAATCGGTTTTTGAGGAAATTCCGGAAATTGTCATCGTTTCCGAACTGCATAAGATGATAAATGAACTTGAGGGCGAGATTACTTCCCAAGGCATGAAGTTTGAGGATTATCTAAGCAGTATCAAAAAGTCAAAAGAAGATTTAGAGAAAGAGTTTCGACCGCGGGCCATTAAACGTGTCCAGACGGCGTTGGCTCTGCGGGCAATTGCTGACCAGGAAAATATCACCGTTGACGCTAGCGAAATAAATAAAGAAGTAGAAATTCAAAAGTCGAAATATAAAAACAATGCGGAGATTATAAAACAGATTGATTCCGAGGAGTATCACGATTATTTGAAAAACGTGCTGAGATCGAGAAAAGTTTTTGAATTTTTAGAAAGAAGTATTAAGGCAAATTAAGGGGATATTCAGGAGAGTATTTTGTTGTAGATAAGTTAGTGTTAAAAAAATAAATATCCCTTCAAACCTATTAAAAACTTTCTAACCCTTATCTTCCTTATGAAAATTGGCGCTCACGTTTCCATTGCCGGCGGGGTGCAGAATGCCCCCTTAAACGCGGCAAAAATCGGCTGTGAATGTTTTCAGATATTCACACGTTCACCGCAAGGTGGCAAGGCGCCGGTTTTGGATAAGGCCACAGTTAAAGAGTTTAAAGCCAATTGTCAAAAGTATAAGTTAAATAATTATTATGTTCACACTCCTTATTATATTAATTTGGCTTCTTCCAATAATCGGATTAGACACGGTTCTATCAGCGTAATTAAGGACGACTTAGAGAGAAGTTCGCTTTTGGGAGTAAAAGCTTTGATGACCCATTTGGGTTCGGCGTCTGATGTGGGGCAGAACGCTGCGCTTCAAAAAGTGATCGAAGGGCTGAGCAAAGTATTGACTGGATACAGAGGCAGCACTCAATTTTTAATAGAAATATCCGCCGGCTCAGGTCGTATTATCGGTGATTCGTTTGAAGAAATCGGCGCCATAATCCAGGGAGTACCGTGCCAAGTTAGGGACAAACTTGGAGTTTGTTTTGATACTTGCCACGCTTTTGTCTCTGGCTACGATTTAAGAACCAAGGCCGCGGTTGAACAAACATTGGAGAAGTTTGATCAGAAAATTGGACTTGAAAAGCTAGTTTTGATTCATGCTAACGACGCCAAGAAAGATTTGGGGTCGCATATTGACAGACACGAACACATCGGTTTGGGAAAGATAGGACAAGTTGGGTTCCGGTCTTTGCTGAATTATCCAAGATTAAAAAACGTTGATTTTATTTTGGAGACCCCACCTGACGGAAACGCCAACGATATTAAGATATTGAAAGATTTGCGAACATGAAAAAAGTTTTAGACAGGATAGCCACGTTTTTGTTATGGGTATTTTTTGCCTGCTCGATCTTTATTTTTCTTTCGACTTTTACCGGCCTCAACGACCTCGTGGTTAAGCCACTCATTCGTGACGAAGCACCCCAAAAAGCTGATGTTATAATAATATTGGGCGGTGGAGTGTTAAAAGATACCCGAACTTTACCCTGGGGAGTAGTGGAGCGCATTCAAAAAGGGGTCGAGCTATATAAGCAGGGACTAGCACCCAAGATCATTGTTACCGGTGGCTTAGTGGCTTTCAACAGTTATGCGGAAAGCGAGATAATGGCGTCCTATGTTAGAGAGTTAGGCGTGCCAACTGACGATGTTATTGAGGAAAATAGGGCTAAAGACACTTACTCAAACGCACTCTACAGCCATCAGATATTGAAGAAAAATGGTTGGACCAAGGCCATTGTGATTACTTCGGATTTTCATACCCAACGGGCTTGTCATGTATTTCGTCAGCAGGAGATTAGTATTACTTGCACTGCGGCCAGTAAAAATTCATCTTTTGACCACAACACTCTCCGTAACCTAAATTACATGCAGTCAATCATACGCGAGTATGTAGCCACAATTTATTATTGGCTAAAGGGATACATATAATTAATTAATCAAGTGATATATGAAATTGGCCATTATTTCCGATACTCACGATAACGTGCCAAATTTGGAAAAAGCGTTGAACTGGATGAATAAAAATAATATAGAGCAGATAGTCCATTGTGGCGATTTGTGCACCCCTTCAATTTTAATAAAGACTCTGGCGCCAGGATTTTCCGGAACGATTCATATGGTTTTCGGTAACGTGGAGGATCGGGATTTGTTGCCAAAAGTAGTGGCTGATTTTCAGAACGTAAAGCATTACGGCGATGTGGGCGAAATTGATATCGGGGGCAAGAAAATCGCTGTTGTGCACTTTCCTGAAAAGGCAAAACAATTGGCCCGAAGTGGAAAATTTGACTTGGTGTTTTATGGCCACACGCATGTTCCCTGGGAAGAGGTTATTGGAAAGGCTCGGGTGATAAATCCCGGTACATTAGCGGGGCTTTTCGCCAAGGCGACTTTCGCGGTATATAATACGGATACCGGTAGCCTTGAGCTTAAAATTCTGGAAAAATTATGAATAATTTTACGACGACGGCAATCAGGGCGGCCAGATTAGCGGGCGAGGTCATCATTAAGCATTACGCCAAGTTAAAAAGTTCGGAAGTTCATAAGAAAGGAAAACATGATTTGGTTACCAAGGCGGATTTGGAGGCTAACGAGGTCATCATCAAAACAATCAAACAACAGTTTCCTGGACATGATTTTTTAAGCGAGGAAACTGGGTTTGAAAATAACCCCGAAACTTATACTTGGGTTATTGATCCTTTGGACGGAACCACGAATTACACTATTCGTAATCCCCTTTTTTGTACGGCTTTGGCTCTGATTTACCGTAACCATATATTAACTAGTGTTATTTTTGCTCCACTATTGAAGGAATTCTATTTGGCTGGACTTGGTCGTGGCGCTTTTTTGAATAAGCGCCGTATCCATGTATCCAAAACAAGAAAATTGCCGGAAGCTATAATTGTCGTCGGTAGATCTCACCGTCGCCAATCACATTTTAATTCTGAAAAAATTCAGACTAAATTGGAAACGTCGGTTTTAAACACGCGACGTTTGGGTAGCGATTCCATGGATTTGGCATACGTAGCTTGCGGCCGAGTGGACGGGTGTCTTTTAGTGCCGCCGCAGATATCCGCTTGGGATTCTGTGCCAGGAGTTTTACTGGTCAGGGAGGCTGGGGGGGTAGTGACTGACTTTAAAGGCCGAGAATGGAAGCCGGGCAGTGAAGGCGTGGTGGCGGCTAATAAGGTCTTGCAGAAGTCGCTGGTAAATTTGACTTCCAAAAAATAAGTGAATTCGAGCGGAATTGTATAAAGACACCAAAACCAGACTTCCCGATTTTTTGGAAGCCATTTCGTGGGCGGCGCTGTGCGTCGCCCACCAACTCGTCGGTCAAAAGCCGAAAAGTTTTGTCTTGGTGCCGCGGGTGGGAATCGAACCCACACACCCTTGCGGGCACAGGATTTTAAGTCCTGCGCGTATACCAGTTCCGCCACCGCGGCTTACCTATTATTAATTATAGCAAAAATTACTATTCCCGTCGCCACGGCTACATTCAATGATTCCTTTTTGCCGTGCATGGGAATCTCGACAACTCTATCGCATTTATTGAGAATTGACAAGGGCAGTCCTCGCACTTCATTACCGACAACCAGAGCTAGTGGATATTTTGGAATAAGTTTAAAATAAGGTATACTTTTTTTTGACTGTTCCAGGGCGATTACGGAATATTTTTGTTTTTTTAGTTTTTTGATAATATCCGAGGTTCTGGAGTATTTTTCAAACGAAATAGTTTTTTCCGCGCCTAAGGCAACTTTATCGATTTTTGGATGCGGTGGGGCCGGAGTGATGCCGCATAAATATATTTTTGATATGCCCGCAGCGTCGGCGGTACGAAAAATCGCGCCAACGTTAAAACGGCTTCGGATATTATGCAGGATTAGAATTATTTTTTTTAATGGCATTGAAGATTTTTTATTCCTCACCAGTCACATTAACCTGCGTAAAAATGTCCGGGTAAAAGCAAATAATTAGGTTAGAATCCGATGACCGTCAACTGAGAATATATAGATAGTAACAGGGCTTGACTGTCTCCGCCGACAGCGACAATAATTTAATCGATCCTATTCAGATCAGTATAGCCGTTGCCAACGAAATACCAACACGGAAGTTATGATGGTAAGTGGCCGGGATCAATTTTTTTAGACGCTCTATATTTTTGGAAAGTAAAGTATTTAGAGCACGAACCCCGAAGGATTGCTTGAGACAAATCATGAGCCCCGCAGACTCCTCCAATGAGTACCCAGATGTTATTTAAGGAAAGAATAAACTGTTAAGGGAAAGAAGGCGGGGTATTAGTCCTAGATTATCAGATTCAGGCCGAAGAAACGCGATACGAAAATAGCTAGAAATACAGTTAAATTTATTAGGAGTACCGTTTATCGGTACGGTAAAAAGATTATATACTTTTTCCCTATTATAGGTATTTAAACAGACAGAGTCTGTCATGTTCACGAATCGCTACATTGGCTATGAAAAAAATACCGTTTCGCCATTTTTGGCCTCAATCGCCTTACCCACAATCTGCTGATTCACAAAGTCAAACCGACCAGAACGGCTACATGGAGAGATCTTGCCGGACGTGCGAAGAAAATTTCTACCAATGGTAAGGTTAAAGACTTAAACAAACAGCGCCAAGAAGAAATTCGGAGACTTCTTGCATTGCTATGACAATTAAGGTTAAGGGGAGCGCCCGGTCTTAGACGAACTTACTCCCTTAGATATATTACAAACAATTCCCGGAGATGAAAAGATAAAAGAACTTATTTTCTAAATGTCGAAGATCGTCGCCGACAAAACAAAATTTCTGAAAGAAATATTTTTTTGTCTTTTCTTGGATTCAATGCCCTGCCGCCACATTTAATCCGTGTTTGAACGAGCGGTTATAAGCGAAAAACGAGGTGATTATACGCTTACCGTCAGCGGAAAAAACACGAACTAACGGTTCGCTATCGCCGGCGACGGCCGTAATGATCTCATCAACGCCGTCGTTGTCTGTATCAATTGCCGCTACAGAAACCCCACCCCTAAATTGTGGGTAAAAAGCCATCCATCCCGGAGAAAGCTTGGCAAAGGCTTGGGTACGGCTTTGTCCCCAGGGAATGATGTGGGGGCCCCCACGACCGACCGGAGCCGTGATCACTTCACCACCGCTGTCACGGTCAATATTGCCGCCGGTTATGGTAACCCCGCCCCGGAAATTGGGCGCATAAGCCATTAAGCCAGGCATGATCATTTTGAAAGATCCGGAGCGTAGTCCAAAAATTAGAATTTGCGGTCCGCCACCTGAAGTGGGTACGGTTACAATTTCATCAATTCCATCTCCTTCAATGTCGGTGGTGGCTACCGAGACTCCACCGCGGAGGCGGTTATTATAGGCGAAGAAACCGCCAGTTATCGGGGTAAACGTTCCTAGGCGATAAGTAAATATTCTGATTTTTGGTCCGCCACCAGATAATGGGGCGACGATTATTTCATCCTGCCCGTCGCCGTTAATGTCGCCACCCGCCACGTTAATTCCGCCGCGGAAATTTGAAGCGAAAGCGAAAAAAGTACCTACCAAAATGCCGTTGCGCTTAAAGATTCGTACTTCTGGTGCTCGTCCCGATCCAGCACCGACTATTATTTCGTCTGATCCGTCGTTGTCGACGTCGGCCATAGCCACCGTGACCCCACCTCGGAAGTTTTGTTCAAAGGCATAGAATTGAGAAATTGCTTGGCCATTCCGGTTAAAAACACGAATTTGCGGTCCGCCACCGGCTTTAGGCCCCGTGATTATCCAAGATAAACTCGTATTATTTATTGGCTCGCCATTGTCGTTGTTGGTGTCGTTGTTGGTGTCGTTATTGGTGTCGTTCTCAGCCGCGGCATAATAACCCATACCCACACAATTTTCACTATTTTTTAATCTATAATCGTGTGAACTAGGATCAATAAAAACTGCAGCTGGATCACTTTGAATTATTATTTGTGAGCTTGGATCAAAACCAAAAGTGTCTCTAGCTTGCTCATATGTATAATGCTCAACGCCAGTTGTCATATATCGGGCAGCAAATTGGAAATCACTATATGGCGTTATAAAGCAGTTATTATCGGAATGGATTTGCTGTAATAAAGATTTAGAGACGTCGGTGTTATCCTGATATACATAACTTTTTGTAATAAATGCAGTAGTATCCCAAGTGGCTCCAGTTGTACGCCCGTTTAGGCCAAAAAATACATTATGACTGATGGTGTGCCCGGTGCCACTGACAATGCTTAAGATTGAATTAATTCCGATGAATGTATTGTATTTAATGATTGCCTTGGCCCCATTAGCATCGTGGAGCAAGGGGTCGTTGATACCTGGCCCGTGGTCAATGCCTGAACCCCAGAAACCCTCGGTAACATTATAGACAAGGTTATGGTACATATGCACGTTGCCAGACATTTTTATGCCTAATGAATCCGCGTTATAAATTGTATTATCTGTGATTTTTACCGGGCCAATCATGGTGTTTTTAAAGAAAAAAACCTGAGGAACATTAAAAATTTCGTTTCCAACAATGGTAACTAAGCCGGTACTTCCGCCGGCATATCCAGCATAATCGTAATTTGATAACGTTGTTACCGCGCCAAAATGTTGCATGTCCTCTACGCCGTGCCATTCTCCGGGAGAATCTGGGTCGAAAATATTATAGAGTTTGTTGTTTTTAATGGTGATATTATAGGCACCGCCATTATCAGCCCGATCAATACGGATAAGTCCAGGATTAACTCCGCCGTCAATGGTTAAATCGTGGACAGTGCAATTTTGAATTGTAATGTCGTGCGTCAGAGCATCGGCCGAGGGTCCTGAGCCGCCCCACATATTTATATTGCCACCTTTTATTTCTAAACCGTCAATAATCCAGTAAGCTTTTTCACTAATGAAAATTGCACTGGGACTTCCGGTGATGTCGTGAAAACTAAAATCCAAAATTGGCTTTTCGCCCGGATAATTTTTTATAGTTATAGGAGCGCTATTGGTACCACTGTTTACTGTGTACGCAGCAGTATTTGAAGCCCAGCCCGAGAAATCATTCAAACCTATAAATGTTTTTACGTCATAAAAACAATAATTGTCAGTTAGGCGTTGCCCCGCCGGACAGCTAGTGGCCCCTCTGGAGTTCCGATCGCGCTCAACATTATTAACCATGGTGTTGGCTTCCGTGTAGGTACCGCCGCGAACATAGATAGTATCACCAGGCTTGGCCTGAGTGATCGCCGGTCGGAAAGTTTTATATGGGCTGGTTATTGTGCCATGATTGGTGTCACTTCCATCGGTGGCAATGTAAAAAATAGCCGCTTGGACGATCTTTGGCATCAACAGTACAAGTACACTAAAAACGCCTATACAAAAAAATATGAGGATTTTTAAACGCATATAAATTTGGTTAGTTAATTTTTTCCTATCGGAGCGGGTGAGCGGAATTGAACCGCCGTCTCTGCCTTGGCAAGGCAGTATAATAACCGTTATACGACACCCGCATGGTTTATGAGGGAGGGACTCGAAGGTCTTCTCAGTTTTATTATATTCAGGAGTTTTTAAAAATTACGCCTCAGGGGTTATAGTCATGTAAAAACTGGAGGCTACGGGCGCCCTGCTTTCCATTCCACTCCGGCAAGACCCCATCATTTAATTTTGTCTATGATCTCAAGAATTGAGCTGCCGCATAGGGATTTTGCCGCCCGCTCGCCCGAGCTGTTAGTTTGTATTCTTATAGGATTTTTTAGCTTAAGGCGTGGGCGGGAATTGCACCCGCGTATAGAGGTTTTGCAGACCTCTGCCTTACTACTTGGCTACCACGCCGTGATAACCGTATTGATTATTAATGAGCAAGTTTGGCAGACAGGGCGACAACACTACGCGGGATCGTGTCTTCGTCTGCCTCGTATAGACAATAATAGCAAAATATTTTCGCCATATCAAGATCAAAAACAAAAACCACCTTTTAGGTAAGGCGGGATCTTGTTGCATTCATTAAAGAATTTCAATTCTGACATGTTTTATGCCCCATTGTTTTGCCTCTGTTCGGCTGGGCATCCAGATATCCGCTCGGTTAGAAAAGCGGGTCGCCATACGATCTTCCACTACGAATATTTTATTGCCAAAATGGTCGGGTAAACGCACTCTGGTGCCAATGGGCAGAAAGTTCGCGGCCAATGTACCGTCGTGAACTTTGGTACCGGAGGCAGTAGTGAAGGGGTCGGCGCCGCATTGATCGACAGTCGAAGAATAAGCAGAGACGGCTATGATCATGGTTTTTTTAGCCACTGGTTGTGGTTTTTCAGGTATTTCAGGTAATCTGGACATTCCGTCATTGGTCACCATGAGCGCGACTTCAGAAATTTGGCCTACTGGCGGTGATATTAAGTTATTTTGGTCTTTTATATCCGCTGCAGTCGCGTGGAGAGGAAATATGAATTCCCAACCAAAGGCTACCAGGACAAGAAAGTTAATTAATTTTATTTTTGAAGCTGGAAAAATGTTGTACATACGGAATGATTAATGATAAAGCGCTTTTTTGCTAATATTGGTCCATTTTTTGAATAAATGTTTGTTTCTTATCTATTATTAGCCAAATCTTGGCATCAAAAAACACCCTAACAAAGGTGTGAATTTGAAGGAGTATTTTAGCAGATTCGGAAATTTAGTCAAGGGGGTAAATAGGTGGACATACTGTACGAGTTGGAACAGATCGGGGTACGATCCTGGTACTTGCTTCTTTGGTGTTGGCGCAACCATTTGCCCGGCACTCAGAGGTGATTAACATTACCAATTTATTTAAAAAAATGACAAAACGCCAAAGATTG
>CAZQBL010000023.1:0-35932 GCA_964592105.1 uncultured Gammaproteobacteria bacterium | reverse complement strand
ATATTAATACTTCGCTAATTGTTGAATACTATTCAAGATAATTAGTTACTTAATCTTTATAAAATAAATAATAAAGCGTATGGAACATATACAGCTTCCAGAAAAATATCAGGTAAAAAAAATTTCAGAAAACGAAGCAGATATAATAATTGAACCTTTTTACCCCGGCTATGGCACTACTGTCGGCAATGCCTTGCGTCGTGTTTTGCTTTCATCTCTTTCTGGTGCAGCAGTAACGGCTTTTAAAATAAAAGGTGCTTCCCATGAATTTTCCACAATTAAGGGTATCAAAGAAGATTTAGTAGAGATAATTTTAAATTTAAAAGGATTAAGATTTAAATTACACGACGTAGAAGAAACGCGCGTAAGCATAAAAGTTAAGGGCGAAAAAAAAGTAAAGGCCAAGGATATTAAAACAACTCCGGAAATAGAGGTGGTCAATCCGGAGAACGATATCGCTACCATAACGGATAAGGAGACCGAGCTGGAAATGGAATTAATAGTCCAAGCCGGCCGAGGATATGTTCCAGTGGAAAACATAGAAAAGAAAAAATTTGAGCTTGGCACTATCGTTATTGACGCTATTTTTTCGCCGGTGAAAAATGTTAATTTCGAAGTGGAAAGCGTTCGTGTCGGCCAAATGACTAATTATGACAGGTTGATCATGAAAATATTGACGGATGGCACCATAACCCCCGAAGATTCGCTGACCGCCGCCTCGCAAATACTGGAAGAACATTTCAAATCCTTGATTAACTTACAAAAACACTCCTCGGAAACCCCAAGTCATGACCTAACGGAAGTTGCTGAAGTTAAAAAAAGCGAGCCCGAATCACCAGTTGAAGAAAAATCAGTCGATGAGAAACCGAAAAAAAAGAGGGGCCGACCCAAAAAGGAATCTTAATTACCCATAAATGAGACACCAAAAACATAAAAAGATATTAGGCCGAGACAAAGCACAGCGGCGAGGTTTAATGAAAAACCTATTATTGTCGTTTTTTACTTACGAGAATATAAAAACCACCGAGCCCAAAGCTAAGATGATTAAATCGGAAATTGAAAAAATTATTACTTTGTCAAAAAAGGGCAATTTAGCCTGCCGCCGTCAAATAATAGGAAAAATTGGCAGCCCGGCTATAGCTAATAAAATAATCGCCAAGCTCGCCCCGAAATACAAAGATCGACCCGGTGGCTACACTAGAATAATAAAAATTGGTCAGCGCCAGGGTGACAATGCCAGAGAAGTTTATTTAAAACTGGTTTAATTATTCTCTATGCCGACAAACTATCCTAAAATCAAAGAAAAAAAAATTACGCTTGATGCTAAGGGGATTCCTCTCGGCCGACTCGCCAGCACTGCAGCCGTCTTAGTACGCGGCAAGAGTAATGCAAATTTTCGTCCACATTTGAAACCGAAAGTAACTGTAGTTATAAAAAATATTCAAGACATAAAAATAACTGAAAAAAAACTCAATAATAATGTACATTATCGTTTCTCTAGATACCCCGGCGGACTTAAATCAATCAAGTGGCGAGACAGCTTTAATAAAAATCCGCAAGTATTTTTTAAAAATACTGTTAGAAAAATGCTGCCGGCGAATAAATTAAGAAAAGATTTGCTCAAAATGATAAAATTTGAATAATATGCCCAAGTCTAAGACCAAGAAATCAGCACCTGTAAAAAAACTTAAATCCACTTCAAAAAAGAAGAAGGCGGCGTTGATCAACATTGAAAGAGAAGAAATCAAAAAGACAAGCATTGTCGCCAATAAAAAATCTGAGTATTTATATGCGACTGGGCGAAGAAAGAGATCTATTGCGAGGGTACGTTTTTTAAAAAATGGCGATGGCGTAATTACTGTCAATAATAAACCTTATCAAAATTATTTTAACTATTTCGTTTACCAAAATATTATAAATAAGCCACTCTTGCTAACTAATTCTCAAAAGCAGGGCACATATAACATCAAAGTAACTGGGGGTGGGGTGAGGGGACAAGCCGAGGCTATCAGTCTGGGTATTAGCCGCATTTTAGTCCAACTTGACCCGAATTACAAACCATTGTTAAAAACTCAAAAACTTTTAACCCGCGATTCCAGAATTAAGGAGCGTAAGAAATACGGTCTTAAAAAAGCAAGACGAGCGCCACAATGGCAGAAACGGTAAGGTTGGCTTAGCTTTTTTATCCATGGATGAGCAACCAATAAATAATAACGGCCAAAGCCAAGGGAGAATTTTAAAAAATGCCGGTTATTTAACAGCGGCATTTATTATTCAAAAAATTCTCTCTTTTTTGTATTTCGTCTATATAGCTAGGGTGATCGGTCCAGTAGATTTGGGTTTTTATGATCCGGCCAAATCTTTAATCCCGATTTTTTTAATTTTAATTGATTTTAGTTTAAGTGTCGTTCTAGTTCGTGAAATAGCCAGACGGCCAGATCGAGTTGAAGAATATTTAAACAGTGTTCTGGGAATAAAAATAGTCTTTGCCCTAATAATTTTACTGGGCATGGGGCTTTTTACTAATCTTTCAAGTTATTCGGCCTTAACCAAAACAGTGTTATATCTGGACGGAATGATTGTGGCACTAGATACTTTTACCTTAACCTTTTTTGCAGTCTTCCGAGGTATGCAAAATATGCGATACGAAGCCATAGGCATGATCATTACCCAGCTGGCGACGGTTATTATTGGCGTAGTTGGTTTACGTCTTGGTTTTGATTTGCGTGTTTTGTTTTTTGCGGTTTTAGTCGGAAGTATATTTAATTTTATCTTTGCTTATGTTTTACTACGACGTAAGCTAAAGCTCCGAGTAAGGCTGGTCTGGAACAAGGATATTATTGCCAAATTCTTAAAAATTGCTCTTCCTTTTGCTATTTACGCTATGTTAGTAAAAATTTACACTTATACTGATCGTTACCTGCTTTTGGGAATTGCCGGGCAAGCTTCAGCGGGATGGTATGTCATCGCTCATAAATTTACCTACGCTCTGGAATTTATCCCTTCGGCTTTTGCCGCTAGTATTTTCCCAGCCATGAGCGCCTACTATGTTTCTTCCAAGAAACAATTAGCCAAGACTTTCGAAAAATCAATGTACTACCTGATGATTCTGGCCGTACCAATTTCTTCTGGTATAATTGTTCTTGCCGATAAAATCGTGGTTTCTTTATCCGGTCCGGCCTATGGAACTTCAGTTGGTCCTTTACGGATTTTAATCATCGGCCTATTCGTTATTTTTTTGAATTTTCCCGTCGGAGCGTTTTTGAACGCTTGTAATAGGCAAAAAAACAATATGATTAATATGGCTATTACCGTGACTGTAAATGTTATCTTAAATATGTTTTTGATAAAAAGATATACGATTATTGGGGCGGCCATTGCCGCCTTGATAAGCGGGATAGTCCTTTTTTGTCTAGGCTTGAGATTGGTGAGGAAAATAATAACTTACAACAAAAACTTTTTATTAAAAACTTTTGGCAAGACTTTATTGGCAGCAGGAGCCATGTCGGCCATATTGATAGTCGTAAAAAAATTTTTTGATTTCTCCATTAACATCGGGCGTTCAGCAATTCTGGAAAATATTGGCGCCTTAATTACTCTAGCAATTTATATCATCATAGGTGTCATGGTCTACGGATTTGCACTAATTTTGCTAAAAGGATTCGCGCTTAGCGATTTTCGACTCATTTTCAATAAATTCGTAAAAAAATCATGAGGAAGGCACTGCTTATCACAACTGAATTTCCACCCCAAGTTGGTGGCGTTGGAAATTTTTTGTTCAATTTATCCAGGTATTTTCCCCCGGATAAATTAGTCATTATCGCAAAAAATAATGACTCATCCGGGTTATTGGGTATCCATAAAATTTATAAAACAAGTTTTGTTACTGCAGTCCCTTTTATCTGGCCGCGCTGGCTCCCTCTTTTTTTCTATGTCTTAAACATAATCAAAAAGGAAAAAATACAATGCCTACTTGTTGGCCAAATACTACCTCTGGGTACCATTGCTTTATTAATTAACAAGATGTTTAAAATACCTTATTTTCTTTTTGCTTACGGTCTTGATTTAACCGTACACCGCCAACAAAGCAGGAAAGGCAAACTAATTAAACATATTATCGCTAACTCGGAAAAAATTTTAACCATCAGTAAATTTACCAAAAATCTATTGATCGGACTTAAGGCAAAAGAAGAAAAAATCATTTTTGTTTACCCATGTGCAGCTATTCAACCCTCAAGCGTCACCCTCTTGGATAAAAAATCGGTAATTAGTGAATATAATCTACAGGGCAAAAGGATTATCCTCACTGTTGGCCGTTTAGTAGAAAGAAAAGGACATGATCAGGTTATAAAATCAATGCCCGCTATACTGAAAAAAATACCTGAGGCCATATATTTGATCGCGGGTTGTGGTCCGCGTTTAAATTACCTTAAAAATCTTATTGTTAGCTTAGGTTTAAGCAACTCCGTTAGGATAATTGAAAGAAACTTAGACAACCAAACCATTGGTAATTTATACAATATCGCCGAGCTATTTGTCATGCCCGCCCGTGAATTACGGCATGATGACGGAACTATTTATGATGCAGAGGGTTTTGGTGTAGTTTTTCTGGAAGCAAACTTGTTTAATTTACCGGTAATTGGCGGGCGAAGCGGCGGCCAGGCAGACGCGATTGAAGACGGACATAGCGGGTTATTGGTTGACCCGCTCAATATCCAGGAAATTTCACAGACAATAATCAAATTACTCACAGACAAAACTTTAGCAAGCCAATTAGCCAACTACGGACAAAAAAGAGCGACCAACCAGTTCCGTTGGGTTGACCAGGCGAAAAAAATTATTGAATTACTCTAGTCCGATTATTGTACTAATTTTCTTAAAGCGCGCTTCCCAGGTCTGGGGTTTAATACTTGCTAGTCTTGCTTGTCGCAACTTATCGGAATCCTCTTTAAGAGCAATTGCTATTTTCTCGTTAAACTCATAAGCGGTATCCGCTAAATATATTACTTGAGCGAACATCTCACTACCGGCTACTTTGGTGGCTACTACCGGCTTGCCGGCGGCTAAGTATTCATACAACTTTTTGGGGTTCATAGTCATGACGAAATTATTCAAAAGGTGGGGAATCAGACAAACATCAAATTTTGATAAAAGATAGGGCATTTCCCGATAATAAACCATACCCAAAAAATTCACGTTTGGATATTTTCTACTCAATTTTTCAGCCTTAAAGCCGCGCCAAACCGGACCGGCATAGATGAACGTTTTGTCGGGATTTTGGACGGCTAGATAACTTACTAATTCATAATCAACCCTATCCGGAGTAATGACACCCAAATAACCGATAAACGGTTTTTTAAAGCCTTTTAATTTGACCTCAAGGCGGTTTTTAACTTCCACCGGTGTTTTTTCAGGCGAGCTAAAGAAATCTAAATCAACCGCGTTATCAATATGAAATGCTTTACCGCTATGAGACCAAAGTTTATCAACCAACCGACGGCTTGGCGTAAAAATATAATCGGCCTTGGATTTGATCAAATTATAATTTTTGTCCAGAAGTATTTTTAGTGAACGAAAAGTCGCATTTTCGCGCCAATCGTCGATGTTGTAAAATATCTTTTTTGCATTTTTAAAATTTTTCAGAAAATAAACATCTAACGGATTAAAACTCCAAACTTCCTCCGGATTTATTTGCAATGATCGAAGAATTTTCAAAAAGTTACCACCAAAACCGGCATAACGAAATAATTTATCGGAAACAAGATCGACGCGATAAAAAAATCGATACAATGAGGTGGTTCTATTTTTTAAAAAAGGTTTTGTTTTCAGAAAATACTTCACTTTGGAAATAAAAGCATACTGCCTGAAATCAACAAAAAATATTTTTTGAACATCCGGACGCTTCGCTAGCCAGCGCAAAATGTGAGCATTAGTATTATCAATACCGGCCTCAAAATCATCCCAGGACATCATGGCATAAACTAAAATGTCTTTCTTCATAAAATTATGTCTAAGACAAATTTTCTTTAACAATCATAACAAAATATGAGATCTTAAGCAATGATCATTTGTATAAAACCTAAATTTTAATTATAATAGTGGCATATGGATGTTTCCATCATAATCATTTCTTGGAAAGTAAGAGAACTTCTGAAGAATTGTCTGGGGTCAGTGTTTGATCAGACCGTTGGCATCAGTTTTGAAGTTTTGGTGGTTGACAACAATTCTGGCGACGGAACTGCGGAAATGGTAAGAAAAAATTTTCCCCAGGTTTACTTACTAACCAACCAAGATAATGTCGGATTCGCCCAGGCCTGTAATCAAGCCATTAGAGTTTCCCAGGGAGACTATCTGCTGTTTCTAAACCCTGATACCGAAATTATCGACCAAGCAATTGTTAAAACATTCGCTTTTGCAAAAAACAAAAAAAATGCCGGGATAACCGGCTGTAAAATTATCAATGCCGACGGGTCTTTGCAGCCTTCGGTTCGTAAATTTCCGGACCTGTTCTCCCACATATTCATACTGTTAAAGCTTCACAATTTCATCCCTAATTTTTATCCCATTCGACGTTATTATGAATTTGACTGGCCACATAATGAAACCAAACCGGTTGATCAAGTCATGGGCGCTTTTTTTATGGTAAAAAGAGATGTCTTTAAAGACGTTGGTCTTTTCGACAAAAACTTCTACATTTGGTTCGAAGAAGTGGATTTTTGCCTACGGGCTAAAAAAGCCGGTTGGCTTACATATTTTTTCCCTGGTGCGACCATTCGACACCAAAAAGGGGAAAGCTTCAAAAAAAAATCTGCCCTTCGTAAACAGCTAATTTTCAATAAAAGTTTACTTTATTATTTTTTTAAAAACAGGCCGGTCTATGAATACCTAGTGCTGCTACTACTTACTCCATTGAGTGTCTTACTTGCCGCTATCGTCCAACTTACTGGTATGAAAAAGAAATACCGCGAACTCTAAATATATGCCACTGCTTAATATTTTCGGCAAATCTTTTAAAGTAACATTTTTATTAATTATTATTTACGAGGTACTTTCTTTTTGGGGCCAGGCTTTTAGTTTAGTTAACTTATTTGGTTTTCTGTTGATTGTTGGGGCCACGCTTGTCATCGGTTTATGGCGCTTAAAATACGCTTTTTGGATGATTACCGCCGAACTAATAATCGGCTCTTTTGGCTATATGTTTTTTTTAGACATTGGTTCGTTTCGCTTCTCTATAAGATTGGGGATGTTCCTGGCCATTATTTTAGCCTTCCTGGTCAATGCACTAAGAAAAAAAGAATTCGCCATCTACAAAAAATCGTTATGGTGGCCACTAGTAGTTTTTGTCGCAGTTTTGGGCTTGGGTGTGATCACCGGTTTTGCCAATGGCAACATTATTAAAAACATCTTTTTCGACGTCAATGCCTATCTTTTTATTGCTTTGATTGCAGTGTCTTTTGCCGTACTTAATTCCAAAAGTCGGATAAACCAGTGGCTGCAGGTAGTTTTTTCCTCAGTGGCCGCCATGGCCATCAAGACCTTTTTCTTAATCTTCTATTTTGCCCATCAAACTAACTTAGAGCTGTTCAGAATGATGTATATTTGGGTAAGAGACACGCGCGTAGGTGAAATTTCTCAAGTGTTAGGGAACTACTATCGGATTTTTTTTCAGGGTCACTTTTGGGCTTTACTGACGTTTATCATTATTTTTGTTTTATTGGCAATGACCAAAAAGCAATTTTGGGAAAAAAAACACTATTACTTGCTATGGATCGTCGGATTTATGGCCAGCGCCACATTAATTATCAGCTTTTCCCGAAGCCTTTGGCTAGCTTTAGCTATTACCATGGTAATCATTTTACTTTATCTTCTAATCAAAGAAAGAATAACCTGGAAGAAAACAGGTAAAATACTACTAACTCTTCTGCTAGTTTTAATCATAGACGTGTGCTGGATCACCACTCTGGTTAATATTAAACTACCCAGCAAAGAAGGCGGGGGAGGAATTTCAGCAGCTTCACTTATCAAAGAACGAGCCACCACCACGGAAGAGGCGGCTATCGGCAGTCGTTTTCAACTACTCAGGCCCTTATTAAACAAATACTTAGAAAAACCCATTATCGGCTCCGGCTTCGGTACGACTGTAACTTATACTACCGAAGACCCGCGATCAAAGCAACAAAACAACGGACTTTACACGACTTATTCATTTGAATGGGGGTATTTAGATATTCTGGTAAAAATCGGAGCTATTGGTCTTCTGGTTTATTTGTTTTTTATCGGAAAAATTATTCAAATGGCAGTTCATATTCTGAAAAAAAATTATGACCGGGAAGTAACCCTTCTGACTTTATCCTTAGTTTTCTGTATTATCGCCTTATTAGTTACCCACCTTACTACGCCATATTTAAACCACCCTCTGGGCATTTTTTTACTCATTTCATGCGCTTCAATTTTTAGCTTTTTTCAAAATCAGACACAGCAAACCTCAAAAAATACTCCTCTTGAATAAACTCTATATTTTTGGTAAACTTATTTTTACTTCTCCTATAATATACGTTCATGCTTGATTTATCTATAGTTATCGTGAACTATAACGGCCGAGGATTATTAAGGCAATGTCTAAAATCAATTTTTAGTAATCTTCAGGGTTCTTCTCTGTTATATAAAATTATCGCCGTTGACAACAGTTCCAGCGACGGTAGCGTAGATATGGTCCGCGAACAATTTCCCGCTGTGCGATTGATTCCTCTAGAACACAACGGCGGATATGCCAGGGCGGTCAATATCGGTCTCAAATCCCTGGAAGCAAGATATTACCTAGTACTCAATATGGACACGACTGTCGTTCAACCGCATGCTTTTGAAAATATGGTTAAATTCATGGACGAACATGGTGATGTCGGTCTGGCCGGTCCCAAACTCATCAATCCTGACGGCAGCACCCAAGTTTCTTGCTGCCATTTCCCCAAATTTTTATATCCTATTTACCGCAGAACATTTCTTAGAAATACCGTTATCGCCAAAAAATCAATCAGGTATTATTTGATGCTGGACTGGGATCATAACGAAACTAAGCCGGTTGATTGGGTAATTGGCACCGGCATGATAGTCCGACACGAAGCCCTACAGCAAGTTGGATTAATGGACGAAAGATACTTTATGTATTTTGAAGATGTTGACTGGTGCCGTCGCTTTTGGCAATATGATTGGAAAGTCTATTATCTGTCGTATGTAAAAATTGTCCATTATTATAGTCGTGATTCTGCTAAATCAATGGGGTTCTTCAGTATTTTTAATAAATTAACCAGAATTCACATTAATTCTTGGCTTAAATACTTTTTTAAATATTTCGGAAAAGAAAAACCGCATGCAAAATAAAACCAACAATTTCCTACAACCAAAACAGGCAGCCTCGCCAAAAAGTAAAAAAATTAAGTTTAATTATAGAACTGTACTGATTATTGTCATTGTTATTATTTTTATTCTAGGTGTATTGACGTTATTTTATTATAAACCGGTTAAAACAGCTTATGCCAAGGGCCTCTCCGGGCGGAACCACTTTATTACCGCCGAAGATAAACTTATCGCTCAAGATTTTGGAGCAGCAGAGGATTCACTCAAGGCGGCTATTTTAGACTTTCAGTCGGCTCAAAACGAATTCAAAAAACTAAAATGGCTAGGTTTTTTGCCATGGCTTGGCACTCAAATTAAAACCATTGACAATATTCTCCTGGCTGGAATTAGTACCGGCCAGTCTGTGAGCAAAATTACCTCGTTAGCTGCCAAAATTATTGAGCCATTGGCAAAAAATGACAATATCAGTCTTAATTCGCTATCCGAGGAAGAAACTAAGGGATTGCTAAAAAACATCTATGAAGCTAAACCGGACCTGGAATCCGCCAAGTCGACTATCGACCAGGCGGTCGTCTATGTAAATAAAACTCCAAATAAAGGCCTAGTAAAAAAAATTAAGGAAATGGTTGAACCGCTCAAAAAACAAATTCCCCAATTACAAGGGGTTATTGATCAAGCTATTTCAGCCAGCCAGATAATCCCTTCAATTGCTGGATATCCAGAGCAAAAAACATATCTTTTTCTGCTTCAAAATAATACTGAAATGCGGCCGACCGGGGGATTTATCGGCACTTACGGAATTCTAAAGGTAAAATACGGAGACATTGTTTCTTTCAATACTGACAATTCATACAATCTTGATAAGCCGGCCGAGGCCTGGCTGAATATTGAGCCGCCATATCCGCTGACCAGATATAATAAAGTTTATAAATGGTTTTTTCGCGATTCCAATTGGTCGCCCGACTTTCCGACTAGTGCCCAGAAAGCGGAGTGGTTTTATCACCAGGAAAGAGGTAGCGAAACCAATATTGACGGTATTATCGCCGTGACACCAACCTTTATTCAATCATTACTGACTTTAACAGGCCCAGTTCAAGTAAATGGCTTGACTTTTAACTCAGATAATTTAGTAGAAGCGCTGCAATTCCAAGTTGAACAGGGTTTCCTGCGCCAAGGTATCGATGAGGCGGATCGTAAAGAGATTATCGGCGTTTTATCCAAAAAAATTCTTGAGGATATCCTCGACCTACCCAAAGATAAATGGCCAAACTTGTGGCAAATATTTACCAAGGATATTTCTGAAAAACAAATTTTGATTTACTTAAAAGATAACTACATCCAAAACTATATCATCAAAGAAAACTGGGGCGGCCAGATACAAAACACTGAATACGATTACTTTTCCATTTTTGACGCTAATTTAGCCAGCTTAAAAACTGACCCAGCAGTCAAGCGCACCATTGAGTACTCGCTCCACCAAGACAGAGGCAACCTCATAGCGGACTTAACTATTCATTATAATAACGAGGGTAATATTACATGGAAAACTACTCGCTATCGAACTTATACCAGAATTTACGTTCCACAGGGCTCGACCTTGCTTAAAGCTGAGGGGCCCATGGTTGATTGTAATATCGATGAGGCGGTAGAAATTACCCCACAAGAAGATCTTGCCAAGACAGTTTTTGACGCTTTTCTCTGCGTAGAACCAAAAGAAGAGAGAACATTGCATTTTAAATACGTTTTACCTTCCAAGCTGGCTGATAAAATCATCAATAATAATCACTATTCCTTGCTGGTGCAAAAACAGCCCGGCACCGCTGATTTTCCACTAACTCTAAATATCAACCTGAAGAAAAAACCGGAGTCGGTCTCGGGATTTGACAATTATGAAATTAATACAGATAATAACGTTCTAATTCAATCCACCTTATCAAAGGATAGAGAATTGATTATAGACTACTAAAAGCTAATATGTTTTCAAAAAAACTGGGTATTGACCTAGGAACTACTTACTCACTAGTCCATATTCCCGGGCGAGGTATAATTATCAATGAACCGTCGGTAGTGGCGATTTCGCTGATCGATAAAAAAATCATGGCTGTCGGCAATGAAGCCAAAGAAATGTTAGGTCGCACTCCTGATACAATCGTAGCCACCCGCCCCTTACGGGACGGCGTAATTGCTGACTACAAAACCACCGAGGCCATGCTTAAATACTTTATTAATAAGGCTTTGGGAGGGGTTAGGTTTTTTCGTCCGGAAGTCATGATCGCCGTACCCGCAGGCATTACTTCTACGGAAAGAAGGGCGGTTATTGAAGCTACACTTCAGGCTGGAGCTAAGGCCGCTTATATTATCAAAGAACCAATCGCTGCAGCCATCGGTGCTAATATTCCAATTGGCTCGGCCTCAGGACATATGATCGTTGACATGGGTGGTGGCACCTCGGAAATTGCTGTGATTTCTTTAGGAGGAATAGTTTCCAACGTTTCAGTCCGTATCGGCGGAAATAAATTCGACGCAGCCATACAGGAATACATAAGAAAAAAATATAACTTAGCTATCGGCGAAAGAACGGCCGAGGAGTTAAAAATCAATATTGGTTCAGCCCTACCACTCGAAGAAAAATTATACGCCGAGATTCGAGGACGCGATTCTATCCAAGGCTTGCCAAAAACCGTAACCGTGAAAAGCGACGACGTAACCGAAGCTATACAGGACGAATTGGCCGGCATAATTCAGGCCGTAAAAACAGTTTTGCAAGAAACTCCACCAGAATTAGCTGCTGATATTATAGACAAAGGTATGGTACTTTCCGGAGGTAGTTCGTGCCTGAGAAATATGGACAAATTACTATCTCAAGCAACCGGCGTCCCGGCTTATGTTGCCGACGATGCTTTGTTATGCGTCGCCAAAGGTACAGGAGTAGCCTTAGAAAACCTCGAATCGTACAAAAAAAGCATTTTATCTACAAAATAATGCTAATTGGCATCGACGCTTCACGGGCAAATTTGCAGCACAAAACTGGTACCGAATGGTACGCTTATCACCTGATACAGAATTTTAAAAAAATTGCTGATCCACGTGATCAGTTCATTTTATATTCTAAAGACAAATTAAAAGGAGACTTGGGTGTTTTGCCGAATAATTTTTCTAGCAAGGTTCTTGGTTGGCCGCCAAAATTTTTGTGGACCCAATTAAGGCTAGCGTGGGAAATGATTTGGCATAAACCCGACGTTCTGTTTGTCCCAGCCCACACTATCCCCATTTTTCACCCAAGCAAAACCATTACGACTTTGCACGACGTGGGATTTGAACATGACGCCAAACTGTATTCCACTAATAAAATCGGTCCGGCCGACTCTTTATTAAAAAAAATCTTAGCTTTAGTTGTGAGAATCTTGACTCTCGGTAAATACGGCAGCTCTGAGCTGGATTATCATCGTTGGGCAGCTAGATTTGCCTTAAAACACGCTCGAACAATAATTACCGTCTCGCAATTTTCTAAAAATGAAATCCTAAATTATTATCCAACCGACCCAAAAAAGTTAAAAGTCATTTACCATGGAATTAGTGATATATATAAGAAAATTACCGATTCAAAAAAAATTTCTGAAGTTTTGAAAAAAATTGGTGTTAACACTCCGTTTTTCTTATATGTTGGCCGGTGGGAACAAAAGAAAAACACGGCCGGCTTAATAGAAGCTTTCAATGAATTTATTAAAACCGATCCAATCAACCACAAACTGGTTTTGGTAGGCCGTCCAGCATTTGGCTTTGAAGAAATTAAAAAAAAGATGAACGAATATACACTGAAAAAAAGGATACTACTTCTTGACTGGCAACCTGAAGAAAATCTAGCAGTATTGTACAACGCTGCCACGGCTTTTGTTTTCCCCTCGGTCTATGAGGGTTTTGGTTTGCCAATTTTAGAGGCCATGAAATGCGGCTCGCCCGTTATAACCTCAAATCAAGGTGCCATGAAGGAGATTGCCGGTAATGCCGCTTTATTGGTCAATCCCAAGGAAACATCGGCCATTGCCCAAGCCATGTCAAAAATAACTAGCGACCAGACTTTTAGACAGAGGCTTATAGAATCTGGATTCAAACGGGCGGCTATGTTTTCCTGGGAAAAGTCTGCCAGTCTAACACTGGATACTTTAAAAAAATAACCCAAATCTTCAAATTTTGACGACTTGTCAAAAAGTGACTTTTATGTTATTCTACGGTGGTCAAAACATAAAAATATAACCAAGATTATATTACAACATGGCCAAGCCAGTTAAAATAGAATATCATTGGCCAATTTTGGGTCATAGTGAAATAAAGCATTATTTACAGTCATGCCTATCCAAAGGTTCCTTGGCACATGCTTACTTATTTTTTGGGCCCAAATCAGTAGGTAAATATTTGATGGCCCAAAGCTTGGCTGCTTCATTACTATGTCTGGCAACTAATGAAAAAAAACCTTGTAATCATTGTCAGAACTGCCTTCAATTTATTAACAATATCCATGCTGATGTGGATATAATCGTAAAGGAAGATGGCAAAAGAGATATTACCATCGATCAAATCCGACGACTACAGCACAAATTATCACTTAAGTCATTCCTGACAAAATACAAAATTGCTATAATCGATGAAGCCGATAATTTAAACGAGGAAAGCGCTAACGCCCTTTTAAAAACTCTCGAGGAGCCGACTCCCCAAACACTTATCATTTTAATTGCCGAACACCGCGATTCGCTGCCAGCTACTATAATCTCGCGTTGCCAGCAGATACAATTCAATTTACTGCCTTCATTTCAAATAGAAAATTGGCTAATACTAAAAGAAACTCCCAAGCAAGAAGCAAATATAATAACAAGATTAAGTTTGGGCCGGCCAGGCCAAGCTGTGACTTATTTAAACAACAAAACTCTGCTAAACCAACGTCTCCAAAAAATCAAACAGTTAATAGATATAATTAACGGGACTCTTAACGACCGCTTTCATATCGTCAACACGCTGATTACGGAAATCAATAATGATGAGTCTGATATGTCCGAGTTGCTATCTGGATGGATTTCTTTCTTTCGTGATATCATTTTGTGCAGAATCAGCAGTCACTTTATCATCAATCTAACTAGCCAAGCAACAATCAATTCACTCTCCAAAAATTTCGGTCCTCACCAATTACAAGCCATAATCTCTGTCCTCCTACAAACAAAGAAAATGCTGTCACAATCGATCAACCCACGACTAGCTTTAGAAAACTGCGTTTTATATTTTTAATCAAATGAGCAATTCAAAAGTCAAAATTAAATTATTGTGTCTCTTAGTTTTAATAACGCTGGTATTGAGCGGCTGTGCGCCACTTGCCACCAAGAAGGCGCCAGCTGGCGGTGGAATTTTTAAGTCCTCTGATTTCGGGGAAAATTGGTCGCAAAAAGCTCAGAGCCTTGATAATTACGACATGGCTTTTATGGTTTTTGACCCGCAGGATGAAAATACCGCCTATGTCTCCTTTAACGGAGCTGGTGTATATAAAACCATCGACGGCGGGGAAACCTGGCAAGGCACAACTATTTCCTCCGGAACCTTTACGGATTTGGCCATTGACCATCTAAATTCCAGCGTAATCTACGCCATCAACGGCAACAAAATAATCAAGAGCGTGGACGCTATGACAACCTGGTTCGACATTTATGTCGAGGTCAGGCCCGACCAGTACTTGTTAAACCTATTGACGGATCCCTATAACTCCAATATCCTCTACGCTTCCACCACCTCCAGCATTATTAAAAGCACCGACTATGGCAATAGCTGGAAACTTCTGTCTTGGCGTGAACCCAAAATAAAAAAACTGTATCAAAGCTATAAAAATAATGATACTCTTTATGCTTGGACCGAGAAGGGGCTTTATAAATCCACCAATGGGGCTCTTGACTGGATAGATTTTAACCAGGGATTGACAAAATTTTCGGCCTCGACAAATTTGAATTGGATTAACTTTGACCCTCAGACAGAAATTTTTTATGCCGCCACAACGAATAGCATCCTCCAAAGCACCGACGGAGGAAATACTTGGAAGGAGATACCAACACTTTTTGATTTTAAAAAAGTTTCTATCAAGTCCGTTGTCTACAATCCCAAAAATTTAAATGAAATTATATTTCCCTATAATAATACTCTTCTGAAAACCGACAATGGCGGCAAAAGCTGGAAATCACTGAAATCAATCCCCACCCAAAGAGACATTACTTATCTAATTGTGGATCCATACCATACCGACAGTGTTTTTGCCGGTACCACCAAGCCCCCGAAAACTAAAAAATAAACATATGAACGAAATTAAAGAAAAAAAATATTTATTCGAGTCAGTCATCGCCCATCTGAATCAAGAACTTGATTCGGTGAGGACTGGCCGTGCCCATCCAGCCTTAGTAGAAAATATTATGGTTGATTACTACGGCATCAAAACACCGCTTATTCAACTGGCCGCTATCTCCATACCGAATGCTAAAACTATTCTCATACAGCCGTGGGATAAAAACTGCGTCAAAAATATCGAAAAAGCTCTTCAAATTTCAGATCTTGGTTTAAATCCTATTAATGAAGGCGATAAGATATTGCTACCCATTCCTGCCCTGACGGAGGAGCGCCGAAAAGAGTTAGTTAAAATAGTTAATCAAAAAGTTGAAGAAGCCAGAGTCAGTATCCGTAACATCAGGGAAGAAATTTGGAAGTCAATCCGCGACCAGGAAAAAACGGGCGATATTTCCGAGGATGAAATGTTTCGTCAACAAAAAGATTTACAAAAACTGGTTGATGAATTTCAGGAAAATATCAAGAGGATAAACGCCAAAAAAGAGAAAGAAATAATGACTATTTAAAGTAATGATTATCACCATACTTTTAGCTATTTTAATAATCGGTTTACTAATTTTTAGCCATGAATTAGGTCATTTCGTGGCAGCCAGAAAACTTGGAGTGGCCGTTGAAGAATTTGGTTTTGGCTTTCCGCCCAGGATTATTGGTTTGAGAAGGTTAGATACCACTGATATTAAAAAAATTTCCTCCAACGAAACCTTAGAAATGAAGCTAATCGATATCAAAGACGACCAAAATAACCGGAAGATAATTAAAGAAACGCTCTATGATAAAATCCAAGAAACAAACCGAGTAGTTACTAAGAAAAAATGGCAAGTTATTTACGGACCCAAAAAAATCGAAGATAATAATAAAAACACTATCTATTCATTAAATTGGATCCCCATTGGTGGTTTTGTCAAAATAAAAGGTGAGCAAGGTGATAAAAAAGAACAAAAAGATAGTTTTGCCCATAGAAAAATATGGCAACGGACCATTATTCTCTCCGGCGGTGTTTTTATGAATATTATTCTAGCCTTTTTGTTGATAAGTCTGGGTTTTATGATTGGGTTGCCCACGTCTCTAAATGACACACTTCCCGGCCCGGCACGGGTAAAAAATCAAGCTATTCAGATCGCCGAAGTTCAGCCAGATTCACCGGCCGCGACAGCCGGCCTAAAAATGGGTGATTTTATCGTTTCGGTTGACGGACAAAAATTTTCATCAGTTTCCGAATTTCAGGCACACACGAAACCCAAACTCAACAAAGAAGTAACTTTGGTAGTCAAAAGAGCGAACGAGGAAATGACCATTACTCTGATGCCGGCCAATTTAAATAACGACGGACAAGGTGTAATTGGTACTTGGTTAGTAGAAACTGGACAAGTCAGTTATCCGTGGTACTACTCAATTTGGATGGGCGCTAAAACTACCGTTTTGATTACTGGACAAATAATTTTAGCTTTTTTTAGCTTGCTAAAAAACCTTATTATTTCTCAACAGATCCCCTCCGATATAGCCGGACCAGTTGGTATTGCCGCGCTTACCGGACAAATGGCCAAAATGGGGTTCATTTATATTCTCCAGTTTACCGCACTTTTTTCAATTAATCTGGCGATCTTAAACTTTTTACCTTTTCCGGCGCTGGACGGTGGAAGAGTTATGTTTCTGATCATTGAAAAAATCAGAGGTCGACCTTTAAACCAGCGTATTGAAAATTTAGTCAATAATGTTGGATTCTTGATGTTGATGGTCTTGGTGGCACTGGTGACCTTCAGGGATATTTGGCGACTCACTGCGCACGGTCTAAAAGGTTTATTTGGAATCTTCTAAATACAGCTAACATAATTGCTTATAACTTGACAGTGATAGAGTCGGTTAAGTTATTTTCTAACTATTACAAATAATGGAAATTCTAGACAACTTTTTGGGAAAATTTTCGAAAGATATGGGTATTGACCTAGGTACGGCCAATACTCTTGTCTATGTCAAGAATAAAGGCATAGTAATTAATGAACCGTCAGTAGTGGCCATTAATTCCAAGACAGATCAAATTTTAGCCGTGGGCGAAGAGGCCAGACGCATGGTAGGTAAAACGCCTTCACACATAATCGCTTCGCGGCCTTTAGTTGACGGGGTCATTTCTGATTTTGAAGTTACGGAAAGAATGCTTAAACATTTTATTGAAAAAGTACATCAAGAAAGTTTTGCCATGCTGCCACGCCCCAGGATCGTAATCGGAATTCCCTTGGGTGTAACCGAAGTAGAACGCAAAGCTGTCGAAGACGCGGCTTTGAGCGCTGGAGCTAGGCAAGTTTTTTTGATAGAGGAGCCAATGGCCGCGGCCATCGGCGCCAGACTACCAATTCAAGACGCTTCAGGCAATATGATAGTTGATATAGGCGGCGGCACCACTGAAATCGCCGTTATTTCACTGGGCGGGGTAGTGACTTGGAAATCCATCCGAACGGCCGGCGATGAACTTGATCAAAACATTATACAGTACGCTCGTGACCATTTTAATCTTTTGCTTGGCGAACGAACTGCCGAGAGTATAAAAATCAAAATTGGATCTGCGCTGAACATGGTCGAACCGCTTGAAACAACGATGCGTGGTCGAGACCTAATAACCGGCTTACCAAAAGAAGTAGTCATAAATAGCAACCAGGTTCGTGAAGCCATTTCTAGATCGCTAAGATTGATTGTGGAAAATATCAAAACTACCATTGAAATTACTCCGCCGGAATTGGTGTCTGATATTTATGAACGGGGCATTATTCTGTCTGGAGGTGGCGCTTTGCTCAAAGGATTGGATCGGCTCATTCAGGAAGAAACGAAAATACCGGTACGCGTTACTGATGATCCATTAACTGCTGTGGTTAGAGGCGCTGGAATTGTCCTAGAGGATCTCGAAAACTTAAAAGAAGTTTTGTCAGCTTCTACCGAACAGAGTCTGCCCAAGCCATAAACTATGAAGATCGAAATAAAATCGCGCTTCACAATAATCGCCGCGGTAATAATCATTATTGTCTTGGTGGTTTTGTTGCAGAAAATTAATTTTCTTACGCCAGTTAAAGATGTTACCACGACGGTTTTTGCTCCAATTCAAAATTTTTTTAGAGAGGCCGCCAATAGAATTAAAAATATAAATTTGTATTTTAAAAATAACCATCGCGTTTTTTCTGAAAATGAAGAGCTAAGACGACAATTAGCAGATCTGACCGCCGAGAATTTAACGTTAAAAAATAAAATTTCTGATATCGAAATGCTGAATACCGAGCTTGATTACATAAAGTCTCATAATTTAGAATCAGTACCGGCCCGAGTCATCGGCTTTAGTTCCGATAACGCTTCACAAATCCTAATAATTAATCAGGGGCGAAAAGCAGGTATCCAAATTGGGTGTCCGGCCATCGCTTATGAGGGTGTATTGATGGGAAAGGTTGTCGAAGCTAATAGTAACGTTTCAAAAATTATGTTGTTAAATGACAACCATAGCCAAATCAGCGCTGTGGTTCAAAATGAAGAAAAAAGCCCGGGCGTGGTCAACGGCCAATACGGTCTCTCTCTAAAAATGGAATTAATCCCTCAAGATCAAAAAATATCGCCAGATCAGTTGGTGACCACTTCGGGCCTCGAACAAAAAATCCCAGCCGGTCTAATAATCGGTAAAATTACCTCGGTCTCAAAAAAAGAAGGAGAGCTTTTTCAGCAGGCCACTCTAGAACCATTGGTACAATATTTGAATATAAATGTTGTTAGTGTAATTATACCATCAAAATGATAAGAAAAATTTTTTTGTTTTTAATTGTCATTTTTCTGGCCTTATGGCAAATTAGTTTCTTTTCTGAATTTCATGTCGTAAAAAATTATTGTAATTTTATTTTAATTGGGACCGTTTTAATCACCACCGTCGTCAGCCATAAAAATGGGTTGATTTTTGCCTTACTAGCCGGTCTAATTCTTGATTTGTATTCGGCCTATAATTTTGGACTGTTGACCGTCAGTCTACTTTTACCGGTTATTACTAATAATTATTTGTCCAAAAAACTACTGGCCAAAAAATCTATTTATTCACTGGCCTTGCTTATGATAATTAGTACTCTGGCTTATAATTTCGTACTAACCTTATTGGCTAATTTATTTTATTGGCTTAACTGGAACCCTTTGACCATAATTATTGACAAACCATACTTACTCACTATTTTTATTCAAATTTTAATTCATGTAATATTAATCTCCACGCTTTTCTGGATAATAAAATCTTCCCGTCGTCTAATCCGCTCAAAATTCATCATTAGCGAGCAGATCTAAAAAAATAATGACTAAAGATATCTTCAACCCGGAGGTTGGTGAAAAAAAAGTCAGCTTTCGGCGCGACAGAAAATTACAGTGGGTCGAAGACGCCTATATTGCCCAGGGCGGAGGCGAGAATTATCTTTCCTCAACTTTTAACTTTGGTAAGCTGCGAGTTATACTTTGGCTAATACTTATCGTATTCCTGATCTTAGTCGTCAGGACTGGACAACTACAAATTGTTAAGGGTGAGGAATACCGGCAAGCAGCTGAAGAAAATAGAATCCGTATCAAAGATATTAAATCTCCTCGAGGCTTAATTTACGACCGAAACGGCACTGTACTGGCTCACAACGTTCCTAACTTTATTCTGCAATTTACTCCAGCCGATTTGCCCCAAGACATTTCGGTAAAAAAAGACCTTTTGACTAAAATCTCAGATATTCTTGGGATTGATACAGCCACTTTACAAAACAAAATTAACGAAAAACCGCCAGATTCATTTGAGTCTTTCACCCTCTACGATCATATTCCGTATGATCAAGCAATTCTCTTACGAATTGTCACTGCAAGCGCTTCCGGTTTTACCCTAGAAACCGGAACTTTTAGAGAATACGTAAATGATCAGAATTTAGCCGGGGTTTTGGGGTATTTGGGAAAAATTAGCCTTGATCAGTGGAAAACTTTGACTAATTATGCCTTTGATGATTATATCGGCCGCTCGGGCATTGAATTATCATATGAATCAACGTTAAAAGGCATTAACGGCAAAAAGGAAATCGAAGTTGATTCCTTCGGCAAGGAGAGCAAAATTATTTCTGAACAAAAAGCTCAGCCAGGAAAAAATATTACTCTAACTATCGATAAGGAACTCCAGGACACTCTGGGTGATGCACTAGAAAAAACGGTCAGCAGTTCAAAAAGTATTACTGGTGGCGCGGCGGTGGCTATTGACGTCAACACGGGCGAAATTTTAGCACTTGTCTCTAACCCAACTTATGATCTAAATAAGCTTACCCTGGGCCCTACCCAGGAAGAATACGAGGCCTTAAATAATAATCCCAAAAAACCATTCGTCAATAGAGCAATCTCCGGCGAATATCCATCCGGCTCGACCATCAAACCATTAATTGCTCTGGCCGCCTTACAAGAAGGAGTTATCACGCCAACGAGTACGGTATTGAGTACGGGCGGCATTAGAATTGATAAATGGTTTTTCCCTGACTGGAAAGCTGGGGGACACGGACTAACTGATGTGCGCAAAGCCTTGGCGGAATCAGTGAATACTTTTTTCTATATTGCTGGCGGGGGATATGAAGATAAAATTGGTTTGGGGGTCGAGAAGATAAGTTACTACTTAAAGTTGTTTGGACTAGGCAGTAGATTAGGCCTTGACATACCCGGTGAAGCCAGCGGTTTTCTCCCAAGTAAAGAGTGGAAAGAATCCGCCAAAAACGAAGCGTGGTATATTGGTGACACTTATCATTTAGCTATTGGCCAGGGCGATTTGTTGGTTACGCCATTACAAGTTGCCACCTATACTGCTACCGTCGCTAACGGTGGAACATTTTATAAACCGCATCTAGTCAAATCTATTTCCGATAAAGGAGACAATGCGACTATAATTAAACCGGAAATAATTAGAAATAATTTTATAAACAGTGTCTATTATGAAGTGGTCCGGGAAGGTTTGAGACAAGGCGTAACTGCGGGCAGTTCCCGCGCCTTAGCCGATCTGCCTTTTACTACCGCTGGAAAAACCGGCACCGCCCAGTTTGGCGACAATAAATCACATGCCTGGTTTACTTCTTTTGCTCCTTATGAAAATCCCCAGATCGCCATTACTGTTATGGTCGAGAATGGCGGAGAGGGGAATGTGACGGCTTTGCCCATTGCCAAACTCGGCTTACAAAACTGGTTTTCCAGACACCCCCAATAACCAGATAATATTCCCCTGTGGATAACTTTCTTGACATAAAAATTGCATAGTTTACTATTAACTATTATTACATAAACAAAAGAAATAGTAATTAGTACTACCACCTAAAAAGAGGAATGGGATTTTTATTTGCCTATCCCCTGACTAAACTTTTATGAACGACCAAAATACATTCTTAACCGAAGAAGGTTTTGATAAATTGAAAAAGGAATTGGAAGAGCTAAAAGGACCCAGGCGTCGGGAGATTTCCGAACGCATTCAGGAAGCCAAGGAGCTCGGCGACCTCTCCGAGAACGCTGAATACGTTGAAGCCAAAAACGACCAGGCTTTTGTCGAGGGTAGAATTTTGGAAATTGAATCAATTTTGAAAAACGCTACCATCATTAAGCAAAAAACAAAAAAACGCGATCGGGTTGAAGTCGGCTCCAAAATAAAGATTGAAGACGGCGAAACCATCAAAGAATATTATATTGTCGGTTCAAACGAAGCTGATCCATCCACTGGTAAAATTTCCAATGAATCACCGCTGGGACAGGCTTTTATTGGCAAAAAAATCGGTGACATCGTGGAAATAAAAGTACCCCACGGTTCAAAAAAGTTTAAAATAATCGCCATTGTTTAATCAACACCTTTTAAATTAAAAGCTGCCAACCATGATATGTGGTGGGAGGTAGTTTTTGAATACGCCACTTAATAAATAAATTATTGCTAAAACAATCATATTTTGCTATGATAAAACTACTAAATTAATAATTTACGCGTATTATGCCGCAAGCATCAGAAGAATACGCCAACCGGCTACACAAACTAGCTGACGCGCAAAAAAACGGAGTGCAACCATATCCTGCTAGGGTCGAACGAACAAAAACCATAAAGCAAACCTTAGTAGAATTTGATGATTTAATTAAGCAGGCGAGGCCGATAACTCTGGTCGGTCGCCTTCGGGCTATTCGCTTACACGGCGGCTCTTGTTTTGCCCATATTGAGGACGGTACCGGCAAAATTCAAATTTACTTAAAATTGGACGAAATAGGTGATAAAGAGTATGAACAGTTCAACGCCATTTTTGATATCGGAGATTTCATTGAAGCTACGGGTTCGCTTTTCAATACCAAGCGCGGAGAAAAGACCCTACTGATCAAGAAATACCGGATGATTTCCAAAGCATTACAACCATTGCCGGAAAAATGGCACGGACTGTCCGATGTGGAAATTCGCTACCGCAAACGGTATTTAGATCTCATTGCCAATCCTGAGATAAAAGGAATATTTACAAAACGAGCAGTAATCATAAAAACAATTCGCAAGATTTTGGACGATAATGAATTCCTGGAAGTAGAAACACCGATTTTACAACCCATACCTGGCGGGGCAAATGCCGAGCCGTTTGTCACTCATCATCGCGCCTTGAACACTGATTTGTATTTGCGGATTGCGCCGGAACTCTATTTAAAACGACTGATTATCGGCGGCTACGAAAAAGTCTATGAAATCGCCCGATGTTTCCGTAATGAGGGTATTGACCGCGATCATAATCCGGAATTCACCCAAGTGGAGTTTTACGCGGCGTACTGGGACTATTTGAAAATGATAACCTTTACCGAGGAGTTAATAAAAGAAGTGGTTGAGGCCACCAACAGTAAATTAACCATCAAACATGATGGACAGGAGGTGGATTTTACTCCACCATATGAACGCATTACTTTCAAAAAAATCTGTCAGCAGCTTGCCAAGCTGGACATTGATGATTTTGACGAGGCGGCTCTGCGCAAAGAGGCCAAAGCCAGGGGCGTGAAAGTGGACAAGACGTATAGCCGTGGTAAAACATTGGACGCGATATTTAAAGAGTTGGTCCGGCCCAATGTTATCAAGCCGACATTTGTTATTGATTACCCAATTGAACTATCGCCACTGGCCAAGAAAAAAGAGGACAATCCAAACTATGTGGAGCGGTTTCAGCTTCTCGCTACCGGCACGGAATTATGTAACGCTTTTTCCGAATTAAATGACCCCCAGGACCAAGAAGAACGATTTAAAGTCCAGGAAAAAATGCGTAAAACCGGAGATAAAGAAGCTCAACGCATCGATAAAAACTATATAGAAGCCATGATGTACGGTATGCCGCCCACGGCCGGTATCGGTATAGGTATTGATAGGTTGGCAACAATGTTATGCGGCGCGCACAATGTCAAAGAAGTAATCTTATTCCCGACATTAAAACCAAAAAAACATGAATAGAGAGCAGGCGCTGGAATTATTACGCCAGTACGTTACCAATCAAAATCTGATCAAGCACATGCTGGCCTCCGAAACGATTATGCGCGCCTTAGCCAAGAAGTTAAAGTCGGACGAAGATGAGTGGGGATTGACCGGCTTATTGCATGACCTTGATTTTGAGCAGACAAAGAACAATCCAGCTAAACATGGTTTAATAACCGCGGAATTGTTAACAGCAGAAGGATTCAATGATAAGCAATTGCACGCTATTAAATCGCATAATGTTGAGCATACTGGAATAACCAGAGAATCAGAGCTTGATTATGCATTAGTCTGTGCTGAGCAGCTAACTGGTTTGATCGTCGCCTGCGCCTTAGTTCAACCAGAAAAAAAATTGGCAACTGTGACCATTGAGTCAGTTTTGAAAAAGTTTAAACAAAAAGCGTTTGCCGCGGGATGCTCCAGGGAAGATATTCAATTGTGTGAGAAGCTGAATATACCCCTAGAACAATTTGTCCAACTCGGCCTGAAGGCGATGCAGGGTATAGCCAATGAATTAGGGTTATAAAAAGAAGCAAATAAAACAAAAGTCGGTATCGGTATCATAAGCCTGAAGGAAGGATAGTAAAGTGTTATCTAGCAAGCGGGAAAATTCACATGGCGCCGACAAATATTCATTTGAAGAAGTTGAATGATTAGATAATTATTTTTTTGACTTTTGCTAGGACAGCTCGATCTCAGGACAACATTAGATTCAATCTTTAAATGATTAATTATCTTCATGTTAAACATTAAATACATTCGAGACAATATAGAGGCAGTCAAAAAAACCATGACCGCGCGAAACTTCAAAGCGTCAGTGATTGATGAGCTGGTTGATTTGGATAAAAATAAACGGGACTTCCAAACGCAATTGGAGGAAATTCGTGGGGCGAAGAATAAATTCAACAAGGAAATTTATAAGCTGTCTGATAAAGAGAAAAAATCGAAAATTGTGGAGATGACGGCATTAGTGAAAAAAGAGGAAAAATTGGAACAGGATTTGGCAACGACCATAGAAACATTTAATAAACTCATGGCTGATGTACCGAATATTCCACAATCTGATGTTCCAGTCGGTAAGGATTCGTCCGATAATGAGGAAATAAAAAAAGTCGGCGCGCCGACTAAGTTTGATTTCAAAAACAAAACCCACGTTGAGATAGGTGAAAGTCTTGATTTGATTGACACCAGAACTGCCGGCAAAGTATCCGGTTCTCGTTTTGCCTATCTGAAAAACGAAGCGGTTTTGCTGGAATTCGCCCTAATCCGTTATGCATTTGATACCATATTAAAAGAAGGATTTACTCCAGTACTTCCGCCAATGTTAATCAAAGAGGAAATGATGCAGGGACTTGGGTACCTTAGTGGACAAGGTGAAGCGGAAACTTATCACTTTGCCAAGGATAAAATGTATTTTACCGGTACGGCCGAACATTCGCTGATACCAATGCACGCTGACGACATTTTTCAGGAAAAAGAGTTGCCTAAGCGGTATGTCGGTTTTTCATCAGCCTTCAGGCGCGAGGCAGGTAGTTATGGCAAGGACACTAAAGGAATTTTTCGTTTGCACCAGTTTGATAAAGTGGAAATGGTATCATATACTAAACCAGAAGATTCAGAAAAAGAACATCAGTTTTTATTATCCCTGTCTGAGAAATTGATGACTGGGTTAAATTTACCGTATCGTGTTGTGAAATTGTGTACCGGGGATATGGCTAATCCATCGGCCAAAACTTACGACATTGAAACATGGCTTCCTTCGGAAAAGACCTACCGCGAGACGCATTCGATTTCAAATTGCACTGCTTACCAGGCTCGGCGGCTGAAAATACGGTACAAAGCAAAAGACGGCACGAATCATTTTGTTCATACCTTAAACGGCACTGGATTTGCTATTGGCCGGATATTAATCATGATACTGGAAAATTACCAGCAAAAAAACGGCTCAGTGAAGGTGCCAGAAGCGCTGCAATCGTATCTTAATTTTAAAATCATTAAAAAATAAGATGGGGATCTTGCCACGTTTGTCACCCTAACAAACGCGAAAATTTTACGCCTGCAACAATCAATGAGAACTAAACCCATTACTTGGCTGGAAATATCATCTTCAGCCATTCGTCATAATATCAGACAATTTCAAAAAGTTTTGACCAATAAAACAGAATTAATGGCCGTGGTCAAATCCAATGCCTATGGCCATGGTATGGTTGAAGTTGCCAGAATTGCACAAAAGGCGGGGGTGAAATGGCTGGGCACAGTGAATCTGGACGAAGCATTGGAATTACGTCAAGCAGGAATCAAGACCCGCATTTTGGTTTTTAGCTATTTCCATCCGGATAAATTAGTTGAGGCGGTAAAAAAAAATATCACATTAACCGTGTACAATTATAGTGCCGCGCGTGAGATTTCCTTGATCGCCAAAAAGCTACACCAAACAGCCAAGGTACATTTTAAGGTGGACACCGGCACCTCGCGCCTGGGCGCCCGGCCAGAACATGCCCTTGATCTAGTGAAAAAAATTAACAGCTTGCCAAATATTCAGATCGAGGGAATATTTTCTCATCTGGCTGATTCGGAAAATCCAAACCAAAAATTTACCAATCAACAAATTGATGCGTTTAAAAAATTGATAACCAAACTTGAAGAACAGGGGATTTATATTCTGATTAAGCATATTGCCTGTTCAGCTGCGACATTACTCAATAAACGCTCTTATTTTAATCTGGTGCGCATAGGAATTTCTCTCTATGGATTGTGGTCAGTGGAAAAAGACGGCTCACATGTGCGAAAATTATACAAACAATTTAGTTTACGTCCAGCTTTGTCTTGGTACACAACTATTATTCAGGTCAAAGAATTACCAGTCGGCACTTTCATAGGCTATGGCTGTACATACAGAACTTTAAAACGAACTAAATTAGCAATTATTCCTGTGGGATATTGGGAAGGATTTGATCGTCGATTATCAAATTGCGGAGAGGTTTTGATTCAAGGCCAACGATGTCCGGTGCGGGGCAGAATCTGCATGAATTTAACTATGGTTGAGGTGACGCACCTGAAAAACGTAAAAGCTGGCGAACTAGTCACCCTGATCGGTCAGGATGGCCAAGAGATGATATCAGCTGAGGACATAGCCGAAAAAATCGACACAATCAACTATGAAGTCATCGCACGAATAAATCCCTTACTGCCAAGATTATTTACTTAAACTAATTTGTTATTCCGAATCCCAATATCCGTTGCCCGAAATGACAGAGCCTTGACTCGGCGTCTTGATTATAAATTATACATTAAACTACGTGCGCTGGAAATTTAACCGACAACGAGAATCAAAAAACCCTTTTTTCACCAAATCAACCTGGCAGCAATTTGTTATTGAACGATTCAGTTTCTTCGTCTGGCTTAGTATTTTATTTTTTTTGGTAATTATTTATCTACTATTCTATTCGCCCCTGCTCCAGATAACCAAGGTGGATATCAGGGGGACACAAAACATTTCGCCCAAAATCATAGAGGAAAAATTCATCAACTGGCAGTTGCAGCAAAGCCGTTTTAAAGTATTTAAGCAAAATAATTTGATTATGTTCAGTAAAAAATGGCTAACTCAGAGACTCAACAATGATTACGGACTGGCCTCTTTAAAAATTCAAAAAAAAATTCCGCATTCTTTAATTGTCACTATTCAGGAAAAAACACCAGAATTAATCTGGTCAAGTCAGGGAAAATTTTTTTATCTTTCTGAAAACGGTGATTTAGCCCAAACCGTCGACATTACTCCAGAAACCTCACCTTTGCCGATTATCTATGATGATACCAACGCTGAAGCTAAGCCAGGAAAAAAAATTTTGACCGACGATAAAGTGATGACATTCATCAAAAATCTGACTAGCGAAATAAAGCAAATCAGTTCTATAGAAGTGGATAGCTATCATTTGCAAACAAATATCAATCAACTAAGCATCAAGGTCAAAGCTGGCTACAACATATTTTTCGACATAAACAAGGACCTGCCCACTCAGCTGGAAAAACTTCGTCGAACTTTAAGTGATGCTTCAACTCTGGCTAATCCTCCCCAGGAATATATTAACGTCAAATTCGGCGACCGAGTTTATATTAAATAAAAAATACAAAACAACAATGTTACTTTTGTCGCACGTTTTTACCGGCGCTATCATCGGCGAAAAAATTGCTAATCCATGGCTTATCGGCTTACTGGCTTTTGGCTCCCATTTTCTTCTTGACTGGATACCTCACTGGAGCTATGACGTTCCGGGAAAAATGGACGCCAGGGAATTTTTAAAAATCGTCCCCGACATCCTGCCCACAATCGTAATCTACCTGGTTTTTCTCTTTTCCTTTCCACAGCTTTGGTTTAATATTACCTTAGGCGTAGGTCTAGCTATTCTTCCCGATTTCCTGACGTTGACCAGGTATTTTCCTTTTTTAAACAAAATATTCAATAAATTCAACAGGTGGCATGGTCGAATTCAGGTTCATGACTACAAAATCCTGGGAATGACCACTCAAATTGTATATATCGGCATTTTAATAATCATATTAAAATCACTTTAAAAACAGTATGAAAAAACTATTTATCCCATTAACTATCATCGGCGCCGTCATCATCATCGCGGCCGGAATTTTTTTGTTAATACAAGACAAAAATTTCACCAACAAGAACAATCAACAGATTCCCGTTATCATCAGCCAAACTGATGATCAATTTACTTTAAAAGCCGATGTTCAAGATTCGCTCGGAACCGACCCACAATCCACATTTACCCTAATTAGCAAAGAAAACATTTCCACCAAGGCCATTCAGGACAATTTAGTGATTAACCCTACTTTTAGGTATAAAATTGAATCTTCGGACAACAACATTTTTACCATCACCCCAAAAGATAAATTACAACCCAATACTATTTATTCATTTTCCATTACCACTGCCGCTAAAGAAGAGGCCAGGGCCAAGAGATCTTATACCTGGGCTTACCAGATAAAAGACATTTTCAAGATAACCGGCACATTGCCACGAGATATGACCACAAACGTTCCAACGAATTCTGGAATTGAAATAACTTTTAGTTCAGAAAATTTCACCGACGCTGATAAATATTTTGAAATTACTCCTCGAGTCGAAGGCAAATTCGATCGCCATTTGAAAACACTAATTTTCGCTCCTAATAATCTGGCCAAAGCCACGGTTTACACCGTAACTATAAAAAAAGGCCTGCCGCTTCAAAATAGTGACGAGACTTTGGCCGATGATTATGTTTTTAAATTCGAAACTGAGCAGGATAATATCTCCGGCAGCTATCTGACTTTTGGCGAAACATTTTACGAATATCCAACCTCAGAAAAACCCATACTGACTGCCAGCGAGTATAACACCGGACAGTCTAAAATTCCGGTTAGCGTTTGGAAATATCCCTCATTTTCCTCGTTTTCCTCGGCTGTCGCTACCAGAGCCCAATCACTGCCAAGCTGGGCCTATTACGCCAATCAAAACAGTCAGTTACCCACCAACGATTTACAACAAATTTTGACTTTTGAAGCTCAACTGCAAGACAATCAGTTTTATACCAAATATTTTGAATTTCCCGAAATGCTGCCTAAAGGATATTATCTCGTGGAGATGAGCTGGGGCGATAAACGAGTCCAGTCTTTTCTGCAAATCTCCAATTTAGCCGCCGCTTTTCAGGGCAGTAAAACAAACTCCTTTATCTGGTTAAACGATTTAGCTTCCAAAAAGCCAGTAGATGGGGCGATCATAAAATTTTCCGACGATGATTCCTTTAAAGAAAAAACTGATGCTCATGGTTTAGCTGTTTTTGATACTCCGGCCCAACTTCAGCAAAACAACGATCCAGATATGCAAAACTACCAGCTTTACTTTTTTACGGCCAGCTCGGGTGATGAAAATATCCTGATTCCCACCAACAGAAACTACAATGACTGGGGTTATGATTCCTCAGGGCCTACCGCCTCACAGAACGACTATTGGTCCTACCTGTATACCAATCGAAATCTATATCAGCCCACGGATACCCTAAAATTCTGGGGCGTGGCCAAACCGCGTCAGGGCTCATTACCTGACCAGGTCACCATTGAATTAACCTCAACGAATTACTATAGCCCCAATTTTGACCGACAAAAAAAGTTGGTCGGTACAGCCAAATCCAATATTTCTCCATTCGGCACTTATACCGGCGAAATAAAATTCTCAAACCTGACGCCAGGCTCATACCGGGTCGGTGTCTATGTCGGCAATAAAGAAATAAGCGCCAACTACGTAAACATTCAAACGTACACCAAAGCTCCGTATGCCATCGACATTAAGACTTCCAAAAAAGCGATTTTCTCTGGCGACACGGTAGTTTTTGACATTACTACCAAATTTTTTGACGGAACGCCAGTTCCTAACCTGGCTCTTAATTATTCGGGGTCGCTGGGACAAGGTAGTGTCACTACCGACGCCAATGGTCAAGCCACTGTCAGTTTAACAACATCTTATCAAGAAGAGGCGTATTACCCAACTTATGAATATTTTACCGTAAATCCGTCCACGGCCGAGATTACTAATATTTATAGCGATGCTTATATCTACACCTTCGGGCCACGATACCAAATCGACTTAAATGCCGAGCTCAGCGGCTCAATCAAAGGATCTATTTCGGAAATAAATCTCGATAAATTAAATGCCTATGGTCAGGATTTCACTTGGAATTATTCCGGACAGGCCTTGTCAGGACAGTCGATTTCATTGGAAATCTATCATGAATATTACGAAAAAATTGAAAATGGTAGTTATTACGACTATATCAACAAAAAAAATGTCAAAATTTATAACTACGAACAACGCGATAATCTTCTTAAAAAGGACACTTTAATCTCGGATGTCGCTGGTCAATTTTCTTACGACTACGATTTTGAAACAGGAAAAAATTACAAAATTATTGCTACGGCCAATGACTCAGCAAACCACACGGTCAAACAAACCGCTTATATCTATAGCGGACAAATGGGATATTACTACGGCTGGGGAGACAATTATTATCTTTCCAGTTCAAAAACTTTAAAGGGCTCCCAGCCAGAATCCTACCTGCCCGGACAAACAGTTAGCCTGACTTTCATGAGAAACGAGGCAGCTTTACCCAAAACTGAAACAGAACAATATGTCTATTATAAAGACCACAATGGAATTTTCGATGTAACCACCAGCACTGACCCGAAACTTGAATTTGAATTCCGCGAATCATACTCCCCAAACGTTTTTGTCAGCGGAATTTACTTTACCGGTCGCTCCTATAAGGTTACTTACTCCTGCAATATTGCCATGAACAAGGATTATAAAAAGCTGAACATCAGCATCAAGCCAGACCAGGATGCCTATGAACCAGGTGCTAAGGCCCGCTTGGACCTCTCGGTCACTAATCCGGATAACCAGCCGGTTAGTGCGGAAATCAATATTTCCATCATCGACGAGGCTCTGGCGGCTATCCAATGGGATAACCAAGCCAGTATTTTGAACAACCTTTACGGCAATATTCAGCCAGCCGTCACTCATTCCTATGTCACAAATAAAGAAGTTGCGACGCCGGTCGCCGAGCGTGGAGGATGTTTTTCGGGCAGTACGCCGGTTTTGATGGCCAGCGGTCGGCTGAAAAATATCAGTGCTATAAATCCCGGCGATCAAATATTAACGAAAAAATCCGATCAAGATCAAAACTTGGTTACGACAACCGTGGTTGCCGTCAAAAAACATCTAGTCAATGAATATCTGACCATTAATAACATACTTGACATTACTCCGGTTCATAAAGTCTTTCTTAACGACCAATGGCAAGAAATCGGCCGAGCCAAGCTGGGCGACTATTTGCGCGGTGCCCAAGGCCAAAAAGTTATAATCAATTCTATAACAAGTCACCATCAACCGTTAATTGTCTATAATTTGGAAACTACACTACACACCTTTTTTGCCAATAATGTTTATGTACATAATGAGAAGGGCGGCGACCGGCAGAATTTTCAGGATGTGGCCTTTTTTGGGAGTGTAATCACGGATAAGAAAGGCGAGGCCCAGGTGGAATTTACTTTGCCCGATAATATTACCTCATGGCGCACTACGGCCCAGGCCCTGACCAAAGACATGCTGGCCAGCGGCGTCCAAACCGCCCTGGTAACCACCAAACCATTTTTCGTCAATGTTGCCATGTCTGACGTCTATTTGACCATCGACAAGCCAATCGTTAAACTACGAAGTTTTGGTACAGGACTGGCTGCTGATACCACGGTTAATTATGAAGTTACCTATCCAGATTTGAACAAAACTGAACACTACAGCGCCAAGGCTTTTACCGATATCGACGTCAGTCTGCCGGAATTCCCTGGCGGTACTCACAATATTATTATCAAAGGTTCCAGTAGTGACTCAAAAACGGATACCATAGTCAAAAAAGTGACTTTCAAAGAAACTAATCTGACTACTAATATTACCATTTTGGAGGATCTGAGCCCGACTACAAAAATCATCGGCAACCCCAATGGTTCTACCACGGTAACCTTCATGAACAAAGAGCGAGGGCAATATTACAACATCTTAAACCAACTTCTCTGGCAAAGCGGCGACCGAGTCGACCAGAAAATAGCCGGTTACTATGCTCAAAAAATTCTCAATGAATTTTTTAACCAGTCAAATGAAATTTCGACTTTTCCCTCCGGGGACTATCAGTTGCCGGAAGGCGGGATCAGCCTTCTGCCGTATTCGTCGGCGGAACTTTTACTAACGGCCAAAGTAATGGAACTTGGCAAGGATATTTTTGACACTACAGCGGCCAGAAATTACTTTAACTCGTTTTTGGAATCGAAAAATAGCACTCATGACGAAATCGTCTATGCGCTTTTTGGCCTGGCCAATATTGGCGAGCCAGTCTTGACTGATATCACCAATTACTTGAGTAACCAAAGTCCAACCACACAGCAAAAAGTGTACCTAGCTCGCGCTCTTAGTAACCTCGGAGCAGGGGAGTATGCCAAAAACATCATCACGGACATAATCTCGGCTGAAGGCGAAACTGTCGGTCCTTACCTTCGGCTGGCTCTGTCTGACGATCAGGATACAATTACCGAATTTACCTACCATGCCGCCATTATTGCTGGCCAAACCTCCATGCCCGAAGACCGAAAGCTTTTTGATTATGCCCATCATAACCCCGCCACCCACCAACTCAATACCTTAGAAGAACTTTCTTATCTCTCCAAAGTAGTGCCTCTGTTGTCCGGGCTACCGGTTACTTTCGATTATATCATAAACAACGAACAAAAAACCGTTTCTCTGATAAATAATGAAACTTACTCTATGGTTTTGAGTAACGATCAAATCGCAAATTTAACCTTTGCCAATATCTCGGGTAACGTCGGGCTAAATACCTCCTACGAAACAACCATTGATCTGGCTCATGAACAACAGGACGGTAATGTACAAATAAGGAGAAGCTACTCAATTGGCGGCAAGAAAACCACCACTTTTAGTGAAAGCGATATTGTAAAGATTACTCTCGAACCGACTATTACAAATAAAGCCATCGATACAGAATACCAAATTACCGATTATTTACCAGCCGGACTGAAAATATTAACTGAGACGCACTCGCGCAACATTGACTATGACCAAACCATGCGTTTTCCTTATGAAATAAATGGCCAGGCAGTAAAATTCTGGACAGGCAAGCCAGCCACCAGTCTAAGCTATTATGCCATCGTCATTGGCAAGGGAACTTATAAAGCCGATTCTGCTACAATTCAGGGCTTAACAGTTCGCTCCAGTAAATCCTACAGCACTGAAGCGACTATAACCATAGAATAAATGAACTGGCGAATTATCCATATAGCTCTGATAATAACCGTCTTAATAATTGGGGGGCTATATACTTTGGCCAGCGCCTCTCAACCAAAAGAAAATTCGTCACCCAGTATTATTATTCGAGGACTTCATTATTATTGGCCGGACCAATTTCAAAAGACTCTACTAATCGCTGATCGTTTGCCTGATGAGATCCCCGAAAATACGGTTATTAAGGCGGCTATTTTTCCCCATGACCTAACTCATGGAGAATATGTCGCTCACTTACTCCGTCACCTGAAGAAACAGTCGCCATCGACCGTGATACTTGTTGGTCCCAACCATTATGAACGCGGAGCTACCAATATTTTAACTTCCGACGACAGTTGGAGCACGCCTTTTGGTTTAATTGAGCCAAATCGTGCTGCCATACAGAAAATTACCCCAAACACCAACGTGAAAATTGATTCTGATATCATCGAGGCCGATCATTCCATCAATGGGATTTTACCATATCTTGAATATTACCTTCCGCAGATCACCGTAGTTCCTTTAATTATGAAATCAGAAGTAACCTTACGTGATATCGAACATCTTTTTTCCCGACTCAAAAACTCCGTCCCGCCCGACACGGTCTTTCTGGCTGCCGTTGATTTTTCTCATTATTTAACCAGTCGAGAGGCGACAAATAACGACCGACTGACCGCCCAATATCTACAAAATCTGGATTATCAAAAAATAATGTCATGGGGCACCAGTTTCAACGATTATCTGGATTCGCCGCCATCTATTGCTTTGCTGCTGTACTGGGTAAAAAACCTAGGGATAAAAAACTCCAAAATTATCTTTAACACCAATTCGGGAATTTTAGCGAGGAATTTGTCCTGGCCAGTCACCAGTTATTTTGAGGTTATTTATTATTAATGCTAAAATTGATTTATGGTTCTTAAGACAAAATCCAAAAAAATCTGGCTATCGCCCACGGCTATTGAAAACTCCAAACGCTGCCCCCGTTGCTTTTGGCTTCAATTTCACAAAGGTCTAAAACAACCAGAAGGCATCGTCTCTCGGCTAGCCAACCGCTTTGATAAAGTAATAAAAAGCTATTTTGATCTGTACCGGGCCAGCGGTGAGCTACCACCGATGATCTCGACTCAAGTCGAAGGTAAGCTCCAAAACCCCCTTCAGGAAACATATTTCTATCATTACAGCGATAAATACGGTTTGCTGGGCAAACTGGACGAATGTCTGGTAACCGCCAACCATAAATATACCCCCGTCGATCATAAAACCGCCAGTTCCGATCCCAATCAACGTGAATTGATACCGGCCTATCAAACTCAATTAGACGTCTATGCTTTACTATTGGAACGCAACGGCTGTCCTACCAGCGGCCTGGGCCATCTCATTTATTTTTACCCGAACGAAGGTAAAGAATTGCACAACGGTTTTCCCATGCAGATAATCGTCAAAACTTTAAAAACCAACCCCCAAAGAGCCCTAACTGAATTTATGAAAGCTATTAAAATTTTAGAGGGTAAAATGCCAAAATCTGCTAATAACTGCCCCTTTTGCAACTGGCACAAGGAAATGCGAAAAATAGTCAAAAAAATTCAATAATGGACAATACAAATGACTGGCCCGTGCCCGACCTGCGGCCAATGATCCCTGTACCTGCTAATTACCAATTAACGACCAAAAGCCCACTTGGCTAAAAAGGCCGGTTTTTGAAATCTCAAAACACGATCTGTTTAGTCAACACCCGATGGTGACACGCTCTAAGACTCTTGGCACCATTTTTGGTAAATAATTCGTATTGTATTCTTCCAATTTTTTTGGGGTGTTAGACCATTGTTTTCATAGACATATTTGATATCTGCCTGGACTCC
>CAZQBL010000022.1:0-9830 GCA_964592105.1 uncultured Gammaproteobacteria bacterium | reverse complement strand
ACGGTAGCGAGTGGAAGCACCGTCGCTCAAAGGATAAAAGGTACGCCGGGGATAACAGGCTGATCTTGCCCAAGAGTTCACATCGACGGCAAGGTTTGGCACCTCGATGTCGGCTCATCGCATCCTGGGGCTGAAGAAGGTCCCAAGGGTTTGGCTGTTCGCCAATTAAAGCGGTACGTGAGCTGGGTTCAGAACGTCGTGAGACAGTTCGGTCTCCTATCTACCGTGGGCGTTCGAGATTTGCGAAGATTCTTCCCTAGTACGAGAGGACCGGGAAGGACGAACCTCTAGTCAACGAGTTGTCTCATCAGAGGCACAAGCTCGGTAGCTACGTTCGGTTTGGATAAACGCTGAAAGCATATAAGCGTGAAGCCGCCTTCAAGATTAGATCTCGGTATTAGCTTCCAGATAGACCATCTGGTTGATAGGCTCCAGGTGTAAGATCCGTAAGGATTTGAGCCAAGGAGTACTAATCAAGCGAATTGCAATCACTAAAAGACTACATTTGATAATTCAACACATGGTAAAGCGAGTAAGTTATGAATTGATTTTTGTTTTTGTTTTTTTGATCGTTTTTTTTGGTTTCATATTTTTTTTAACTCCCTTACAACCATAATTAACTTCAGTCCAGAGTTCCGGGTGTCATTCGCGCCGGGGTCACACCTGATCCCATCCCGAACTCAGTCGTTAAGCCCGGCAGCACCGATGATACTACGGGGCATACCGTGGGGAAAGTAGGCCGATGCCCGGTACTGTGGACTGAATATAGACAAAACTACCCATAATGGTAGTTTTTTGTTTTTCTGCAAATCTTAATCTTCCAATTTGTCAGCTGGTCTTTTTCAATGATACAATAACAGCACAAATATGCCGCAATATATCGCCGATTTACATTTTCATTCTAAATATTCCCGGGCCGTTTCCAAAGACATGGACCTGGAAAATATCAACCGCTGGGCCGCTATCAAAGGCATGGAGGTTGTTACCACGTCAGATTTTACGCATCCGGCTTGGTTCAAAGAGCTTTCAACAAAGCTTCAATTACAGGACAATGGTTTGTACCGCTTGACAGGCGATCATGATTCGTCCCACTTTATGCTAACCACTGAATTAAGCTGTATTTACTCCAAAGGTGGTCGTGGCCGGCGAATTCATATTGTGGTGATCATGCCTACCCTGGATACAGTAGCTAAACTCAATGCGCGACTCAATCTTATCGGCAACCTCAAATCCGATGGCCGGCCAATCCTAGGGCTTGACGTGGAAGAGTTGACGAAAATAATTTTGGACGCTTCTGACCAAGCCATGGTCATTCCTGCCCACATCTGGACGCCGTGGTTCTCTATGTTTGGTTCTGAATCCGGTTTTGATACGGTCGAAGAATGTTTCGGAAAAATGACCAAACATATCTATGCCATCGAGACAGGGCTTTCCTCTGATCCAGCCATGAACTGGCGCCTCTCACAGCTGGACCGCCTGACCATTGTCTCTTTTTCCGATGCACACTCTCTGGATAAAATCGGACGTGAAAGTACGGTTTTTGAACTTGAACAACTAAGTTATTCAACTATTATTAAAGCCTTAAAACGGCAAGGCGGCACCAAAAACAAAATTTCCTTCACTGTGGAGTTTTATCCGGAGGAAGGAAAATACCACTGGGACGGGCACCGGATCTGCGGTATCCGCTATTCTCCCACTGAAACAAAAAAGCACAAAGGCTTTTGCCCTAAATGTAAAAAACCTCTGACCATCGGCGTGCTCAACCGCGTCGCCAAACTGGCTGACAGAGAAGAAGGCTATAAACCGGCTGCCCGGCCAACCTATAAAAAACTCGTTCCCCTCCGGGAAATTATTGCCGAATCTCTTGAGCTGGGCGTCGGGACAAAAAAAGTAGCCGCTGAATATGATGCCCTGATCAAACAGGGAGGAAATGAATTTAACGTCCTACTCAATTTACCGCTAGAGGAAATTAAAAAGATAACCACACCAGTGATTACTGAGGCTATAAAAAAAGTCCGTGAAGGTTCAATTTATATTTTGCCGGGATATGATGGCGAATATGGTACGGTTAGGGTGTTTGAGAAGAAGCCGGAAAAGCCCCAGGGTCGTTTATTGTAAATGTATGTTACTCATTTTAACTATAGCGATTATCATTTTAACTATCGCACTAATTGCGTTAATATTAGCCATAATTCTATTTACTCAACTGCTGATCATCAAGGCTCCTTATGTCAAAACTCCGTTACATGTCATCAGAAAAATTCTGGATGAAATAAAAATAAATCCCGACAGCTTGGTCTATGACCTTGGTTGTGGCGACGCCTCGTTTCTCATCGCCGTTGAAAAACAGTTTGCCGCAAAGACAATCGGATTTGAATTATCTCCACTTGCTTACTATAGGGCCAAACAGAAGATTAAACTGGAAAAGGCAAAAACAAAACTGTATTTCAAAAGTTTTTTCAAGCAAAACATCGCCGATGCTGATATTGTGTTCTGTTTCCTAGTACCAAGCCTAATGAAAAAAGTCGGATCCTATCTGGAATCCCAGCTGAAAAAGAATGTCCAAATAATCTCCTGCGCCTTCCCTATTCCGCAATGGCGGCCAAGTAAAATTATAGATACCTTGCCAAACGGCGATAAAGCTAGTAAAATATATATTTACAATAAAAAAATAGTCTGAGAGGATACTGGAGTGGGCTGAGTCATCAAGCGAAGCAAATTACTTTGCTTCGTGCACGACGAGGCGAACTGGCCGGTATAGGAATCGCCCCGGCAGCCCCGAACGAAGGTGCAATTATAACAAAAACTTATTACTTAATTTCATTAGTAACCCCCTAAGCGGAGGAGTGGCCGAGTGGTTGAAGGCGCAGCTCTCGAAAAGCTGTATACCTTTACGGGTATCGTGAGTTCGAATCTCACCTCCTCCGAATCGACTATTTTTTATCGGATGCGACCCACGTGCCTCAAACTTGCCCCGTCGAATGACGGGGAAGCACTCAAATCGTCTCGATAGGAATATCGTCGACAACCAAAAAATAGCAGCGGCCCTTACAGGCCTTTGTAGTTTTTTATTCCTGAAATTTATTCGGCCTCACAAGCGGCTCTTCCCATCCGAAACACGTTTCCCTGTTCTCTAACTTATAAAATGCCTTCTTGCAACTAGGATCAAGCTCGGCATATTTTTTCAGCATCATCACGACTTCTTCAATGAAACCGCCAACTGTGCCGTCAGAATCGTCAACTCCGCTCCGGCACAACTTGTCATCAAGCCGCAGTAGCATGTCCACCAATAAACCGGCTGCTTGCTCGCTGACCGGCAGATCAGAAACTATTTTAGTCAATCGAGCGCACCCTTCGGAAAGCGAACCCTGATACGCAAACCAAATCCGAGACGGGCTTTCGTACGGTTTGATGTATCGCATAGCCGCAGTGATAAATTTCTTTACGGAAGCAAGTTCTGTTTTTGATAATTCCCTCTAGCCATCCTTTCGCTCTTTGTTTTAATAAAAAAGGGGTCCGAAGGGATTTCATCCTAAGGACCCACAGAAACATACCCGGAGGGAATCAGCGATGGGATACAGAACTTCATTTGCGTTTGGCGTTGATTGTAATGGAAGACATGTTTAAACATGCCTTAGTTATCCCTGATTTTTTTCTAGGCCAAACCTGAGATGCAGGTAATCTGTTCCATGTGTCTCTGGCCAGTCGTCATTTAAAATGCGCAGAATCTTTTGATATATGACCTGTCTGATAATCTCCTTCTTTTCTGAGAGTGATTTGCCTTTGAGCTGATACGTGCGACTTTCCAGACAGGAGTTTACTGCTCCAACTGGACCAATGCGTATTCTTTTGCAATCGGCCTTTGCACACGGCCAGCCCTGGGAATAAGGGGCAACAATTCCCACAACCAGGTTAACATCCCCAAGGGAATAGTACTCTGCATGAGCATTCTGTTTGTCTATCGACACCCTGTTGAGCTGCTGCAATTTGCCCATGCCCACATTCTCTAGCACTTGTATGATCTTTTCCCTTGTAACGTAGTCGGCAAAAAACCTATCCTGGTGCTCTCCATATGCGGGTCCTTTGTTCTGTAGCTCGCAAAACCGCGGAATAAACGCTCCATTCAATTCCTGGACGTAAGTCAGAAAGTCCCGAATTTCATGAAAGTTCAATTTGGTGACAACCATATTAACGACGAACTTACCCGGTGTTCTGAACAAGTGGGAAGCTTTTTCAATCGCTTCTTTAGTCTGTGCGAGCGTCTGCTCCGCATCGATTCCGGTGTCTTTTGACAAAGCCATCTTTTTATAAGTTTCCGGATTTAGGCTATCCAGACTTAGGCTAACTCCGGTCAGGCCGGAAGCATGGAGAGCTTCTATCATCGAGCTATACTCTTTTCCGCCGACTATGGTTGGCCGATTGAGATTCGCGCCGTTTGTTGTCACGTCCACGGTTGTCATTCCGATTTCTGTCGTAGCCCTTACTAATTTCACAAAATCAGGGCGCTCCGTTGGTTCACCTCCAGTATAATGAGTGGTCCTTATACCGAGCTCATGAGCGGACCTGACGATATCAAGAATTTCTCCCGTGGCCAGGATGTCTCCAGAAGCTAACCCTTCTGGATTGCAGTAAGAACACCTTAAATTGCATCCGGGGAATGCAGTAATTCGCAGGAATTGCATTTCCTTTAACGCTTGGATCTGACCGGCTATTTCAGCCTTGCTAAAAAGTGAATCCAAGGCATCTATATCAATCAGTCCTTCTGAGGTATGTTTGTTCATCTCCTCAAAGGCATTTCCAGCAAGTCTCTGCCGAATGGCGTGTATTTGGGTATTGGTATTCATGCCAAACCTCCTTATTTATAGAATGAATATTTTTTCTGCGTTGCGTCAAACCAATCATATTTACTTTTATTAAAGGACAATCAAAACTTCCACTTATCGTATAGCGGCTTCATTACTTTGTTAATATGTGCTAAGATGAGCTTATGAAAACTAACGGGCTATGGAAAATAAAAGAGAGCCAGGAAAAATATAAAAATTCCTGGATGAAAGTTCATGAAGATAAAGTTATCCGGCCAGATGGAAAAGAAGGTATTTGCGGTATTGTTGAAATGCTTAATGGCGTTTGTATTCTTCCAATTGATGGTGATGGATATGTATATTTAATAGACCTGTTTCGTTATGCTTTAGAGAAAAATAGTATTGAAGTCGTAGGTGGCTCAATAAATAAAGGCGAAGCAATACTCGAGACTGCCAAAAGAGAACTTAAAGAAGAGGCGGGAATAATAGCTAACGAATTTATTTTTTTGGGGACTATTTATCCGCTGACAACAATTATTAAATCATCCTCCACTCTTTATTTGGCTCGAAAATTGAGATTTGTTAAAGCAACCCCTGAAGGCACCGAACAAATAAAGATACTAAAAGTTAAGCTGGAGGAAGCCTTGAAAATGGTTATGGATGATAAAATCAATCACGGACCGAGTTGTATATTGATTCTAAAGGCGAACGAATACTTAAAATCCTGATATTTCCCACGGATCACCTCATATGTCAAGATATAGGACGAATCATCAAAACAGCCTCCACCTATAAAAATAGACTCGGAATATACACGCACCTCATTTGCCTCAAGATAATGGTTCCGATATTCTCCATTAGATAACTACTACAAACAACTGCAGTGTGTTGCTTTTTATCTTTGTCAAGGCCCCTTTTTTTGACACCGAGTCGAAGACTTTTACGCAGCCATTTTAAGGGCTGTTTTTTGATACATCATCTGGTTGGCATACACAGCCGGCGGCATTTTGAACGCTGAGTGAATGCGCCGGTTGTTGTAGTCCCAGACCAAACGGTAAATCTCCGCCACCAGTTCCCCTAAGGTGGCAAACCGGTTGGGATCGCCCAAGTCTACCTTGAATCCGCTGTACCACGATTCCTGATATCCGTTTTCCCAGGGACACCCTGGGCGGGAACGGAAAATGAGGACGCCAAACTGCCTCAAAATATCTGTCACAATAACTGCTTCATACTCTTTGCCATTGTCCGAATGAAAAATCTCCGGGTGCGGAAAGCGCAACAGCGCGCTCCAGAGCGCTTGGATAACCAACGGCGCGCTCTTGCGGAGCATGACGGACAGACCGACTACCTGCCGAGTGAATAAATCAAGCACGGTGGCCACGTAGACTTTGTGTCCATGGAATGCCAGTTCGGTGAAATCAGACGTCCAAATATGATGCGGATATATGGGCATAGCCACCAGCAGCAGATTTTCAAATATCTGCTGTATTTCTCTTGGTTTTCGCCACTTTTTACTCCTTCTCCGGTACGGTTTCAATCCAAATTTACGCATCACCCGTTTAATGCGTTTGCGGTTGTACGATAGCTCGTGGGCAATCCGCCTGGAGCCGTATGAGGGATGTTCCCGTAAGGCCGCCTCGATTCGGCACTTTAATTGCCAGTCCTGCTTTTCTTTCCTGGGTACGTAGTACAACCTGGTCCGGGATATGCGAAGGCTACTCGCGAGGAGGCTTTTGTTGTCGGCTGGCTTGACGGTCACCAGCTCTTTTTTTGGGTGGCAGACAGCCGCACGGTGAGTTCACCGACTAAGGCCAACAACTCCTGATTTTGCTTGTGCAGCTTGGTGATCTCGGACCAAGATGGCGTGCCTTTAACCCCTTTACCCAGCCAGTTGTAGATGGTACTCTCATGCACCCCGTGCTCTTTGGCGGCTTGGATGACCGGCACGCCCTGCTCCTTGATTCGCTTTAATATGTCCTGTTTTACTTCGGCTGATATGCGATGCGTTGATTTGTTCATATGACACAAAGGTTACTGTTTATGCAGTCAGTATATCTCGACCTTTGTGTTCAGTATATGGGGTCCACCCCAGGGCCTTTCTTTTTCTTGATTGTTTTGTTTTTATTTGGGTATCATATAGTTGTATAGAATTATAGCAGAACAATTTAATGTTATCAAATTATGGAAAATAATCAAGAAAATAAATTAGGCAGGAAAATAAAGGCGTTACGCCTTAAACTTGAACTTTCTCAAGATGAATTCGCCAGAAAAGCGGATATTCCCTATACTACGCTTACCAAAATTGAAACTGGAGTAATAAAGAAACCATCAGTTTTTGTAGTGGCGAAAATCGCCAAAGCGTTAAACATAACAGTGGACGAGTTAATAAAATAAAAAAATACGGCAAATCTAAAATTACTAGACAACATCCAGTTTATATGTGTGCTTGTTTTAAATAGACTATAATTATAATCATTTTATCCAGATTTAAAAGTTACAAATGGTTTTAGAAAATTATGAAAAAAACTTGGAAATAAAAAATTGAAGACAACAGGAATTTCCCAAAAGTTTTAAAAATGGAAAAGAAATTGCCCTGTTTTAAATCCTTGAGCAAAACAGGAGTAAATATCGGAGATCCAGTAGTCTTGGTTAATGCATCAGAAATAATTCCCATTATGACCAAAGTACCTAAAGGAAAATTAATCACTATTAAAGAAATTTGTCAGGAAATAGCTAAAAACCATAAAGTTAAAAGTTGTTGTTCTTTAACGACCGGAATTTTAATTATGTCCATTGCCAATGCTGTTGAAGAAGAAACTGTCGCCAAAAATAATTCGGATCTTTCAAAAATTCCCTATTGGCGGATACTTAAAGCTGATGGATTCTTGAATGAAAAATATCCGGGCGGGCTTGAAAATCATAAAAAACAATTGGAAAATGAAGGCTGTAGAATTATTTCCCGAGGCAAAAAATATCAGGTTGCTGATTTTGGAAAATATTTATTTAATTAGGGTATGATTATGAAATTCAATTACAAAAAAATTTTACTAGCAAGCATTTTATCAATTATTGGCGTCAGTTTGTACGCTTTTCCAGCAGAATTATTTTTTGCCAAAGGAAGCTCTCCAATATATACTTCAACTCCAGCAGTTTGGAAATTTTTAAATCCTTCTACCGGAGAATTTATTTGGTCTGATTGGGATTATGTTCCAGTTTTGCTAGCAAAGCTTATTGCTTTAATAATTTTTGCTTTAATTTTTGAGTTGTTGTATCCTTCTATTCCCGGAAAAGGAATGTGGAAAGGATTTTATTTTGCGGTTATTGTTTATTTAATAACTCTGCCCGCCAGAATTGATTTATTTTTCTTTATCCGGATGTCAGACGCAGTCAACTTATGGTGGGCTATAAGCCATTTTATTGAACTTTCTATTGTTGGAATAATATTGGGATATGTTTATAGAAAAAAAGGGGGATAAAATTATGAAATCATTAAAGCTCGCATTTATTTATGGATTTTTAGTCTGGTTAATACCGTTTGTTATTGCCTTCCTTATTTTTCCTTTACGAAATTCGGATCGGCTATTTTTTGAATCAATTATGCCTGTAGCGGTTACTTGTGTCGCTGTAATATTTACCGTTTTATATTTCAAAAAGGTAGAAGTCGAATTTTTAAAGGAAAGAATTTTATTAGGAATTGTGTTTTTTACGTAAGTATTGTTATTGACCTGTTAATATTTGCCAAAGGACCAATGGCTATTCCGCTTGTGGATTACGCAAAAGATATTGGTTTTACCTATCTACTTATTCCATCAATAACAATTGGTTTTGGACACATTCTTGATAAAAAGAAATAATAGAAAAATGAAAAGAATTTGCCGCCAAGCGAGGCACAGCCTCGCAATCCCGCAAAGCGGGATTAGAAAAATTTGAAATCGTCCTTTCCGTTTCCGCTTTTTGGCGAGGCGGGCGGAAGGGGGATTCGGAAAGGTCGAATAAAAATTAATTAAGAAAACAAGCGAAAAATATGAATAAAACACTATTGCGCAAAAACCTTTTCTTTAGCTTTTTCTGGAAAATATCCTTATTTTTTCTCACAATTTTAATTTTATTTGTTTTTGCTCCGATTTCTTTGGCCGAGGAAACAAACTGGCCACAGGGAGATTTTGATATGATTCAGGGTGTTTATCGAATTAATCCAGGAGACCCGGCTCCTATTGACAAAGAGTATCAGATTATATTTGCCAATGCTCTTATCCCGGTTAGGGATGGTAAATTTTCTAAAGTTGTAAATACCTGGATTTCTTTTCGTATGTCAGAGGCGCAAAAATTTACCGGCAGTGGTTCTCTTACTATATCTGGTGCATACGATAAAGAAACTGGGAAAATAAGCGGCGATTACAAGATATTTACAGATGTTTCTAGTGTTTACCAATTGGAAGGTGAAACTTGGCGTGATGAAGGCTGGTCTAGAATGACAGAGTCGGGTTCATTTCAGGGACAAGTTATAAATGACCATGTTGTTTTAAATCTTCGTTGCAAAACAGCCAGCGGAGAATACTATTCTAAAGGTCCAAGAAAAGAAGAAAAAGGTTCAATAGATAAGTGTTCTTATTTTTTCCACAAAGTTGCCTTTAGGGTAGTTCCAGTAGTTGCGGTTACTAAACCGCCAGAGGAGAAAAAAACTGAAGAAATTGAATATCTTGACAGCGATGACCCTGCTTTTGAAGAAGTTGATTATGAAGGAAAGGTGTTTCCAAAACCAAAACGACTGATTGATTCTGGCGCGCGATTTGCCGGGCTGACTGGCCAGGTAGATATCGTTTTTAATGGCAGAAGACGGCCAGCAAAAATGGGCGATGTGATTCCTGTTAGCGCCGTCATTATAACCGAGGAAGATAGTTCAGCCATTATCTCTTTCATTGATATGAGTACTTTTGTGATGAAATCAGAAACTCAAATAATCTTGAACGCTCCTCCGGAAAAGGATAGCAAGTTAAAACTGGTTGCCGGAACAATCTGGAAAAATGT
>CAZQBL010000021.1:0-20957 GCA_964592105.1 uncultured Gammaproteobacteria bacterium | reverse complement strand
CCTTGCAGAGTCACCAGATGGTCACCTTGGACACGAACGGATAGACCAGGACATGTAGTTGAATGATCGTGTCCCTAGTTGCTTTGGGCAATCAGTGGGTGATTTTGTGGGGACGCGACGTTTTATCCGTGAGACCGGACTTGCCCAGGCTCATGTACCGATGATGATACCAGAGGTAAAAGGTACTCCTTGAGATGCCGAAATACCGGCAGGTTGGGGCTACTTTGCCGGTAATCCGTTGTTTATAATACTGGATCCAGCGGAGCCGGGCTCTGACCTGCAGATCAAGAAGAGATTGTTTGGACATACTTTGGTAGTGGTTAATGATCTTTACCCAAGTATACCGAAGTGTTCAGGGGGGTTGGTTAGTTCTATAGACAGCCATTGGCGGGTCGAGAATTCTTCTGGCTGGCAGTGGGGCTGATCAAAAAAATATCAGGGAAATTTTTAAATGCAAATGCGGTGGTCGTCAGCACTTCCCTGAAATTTGGTAATCCATTTAGCACTGAAACAAACGTTAAGAGTTGGAATTAGCGGATCAATGTGGGTAAGGTAACGAAATTTGTGCGAGCTACGCAGAGCAGTAGCTGATGTAGCTGGTGTATACACAGAAATGCCTATCATTTTTGATATTTTTATGTTATAATACAGGCATTATGAATAGAGCAATCCTACACAAATTTATCGCCTTCTTACAGAAAACATATACTATTTACGCTCCGGTCAAAGACGGCAACGAACTCTATGTAAAAACCGTCGATGACATTGCCGAAATAGATTTTTCCAACCAAATCCCCATCAACACCTTCAAGCCGGTCCTGCTGCCTAAGCGGGAAACGCTGTTTGATTTCAAAAAAGGTAAAATGAGAGAACCGCTCAAGGGCTACCAGCCCGAGTGTGCTTTTTTGATGTCCGTAGTTGATCTGAAAGCCGTGGGATTATTTCATCAGACATTCGAGCGTGATCCGTACTACCAGAAAAAACGGCAATCGACTCTGTTGATCGGGCAGGCGTTTTTTGAAGGATCGGGGTTCTGCGGGCATGTGCGGGATTGCTATGAAGAGGATTTTCTTGAACACATCATTTTTGATATTATGCTGATAAAATCCGGACGAAGCCAATGGAAGGTTTTTACTGGTTCTGAAAAAGGACAGGCCACGTTGGAAAAATTCGGGTACAACAAGTTTGAGCACGTTGAGTTTTCAGGATTATTAAAAGAGCAGGGGGTAGATCCGATGCTGGAAATTCACCGAAAGCAGATTGTCGAGGCCGCAAGCGACGCCTGGGATCACTGGGGCGAGATCTGTACGGCCTGCGGTAAGTGCGCCGTGGATTGCCCGACCTGTTATTGTTTTGATATTGAGGACGAGCAGAGCACTAAGGAAAAAGGCAGCGGCCAGCGGGTGCGCAAATGGACCACCTGTTTTTATAATAATTTTTCGGAAACCGGAGGCGGTAATAAATTTTTGAAAACTAACGCCCAGCGCATCCAGAATTGGTACGTGCATAAATGGGTGCGCACGCCCCACGAATATCAGATCATGGGTTGCGTTAATTGTGGCCGTTGCGACAAAGTCTGTCCGGTAGGCATCAAGCGGGCCGATGTATTTAAATGGATGGAGGAACACAAGGATAAAAAATATATAGAAAAGAAATAAAGAATTGTCATCGCGAAATGGAGCGTCGCCGAAGGTGAAGCAATCTATAGATTGTTGCGTAGTTTGAGAGTCTTACTCCTCGCAATGGCAGCAATAATATGTTAAACCCCTACAAAACCGAGGAAGCGGTGATTCTGGAAATCAAACAACAGACGAAACAAATTAAGTCGTTTGTTTTCCGGTTATTATCAAAAAAAGTTTTGCAGTACAACCCTGGACAATTTTTTGTTTTTTCCCTGCCGGGTTATGGCGAATCAGTTTTTGTTCCGGCTGACCGAGCCAAACTAGGGGAGTACGATATCGCCGTGGCTCGAGTGGGTACGGTAACTGCCCAGTTTCACCGTTTGAAAGAAGGCGATACTTTCGGCATTCGCGGCCCTTATGGCAACGGTTTTGATCTGAAAAAATTCCAGAAACGACCGATGTTACTTATCGCCGGGGGCTTAGGGATTGTGCCGCTACGTTCGTTATTTGCCCATCTTACTCATCGGTATCGCAATGTTTTTTATGATTCACCGATTCAACTTTTTTACGGGGCGCGGTCATACGGGGATTTAGTGTTTCGTGAAGAGTTTAAGCAGTGGAAAAAATGTTTGCAACTGGAAGTAACCCTGAGTAAGCCGCACCCAGATACCATGACCGGTTGGCGCAGTCATATTGGTTTAGTTACCACATTGTTTAAAAAAGTGGACATCGTTCATGGTGGAGTGGCTATTCTCTGTGGTCCGCCGGTAATGTTCAAAGCAGTGGTGCCGGTATTGCAGCGAGCCGGTTTCAAAGATGAGGATATCTATTTATCACTTGAACGCCGCATGGAATGTGCGGGCCTGGGAACTTGCCAGCACTGTGCTATCGGACCGTACTATGTGTGCAAGGACGGGCCGGTTTTTACCTATGCCCAATTAAAAAATACTGTGCAATATACTTGACCTATCACTCTGAATTTGTCGCACCACACTAACTGCGTCAGCGGGCGGGTATTCAGGGTCTCGAGATTCCGGCTCAACCCTGGAATGAAAAATTAAGAATAATATTAATTATTAACTATGCAAGAAAAAAAAGGTATATTATTAGTCCTGGCCACTGCCATTATTTCCGGTATTTCGGTCTATGTTAATTCCATAGCCGTGAAATTCAGCAATCCGTACGTGTTTACTGGATTAAAAAATTTTATCGTTGGCATTATATTTTTATTGCTTATAGTATTGTTTAAAGAGTGGAAAAAAATCAGGGAGTTGTCCCGGCAACAATGGATTCGTTTGATGACTATTGGGTTAATCGGTGGGGCAATTCCATTTTTATTGTTTTTTAAGGGATTAACGATGACTACTGCGGCTAAAGGCGGGTTTATTCAAAAAACGATGTTTTTGTATGTTGCATTGCTTTCGATTGCATTTTTGAAAGAAAAAATGAACAAAAGCTTTTTTGTAGGTTTGGGCGCTTTGCTATTTGGCAACATTTTATTTTTGGGAGTAAAACCGCAAGGGCTGAATTGGGGAGATGGATTGATTTTTATGGCTACACTGTTGTGGGCTGTGGAAATTATTATTTCCAAGAAAACCATGGCTAGTTTACCGGCAAGCATCGTGGCCTGGGGCAGGATGTTTTTTGGTGCTTTGTTTATCGGATTATTCTTGGTAAACACGCACCAGCTTACTCCGCTTTTTACCTATAGTGTAGTGCAATGGAAATGGATTGCTATTACTTCGATTTTTTTAGTGGGGTATGTGTTTACTTTTTATCATGGTTTAAAATCAGTTCGAGCCTCGGTCGCTACCGCGGTTTTAGCAATTGGCGCGCCGATCACCAGCTTGATTACCATTGCCGCGCAGGGGAATGTTAATTGGGACGTTAATAAGACTTGGGGGGTAGTTTTAATGGTGGTTGGTGTATTTTTGGTAGTTGGTTTTTCGGAATGGCGGAGAATGGTACAATATGGTAAGAGGATGACGTAGGAAAATTTGCGCGAATGTGCGAACGATATCTATTATGAACCAAAAAAAAATTATCAATAATTTAGAAAAAGCCAGACGGCTGGCCTTTTCTACTTTTGATAAAATAGTATTAGAGCCGGAAGCCGTGCAAATACTGGTGAACCTGTTTATCCATCCTGGCTGCAAAGCGGATATTAATTTAGCCAAATTCCTGACTGGCAAACCGGTGTTGCTTACTGATATTTCGCCGCATATTATTACGGCATTTCCATCCACGGTTGCCTCATATGCCATTAAAAAAGGTATTATCACGATTCGTGGTGTTGATTTACTTGAATGCTTCGCCATTGATCATACGGATCGGGTGGAAGAACACGTGACTATGCTGGCTATGAATCCATCCTATGCTCTGGCGCACGTCCTAACAATTGGCACTATTAAATCAATTCAACATGTTGATATTCGAAAATTGGCCACGATTGAGGTCAAAGTGTGCGGGCAACCTATATTATTTTCCCATGTACTGGTACCCGAAAATATTGTTACCGCTACCGGCGCTACCGTGTTTCACCATTTTGGCGTGGTGGTCGCCTCTGCCAATACCTCAATATTAAAAAAGCTGGCGTACTGGCTGCAAGTAAATCAAAATAAAAAGTCATTTTTGCGCCAGACTGTTCGGCAAGTCCAGGGAGGGCATGTTGAGGTGATTGATTACGCCAAAGAGTCATTTTTCAAAGTGGATATGACCGGCCAACTGATTCAGGAATCAAAGAAAGATTTCGACTTCCAGAAACTGTGGCAGGAGGAAGACCTGAAGAAGATTAAGATTCCGAAGGAGGCAAGGGTGATGTTTCAGAGCTGATTATAATGTACAATTATTAATTATAAATTATACACTGTACGTTCGAAAAAATGTGCTTGTCTATCCCTCACAAAATTATTAAAATTAACAAAACCAAAGCCACGGTGCAATGCGGTAAAAAGTCTCATATACTGGACATCCGCCTGGTGCCGGATGTAAGGGTTGGAGATTACGTACTGAATGAAAATCAATTTGCGATATGCGAAGTGCCAAAAAAAGAAGCAATTGAAACATTAAGATTTTTTTCAATGCCAAAAGTTAAATCACCAATTCCTAAAGTCAAAAAACTCCGCGTGGCCATCGCCGGATTAACCTCCTGTGAGGGTTGCTCGTTTGCCATTCTTGATTTAGGCGCGGAGTTTATCGGCGCGGTTGATCATTTTGACCTCGGGGATTTTCACCTTATCATGAATGAGAAGAAAAACAAGAAATATGACATTACCTTTGTCGATGGATCGCCGCTGACCAAGGAGAATATAAAGACCATCAAGGAATTGCGCAGACGGTCTAAGTTTTTGATTGCTCTAGGAGCCTGTGCGGTCAATGGCGTGATTCCAAATATTAAAAATTACATTGATAAGGAAAAAGCCGTCCGCTACCAATATCCCAGGACACATGATTCGGTTTATAATCCGAATATCTTGCCCATCCGGAGATTTGTCCATGTGGACTGCGAGATTGCCGGTTGTCCGATTGACGCGCGGGACTTCCTGGCGGTGATCAACAGTTTGCGGGAGGGGATAACGCCGAAGCTCTTGGAAAATCCGGTTTGTTACGAATGCCAGATGAACGGCAACGAATGTCTGCTGCAAAAAGGCGAACCATGCCTCGGACCGGTGATTCGCGGCGGTTGCAACGCGGTTTGTCTGAATTCAAAGTTTTATTGCAAGGGTTGCCGTGGAGTCTTGCCCGGTTATGACACCCGGCAGTTGGAAAAACAAATATTGAAATTAATCAGCCGCAAGCAATTAAATCATATTTTACAAATCTACGGCATCCAGGAGCAGTGGTATAATGCACAAAAGTAATTAATATTGCTTAATGTATAATTTATAATACCTAATTTATTACGTCGTTAATTATACATTCTTAATTCCATTGAACTATAAGGCTAAAGGATATAATATCAAAGAAATTAGTATGAGAGTAACGATTAGGCAAATTACAAAAATCGAAGGTCACGCCACGTTTTGGGGCAGTCTGAAGAAGGGTAAAATAACCCAGGCAAAGTATCAGACTTTGGAAGGGGCGCGGCTCATTGAGGGTGTATTAATCGGACGAAATTATATGGATGCGCCGTTGGTTACTTCTCGGATTTGTGGAGTGTGTCCGGTGGTACACAATCTGACCGCTATCAAAGCTCTGGAAATTGCTATGAAGGTAAAAGTGACTCCAAGCGCGACTACCTTACGCAAAATAATGATGTATGGCCAGTTTATCCAGAGCCACGCTCTGCATGCCTATTTCATGACCATTCCGGATTTTTATGGCAAGGATTCAGCCCTGGATTTACTGGATAAAGCTCCACAACAATCTGCCATGGCTCTCAAAATCCGAGAATTCGGCAATCGGATCGTTGAGGTTATCGGCGGACGGACCGTGCACCCAATCAATTCTCAGGTTGGAGGATTTTTGAAGTTGCCGGAACGGCACCGCTTACAGCAACTTTTGAATAAAAGTCAGGAGATTTTGCAGGAAGCAGTGGAGTTGGTGCATTTCATTTCACACCAGAAGTTTGTTGATTTTCATCGTATCACTGAATATGTAGCTTTGCATCATCCCAAAGAGTACGCGATTTATGATGGGGTAGTTAGGTCCACTCAAGGATTACGTTTAGCGCCCGACGTGTTTGTCAAAGAGGTTGAGGAAATACAAGAAAGTTGGGATCTGATTAAGCGAGTAAAATTCCATGGACGGATTTATTGGTCAGGTGCGTTGTCACGTATTAATAATAATTGGAAACAGTTAAATCCGATTGCTAAACATGCATTTAGTCATTTAAAATTCAAAATGCCGATTGATAATTCATTTTACAATGTATTTTGTCAGGGAGTAGAGATTATCCATTGCATTGAAGAAACACAGAAGCTGTTAAAACAGTATTTAGCTATGAAGAATGTGAAGCCGATGATTAAATATCGCGTTAGAGCTGGCAGGGGCACCGGTGCCATTGAAGCACCGCGGGGAATTTTATTCCACACCTATGAAGTGGACAAGTATGGTATATTAAAAAATGTAAATATAATCACTCCAACCGCTCAATTCATGAATAATCTTGAGGCGGATCTGGCTGAGTATATTGGTAAGGCAAAAAAGTTTGGTACAAGTGAATATAGAAAACTCGGTATGTTGATTAGAGCATATGATCCGTGTATGACCTGCGCTACTCATTGATGTATTATGCATAATTTATAATGTTTAATTTCAATAGATTTCAAGGTCTAGATATTTGGCAAAAGTCATTTGCGTTCGGGATGACAGCTTTTCATTTATGCCAGAAGATTGAAAAAATAATATTAATCGCGTATTGAAATAATAAAATCCACAAAAAATTTCAGGCTTATTAAAAAAAATCGGAAGAAATAATAAAAATATTAGCCGCCATTATTAAAAACTCAAGGAAACAAATCCAACATTATATTATTTAAATACATTATTCATTATATTAATTATACTTTTGCAAAATGCATGATTTAATCGCTGCCCAAGACATCGTCAAAATCGCCACGAAGATGGCTAAAAAAAATAAACTGAAATCAATTTCCAGGATTGTCGTTAGCTTGGGAAGGATTGTGGCGCACGGTGAGGAGATAAGTCCTGAGAATTTACAGTTTAATTTTAAGCTAGTTAAAAGAAATACAATAGCAGAGAACGCTATTTTAGTTATCAATAAAGTACGCGGAAAAGATTTAGCCATTACTGAGGTCAAGGGTGAAAAATAGCTAAAATTAGTAAAAATATTATTATATTTACTTTTTTAAGGAAATAATGCTTTATTTCTTGCTTTTTTTGTAAAGTTATGCTATAATATACATGCTAAAATAGTAAAAAATGCGGTATATTTCCGCCACAATTTTGCGTTAAATGCCGTATAAGTAGGCTTGTCTCCCAAGGTAAATTTTCACTTGGGATTATACGTAAAAAATGGTTCGTAAAATAAAAAAAAACAATAAAAACTGTCGTCAAAAAAACTCCTGCCAGGAGTAAGTTTTTACACTCATTTTTACACTCAAAAAAAAGATAATAGAAAAAGGGGCAACATAAAAGCTACCTAATTCACGAAATATATTCAGGTGGGAAGAAATATCAGCAAAAAATGTATAAGATTGCAGGAAGATACTTAAAGAAGAGCTGATTAAAGTGGGTTTTGAGGTCGTCGAGGCGACCAATGGCGAGGAGGCTCTTGGTATAGCCATAAATCGGCGCCCTGATGTGATAATTCTTGATTTTATTATGCCAAAAATGCATGGTCTGGATTTTCTCAGGAAATTAAGGGATCTTGATTTGGGCAGAAAGATTCCCATTCTGTTGCTTACTAATTTTTCAGACGATCCCGGAATCATTAGAGCGGTAGCCGAGGGTTATTGCGAGCTGTTGAAAAAAGCCGAAACGTCACTGGGAGATATCGTGTCTAAAGTTAAAGAAAAGACAAACGATAAATAATGAGTATGAAAATGAATTCAGTCCAAGAAGTGAATGTATTTGAAAAAAAAGTTTTATTGAGGGCTGGTTTTGATGTGACCATGGATGAACAGGGGGGGATCATCAACGATCAAAGAATTAAGGAGTGTTTGCCAACTTTGGAATATTTGCTGCAGCAAAAAGCAAAGGTCATAATATGTTCGCATAATGGTCGGCCCAAAGGTCGGAAAGTGGAAAAATTATCTATGGCTAGTACGGCTAAGAGATTGAGTGAGTTGCTCAAACGACCGGTAAAAAAACTTGACGACTGCGTAGGCGAAGAAGTGACCAGGGCTGTCTTATCGATGTCGGCTGGCGATGTTATTTTACTGGAAAATCTTCGCTTTCATGCCGAAGAAGAGAGAAATGACGACACCTTTGCCAAGGCCTTGGCCAATCTGGCCGATATCTATGTTAATGAAGCTTTTGCCAATTGCCATCGTGAACACGCTTCCATGGTGGGTGTTACAAAATATTTGCCAGCTTACGCCGGTTTCAGATTGCAGAAAGAGATAGAAACCCTGTCTGAAGTTTTACAGCATCCTGCTCGCCCCTTGGTCGCTATCATTGGGGGGGCTAAAATTTCCGACAAAATAAAAGTAATTAAAAAAATGACCGAAATAGCCGACCACGTTTTAATCGGCGGAGCTCTAGCTAATACTATTTTAAAAGCTAAAGGTATGGCCATTGGTAAATCCTTGGTAGAGGATAAGATGATGGACATGGCCAGAGAGCTGTCTTTGACCAGTACGCACCTTCACGTGCCAGTAGACGTAGTAACGGCCCTGACTATTTCAGAAAGCGCCGCCACTTCCACGCGGGCCGTGGGTAGTGTGGCTGATGATGAATACATTCTTGATATTGGGCCGGACACCTTAAAATTATTTGATATGATAATTCGGCAAGCAAAAATGGTAGTGTGGGGCGGTCCAATGGGTTATTTTGAGATTAAATCTTTTGCTGAAGGCACACGGCATATCGCCAGAACTATCTGTCAAAGCGGCGCTATTAGCGTTGTGGGCGGCGGCGATACTATTGACGCCCTTAATCAGACGGGCTGTCAGGATAAGATATCGTTTGTCTCGACCGGGGGCGGGGCGATGTTAGAGTTTTTGGAAGGAAAGTTATTGCCGGGTATAAAACCATTAATTAAGGGATAATTTTATATGTCAAACAAAATAAAAAAAATACACGCTTTGGAGGTATTGGATTCACGCGGTAATCCAACCATTCAGGTTTCGGTTGAATTAGACAGCGGGTGTATCGGGACTGCCGGAGTGCCGTCCGGGGCTTCCACTGGAACGCACGAAGCTCTGGAGTTACGCGATGGTGACGCAAAACGCTATAATGGCAAGGGAGTACTGAAGGCAGTGCAGAATGTTAACAATGAGATAGACCGGTTGCTCAAAGGCAAAAGTATTTCGCTACTATCGAAGATTGATCAGGCGATGATCGAGCTGGATGGAACGGTTAATAAATCACGTTTGGGGGCAAATGCTATTTTGGGTGTTTCATTGGCCTGTGCTCATGCCGGCGCTGTATCCGAAGGCATGCCGCTTTACGCGTATTTGCGCCAGCTCTATCAGTTTGATTTCCCACAGTATCGCTTGCCACGACCGATGATGAATATCATTAACGGCGGCAAGCATGCTGATTCTGGATTATCATTCCAGGAGTTTATGATCATGCCGAGTAAAGCCTTGTTTGCCGATAATTTGCGCATGGGCGCCGAGATCTTTCATGCCCTAGGTCAGGTTATTAAGGGTTACGGATATCAAATACTAGTTGGAGATGAGGGTGGCTATGCGCCGAAACTGACCTCGCATGCTCAGGCGTGTGAAGTAATTCATGAGGCGATAAAGCGGACTGCTTATGTTGCCGGCCATGATGTTTTTTTGGGAATTGATCCGGCCGCCTCAGAGTTATTTGACCCAAAGGAACACCGCTATGTGTTGCAGCCAGAGGGAAAGAGTTTGACATCTGATCAGCTTATCGGGCTGTATGAGGAATGGGCGGGCAAATATTTTTTGTCTTCTGTTGAAGATGGTTTGGCCGAAGACGACTGGGATAACTGGACCCTGATGACTAAGAGACTGGGTAAAAAAATTATGATTATCGGTGACGATCTGTTTGTGACAAATCAAAAACGTTTACAGATGGGAATTCGTAAGAAAGTCGCTAATGCTATTTTGATAAAAGTAAATCAGATTGGGACGCTATCAGAGACCATAGCCTGCATCAAACTGGCTCAGAAAAGTAATTATGGCGTGGTAATTTCTCACCGGTCCGGTGAAACGACCGATACGAGCATCGCCGATCTGGCCGTAGCCTGCAACGCGGATTTTATAAAATCCGGATCATTGGCTCGGGCCGAGCGTCTATCTAAATATAATAGGCTTCTGGAAATTGAGGAACAAATACGACATGAATAAAAAACAAAAAATTAATCCTTTATTACTGATAATTTTAGACGGCTGGGGCGTCTCCCGTCAGCGCGAAGGGAACGCCATTGCTTTAGCTAAAACTCCCGTTATGGATGAACTATTAAAGAAATGCCCACATACCTTGCTGGGTGCATCAGGAAAAGACGCAGGCTTGCCACCACATCAGGACGGGAATTCTGAAGCCGGTCATATGAATATTGGAGCTGGCCGCATTGTGGAGCAAGATTCCGTCCTTATTTCTAAAAGCATAAACGACGGTACTTTTTTTAAAAATGCTGCTTTCCAGACGGCCATTGAACACGTTAAAAAAAACAGGTCAAAAATGCATTTGATGGGTCTGTTGACGGCTGAACAATCAGCCCACGCGGACCCTGATCATTTATTGGCATTATTGACGCTTTTGAGATTGTCCGAGGTGAATTCAGTTTATCTTCATCTATTCACTGATGGCCGTGATTCCTATCAGTTTTTGGCCATACGATTATTGGAGAAATTAAAGAGAGCATTTGCCAACGGCGAGAAGATAGCCACTATTGCCGGCCGTTTTTATGCTATGGATCGTATTAAGGAATGGTCCAGAACCGAGATGGTTTATAATAGTTTAGTATTGGGACTTGGCAATATTGCCGCTTCGGCTGAGGAAGCAGTTTTGCAGGCCTATAACCGCCATGAAAATGACGAATATATAAAACCAACTATGATAAAAACAGATGGAAAAAAAAGCGGGCGGATTTCCAACGACGATGCAGTTATATTTTTTAATCTTCGTTCTGACCGGGTGCGGGAACTAACCAAAGCTTTTGTCCAACCGGAGTTCCAGGGCTTCACCAGAAAAAAAGTTGTGTCAAACCTTTGTTTCGTTTCACTGACTGATTTTGGTCCTGATTTGCCCGGCGTTTTAGCCGCTTACCCTTCGAGGGTTTTAAAAAATACACTGCCCTTTGCTTTGAAAGGTCTGCGGCAATTATATATAGCCGAGACGGAGAAATATGCCCATGCTACCTATTTTTTCAACGGCGGTTACGATCATCCAGTGGCTGGGGAAACACGCTTGATAATCAGGTCGCCGCAAGTTCATTCTTATAATGAAAAGCCGGAGATGAGCGCCTATCAGTTGACCTCCACGGTCGTGGCCGCCTTGAAAAAACGTCAATATGATTTTATAATGATGAATTTTGCCAATCCGGATATGGTAGCTCACACCGGTGATTTAAAGGCAAGTATTAAAGCAGTTGAGGTGGTTGATGAATGTTTGGGAAACCTTAAAAAAGTGATTTCCAAGGTAAATGGCACTATGATAATTACTGCCGATCATGGTAATATTGAGGAAGTCAAGGATATTAAAACTGGCCAGGTTAATACCTCGCATTCTAGTAATCCGGTGCCCCTCATAATATATAATAAGAATATCCCTCGAACTATCAAGCTCAAGCGTGGTGTGCTGGCGGACGTGGCTCCGACTATCTTACACATGATGAATATTCCGAAACCCCCGGAGATGGGGAACAAAATATTATGTCTATACCAAATAAACCCGTAGTCCTGGTAATTTTAGACGGTTGGGGGGTGGCCCCGCCTTCTCGCGGTAACCCCATAACCGTGGCTCGAACGCCAACCATGGACTCATTAATTGATATCTTTCCGACCATGACTTTGCAAGCTTCGGGTGAAGCCGTAGGTTTGCCTTGGGGCGAAATGGGTAATTCAGAAGTGGGACATTTGAACCTTGGTGCCGGGCGCATTGTTTATCAGAATTTGCCCAGGATTTCTAAGGCCATTTCTGACGGTTCATTTTTTACCAATGAAGCGTTTATTAAGGCCGCCAAGAATTGTAAAGATCATAATTCACAAATGCATCTTATCGGCCTGGCCAGTACTGGCGGTGTCCACAGTTCTCTTGATCACCTTTTCGCTTTACTATCGTTCTGCCAGCAGCAGAAACTTAAGAAAGTTTTTATTCACGTTATTTTGGACGGTCGTGATACTCCGCCCCAAAGCGGTGTAAATTTTTTGACTAAATTACAGGATAGAATCAAAGTTTTAAAAGTGGGCAAGATCGCCACTATTTCCGGACGGTTTTACGCCATGGATCGCGATAACCGCTGGGATCGCGAAGCCAAGGCCTATCAGGCTATGGTTTTGGGCGAAGCTGACCGTACCGGCACTGACCCCATTGCCATACTGGAGAAATCTTATAAAGAAGGAAATTTAGATGAGGAGTTCATACCGACGGTAATATTGGAAAAGGGGAAACCTGTCACAAAAATTTCTGAAAAGGATTCGATAATATTTTTTAATTTCAGGCCGGATCGCGCCCGCCAGCTGACGACCGCTTTTGTTTTGCCTGGCTTTGAAAAGTTTAAAAGGCCACATTACTTGCGAGACATTTTTTTCGTGACCATGACCGAGTACGATAAGGATATTCCGGTAGTGGTGGCTTTCCCGCCGGAGAATATTGCCGTTCCTTTTGGTAAAGTAGTGGCCAGCGCCGGCCTGAAACAACTGCATATCGCCGAGACGGAAAAATATGCCCACGTCACTTATTTTTTTAACGGTGGTCGAGAAGAACCATTTCCTGGCCAGGAAAATATTTTAATCCCGTCTCCTTCTGTTTCTTCTTATGATCAAAAACCGGAAATGAGCGCTATAGAGTTGACCAATAGATTAATCAAGGAAATCAATAAAGGTAAATTCGATTTTGTCGTTATTAATTACGCCAACGCTGACATGGTCGGTCACACTGGTAATATTCCCGCGACGGTTCAAGCCGTGGAGGTCATTGATCAATGTCTAAATAGGATTATAAAGACGGTTCTGCCTTTAAACGGTTTAGTTTTCATTACTGCTGATCATGGAAATGCCGAGGAGCTTTTGAATCTTCAAACCGCCGCCATGGACAAGGAGCATAGTGTCAATCCCGTGCCGTTTATTGCCGTTTCGGAAAACTGGCGAGGTCAGACATTATACAAGGATATGATTATTGAACATGATTTGAGTATGCTACAACCCACCGGTATTTTATCAGATGTGACCGTGACTATATTGGAATATATGGGCTTGAAGCCGCCGGAGGAGATGACAGGGCATAATTTATTAACTTAAAATTTTACACGATGATTGACTTGTTATTAAAACCGCGCTCCATAGCTGTCATTGGAGCTTCTCGAAATCCCCACAAGCTTGGTAATGTCATTTTTAGCAATATATTGAAGCATCACTGGCGCGGAAAAGTTTATCCTATTAATGTTGATGGTCAAAAAGTTTATGGGAAAAGAGCATATCAGAATGTGATTGAGATACCAGAATCAGTCGACTTGGCTATAATAGTCATTCCGGCTTTATCAGTACCTTCAGTTATTCGAGACTGTGGCCGCAAGGGTGTAAGTTTTGCTATGATTATCAGCGCTGGATTTGGTGAAATCGGTCCAGCAGGAAAAAAGCTGGAAAATAAAATTTTGAATATCGCCAAATCGTACCGCTTAAGGATAATTGGTCCGAACTGTTTAGGTTTGATCGTTCCTGCTCTTCGTCTCAATGCGTCTTTTGCCGACGGCTTGCCAAAAGTCGGCAAGACAGCCGTTATTTCCCAGTCCGGCGCCATGGCTGTGGCCATCACTGATTGGGCTATTTCCTCAATGGTTGGTTTTTCTGCCTTGGTTTCTCTCGGCAACAAAGCAGATTTAGACGAACAGGAATTCTTGTCATATTTCCTGAGAGATAAAGCTACACGAGTCATCACCATGTATTTAGAGAATTTAATCGGCGGCCGTTCATTTTTGCGTCTTTTGAAAAAAGTTACGAAAATAAAACCTGTAATTATACTTGTTCCCGGTAAAAGTCAAAAAACAAAAGAAGCGATTATTTCCCACACTGGGTCAGTCGCTGGTCAGCGTCAGGTACAGGTTGCGGCTTTGAAATCGGCCGGTGCTTTCGTGGCCGAAAGCTTAGAGGAGCTTTTTGCTTACACTTTGCTTTTTGAAAAAAACATCAAATTCATGGGTAAAAACGTGGCCATTCTAACCAATGCCGGCGGGCCGGGAATTTTAGCCACCGACGCCGTGGCCAACACGCCAAATTTAGAGCTGGCGACAATTTCACCACCAACACTGGCGGGTCTTAGAAAATTTATGCCAACCACAGCCGCTTTGCATAATCCAGTAGATGTGGTTGGTGATGCGCCGGTCGAGAGGTATCGAAACGCTCTACGACTTCTTATTATGGATAAAAATATCAATGCCGTCATAGCTCTTTTAACCCACCAGTATGTCACCGACACCGAAAAAATTGCTTTATGTTTGATTGAAGCTCAAAAAACTTGGCCAAAAAAAATAGTCGCAGCTTCTTTTATCGGCGGACAAGGCGTGGCCAAGGGTCGGGAGCTTTTAACTAAAAAGGGTCTTATTAATTTTCCGTATCCTGAGCAGGCAGTGTGGGCTTTGTCGGCCTTGAGGCAGTTTTCATTGTTAAAACAAAAAACCAGAACATTTCCCGAAGTAGCTAGTGTCACCACGGGTCAAGTTGAAATTGTCCAGGGAAAAGCCGCGGAAAGGATTGTCGGTCAATATACCAATTGTTTGTTAACTTCGGTTTTAGCTAGTGATTATGAAAAAGCTTTACGCTTAGCCAAAAGATTAGGGTATCCTCTGGTAGCCAAATTGATAAGTAGAAAAATAGTTCATAAGACTGATAGTCAGGCCGTTAAGACGAACATAATTGATGAGCCCGAATTACGTTCTGTGCTGGCAAGTTGGCAAACTTCTTTTGGTAAAAGATTTGGGAAAAACGAAGGTATTCTGTTACAACCTTATCGGCCGGGTCAAGTGGAGGTTATTGTTGGAGCCAGGAGAGATCCGGTTTTTGGCCCATACCTAGTGGTCGGTTTAGGTGGGATTTTTGTGCAATCTTGGGGCGAGCCGATTATCGCTTTGGCTCCTATAAATAAGCCACAAGCGGAGGAGATTATCTTAGAGGGTTTAATAGGCAAAATTTTATTGAGTGAGCGCGGTCAGAGATTGCCAAGGCGTCGTTTAGTCGAGTTGATAGTTGGGATGTCAAAGATGATGCTGGAAAAACCGTCAATTGTGGAATTCGATTTAAATCCGGTGATAATGAGCAATGAGGGTTTGTGGGTGGCTGACGTGAGAATTGTCCGACGTAAATAAAAACCAAGTGAAAATTTTTTTGAGAGGTAGTCCAAAAATAAATATCAGAGTATTTTTAAATCGTCTGGGGTATCATGAATTGGTTAGTCGTCATGATGGCCAAGTGAGCTATGTCAGGCGGCTCGGTCGCCTTGATTATCCGCGATTTCATGTTTATTTGTCCCAAAGTAATTCTGAATTCGTGGTCAATCTGCATTTAGATGAGAAAAAGCCAAGTTACGAGGGTTTTACCGCCCACTCGGGAGAATACAGTGGGGAGTTAGTCGCCAAAGAAGCAGAGAGAATAAAGTTAGGCTTTGATAACTTGGCAACGTAAATTTTTTACACTATAATTAACCCATGCTTGTCAATAATTTTAGTTGGAAAATAGGCGGCGAAGCCGGCTACGGCATCAAATCCATAGGCGCACTTTTGGCTAAGTCCATGATGCGTTTAGGACTTTTTGTCTTTACTTACGATGAATATCCATCGTTGATTCGCGGCGGACATAATGCTTTTGAGGTAGCTGTGTCATCAGAACCGGTTCATGCGCCTAAACGGCCGATTAATATTTTGGTGGCTTTGGATCAGACTTCACTTGATCAGCACCTATGCGAACTGGCCGATGATGCGGCTATTATCTACAATGCCAAAACGGTTAAAGTCCCGAGCGCGTTTATACCCAAGAAAGCCAAGCTTTTCCCGCTGCCCCTTCAGGAAATAGTCTCCAAATTGGGCGGGGAGAAAATAATGAATAATACCGTGGCCTGGGGAGCCACTATGGCTTTATTGGATGTCGATTTGGATTTTGTCAAAACCATGATCGAATCTAGCTTTGAGACAAAAGATCCAAAGATTATTCTTCAGAATATCAAGGTTGCTTCCGAAGGTTTTGAGTATTTGAGGCGTAGTTTTTCTATAAAAGATTTTGGTTATAAGGTTGAAAAAAAAGAAAATCCAGGACGGATGCTAATGACCGGCAATGAGGCGATTGTTTGGGGGGCTATCCGAGCTGGTTGTCAGATGTATGCGGGATATCCCATGACACCATCAACCTCTATACTTCATACCATGGTTATTAATGCTGATGAATATGGAATTATCTGCCGTCAGACCGAAGATGAAATCTCCGCGGTTAATATGGCAATCGGCGCTGGTTATGCGGGTCTTAGGTCCATGACCGCGACTTCTGGCGGTGGTTTCGCCTTGATGGCCGAATCTTTGGGTTTGGCGGCTATTTTGGAAGTACCGTTAGTTATTGTTGAAGCTATGCGACCGGGTCCATCGACGGGTCTGCCCACTTGGTCTGGCCAAGGTGATTTAAGATTTGTTTTGGGTGCCTCGCAGGATGAATTCCCAAGATTTGTGTTGGCTCCGGGCGATGTGGAGCAGTGTCTAAATTTTTTACCTTTAGCTTTTAACCTGGCGGAAAAATATCAGACGCCGGTGGTAGTCATCACCGATAAATACCTAGCTGAATCCTATAAGTCAATAGATAAAGCCAGTATTAAAACAATAAAGATAGAGCGAGGAGAAGTTTTGGGCGAAGACGAGCTGGCTAAAATAAAGGAGTATAAAAGGTATGCATTTACGGAGAGCGGTGTTTCACCCCGATCTCTGCCAGGTACCAAAGGTGGTCTGCACTTGGTTAACAGCGATGAACATGATGAATTTGGTTTTTCCGATGAAAATTCCGAAACACGTGTCCGAATGATGGACAAAAGATTTCGTAAAATCGAGTCAGCCAAGCAAGATCTTCCCTTACCAATTTTAGAGGGCGGGAGTCATGCCGATATCACCCTGGTGGGTTGGGGCTCGACGCGAGGAGTCATTTTGGAGACGCTAAAAAGTTTAGAGAATCATGGGATCAGAGCTAATTTTTTGCAAATTGTTTGCTTGTCGCCTTTTCCTCGGGAAGCGGTCATCAATGTTTTAAAAAAGAGCAAGAAAATTGCTATTGTAGAGAACAATAAAACGGGCCAATTAGCCGGCTGGTTGAAGGAAAACACAGGATTGGATCCTAATTATAAGGTTTTGAAATACGACGGCCGTCCTTTTTTCATCGAGGAATTGACCGAAACTATCAAGGAGTTTTTATAACATGTCTACCCAAAAAGATTTTACAACATCATATTCTCCAACTTGGTGCCCGGGTTGCGGTAATTTCGGGATTTTTCCGGCGACGAAAATGGCCATGGTAGAACTGGGGCTGGAGCCGCATCAGGTGGTTATGGTTTTTGATATTGGATGCTCCTCCAATGGTGCTAATTTTTTCAGAGTTTACTCCTTTCACGGCATTCACGGACGGGCTTTGCCAGTGGCAGAGGGCATAAAATTAGCCAATCCTGAATTGACTGTTTTGGCTGATGCCGGTGACGGCGGTGGGTTTGGTGAGGGCATAAGCCATTTCATTCATACCGCCAGAACAAATATTGACATAACGTATTTAGTTCACGATAATCATTTGTATAGCTTGACTACTGGTCAGACATCGCCGACTTCGGGTCGCGGCCTGAAGACAAAAACAGCTCCGGCTGGTGTGATTGACCGTCCTTTTAATCCGTTGGCATCAGCCCTGATAAACGGCGCCACTTTTGTGGCTCAAGGATTCTCTTCGGACATCCCTCATCTGGCGGAGCTTATCAAAAAAGCCATCCAGCACCGCGGTTTTGCCTTTATAAATATCTTGCAATTATGTGTTACTTTTAATAAGTTTAATGACCAAAATTGGTACAAATCCAGAATCTATAAGCTAGAAGACATAAATCATGACAGTTCTGATTATAATCGAGCCATAGCTGTGGCTATACGTGAAGATAATAAACTTCCGCTGGGCGTGCTTTACCAAGTGGAAAAACCCACATTATTGGACGAACTCAATCTTGCTGACAAAAGACCATCGATTAAGCAACCACTGACAGAAGTTGATATCAGTAAGTCTTTGGAAAAATATACTTAGCCGATTTTGTATTTTTGGCTGCAGTTTAAAACCGGCGGCTTTTTATGCTTCTCCGCAAAAACTCCGCCAGCTTGGTTTGTGGAGCAGTGAAAATGGAAGAGTTATCCGAAGTTCCACATCAGCATAACAAGGAAGTTGAAGTTGGCTATGGAGGACGAACCTTTTTGTTAGCTTTGGTAAAAAATTTCGACAACTGGACAATAGTGGTAGTTCATTTTCCCCGGATTGCCTCCAGAATTTTGGAACGAGTTATTAGAAAGGCAGGAATAAGGCCGGCAACTACGGCAACCCACATGATTACCTCGGCTCTGATGGTAAAGTCGGCGGGATTGACTATCAGACTGGCGTCACCAATTGGCAGGGAGAAAGGATGGGCTTTGAAATACGGAACCAGCAAGCCATAAAAAATTCCGGTTCCAAGAATAACTCCCGAGACCGAATAGATGGCTGATTGCAAAACATAAGCGGTTTGGATGACATAAGGTCTTATGCCTATGGCTCTTAAGATGCCGATTTGTTGTCGTTTGTTAATTAGATCGATATAGATGACGATAAATATGGTAACTGCGGCAATCAATACGGCCACGGTGGAGAGAATTACATTAATACTGATGAAGCTATCGGCGATGGAAGACATAAGCCCGGCGACTTCCTCCCAAGTATAGAAATTACCTTGGAGAGTAGTTTTTTTTAATTGATTTATTACTTCTGGCTCGTTACCTTTTTTTGTAGTTTTAATAATGATGGATGTGGCCAGGTTATCAAGCGAGGGGTTAAGTTCATGAAGAGCTTTCTGGGTAATAAAAGCACGTTGATCGGTATTTATGAATTTTGCGTAAAATATACCTTTGACAGTGAAGTCTTTGGTTTGGCTGTCGAAAGTAAGTGTAATCTTGTCGCCAACCTTGACGCCGTCTAATGATAAAGATGTACTATTTCCATTGTGGCCGCCGGCAATATCGCGTCCGAGAATAATTTGATCATCGTCGTTTTCGTCAAGGTATGATCCGGAAGTCATTTTGGTGTTGACAATGGTCACGCTGGCCTCATCCTCCGGATTAATGGCTAGAACTTCCCAACTTCCTTTTTTATTCTGATATTTCAAGCTGGCCGGAACCAGCATTTGAGCGCTGGCCGCGACTACGCCCGGAATTGTCCTGATGGTCGCTAGTACTTCTGTCGTATTCTTAATCGCGTCATCGCCATCGGGCGGCGCCATAAAAATGTTACTGGTGTAAGTATTTATGGTTTGATTATTTGAGCTCTCAATGATGCCGTTAAAAAGTGCGGCCACAAAAACAAGATTAACAAAAGCGATAGACATAAGAAATATTATTAGGCTCAATGTCCATTTATTGCCTCGCTTGATCCATCGACTGACCAAGAAAAATGGGATGGCTAGTTGGTGCTTCATACTATTTTACCGTCCGAAAGGGTTATTAAACGATTCGCGTACTTTGTTTCTTCTTCCTCGTGAGTAATCATGACTATGGTGTGCCGTTCCTGCTCATTGAGCTGTTTAAAAATTTCCAAAACATCTTTCGCGGCTTTGGTGTCTAGATTAGCAGTCGGTTCATCGGCAAAGATAACCGATGGGTCATTGATTAAAGCCCTGGCGATAGCGACTTTTTGTTGCTCACCGCCGGATAATTGCCTGGGCAGGTTATTTGTTTTTTTATCCAAACCAACTTTTCTTAAAAGCTCCAAGGCTCGGGGACGGGAGATTTTTGGGGAGGTTATCATCCGAGCAGGGAGCATAACGTTTTCCAAGGCGGTGAGCTCGGCGATTAGGGCGTATTCCTGAAAGATGTAGCCCAAATGACAAAGACGTAAATTCGCTCTGCTTTTTTCCGGCATGGAGGTAACCTCCTCGTTGTTTAAAAAGATTTCTCCCTGGTTAGGGCGGTCTAGTAAGCCGAGTTGGTGAAGAAGTGTTGATTTACCGGAACCATTTCGGCCGGTAATAATCAAAAAATCTCCCTCATTGATAGTGAGTGAGATATCTTGTAAGGCCCGAACTTTTATCTCACCGAGGTCATAAATTTTGGAAATATTTTTTACGGTGATCAGAGCTGATTTAGAGGACATAATTTTTAACAGTGGACTTATTATAGCTTAAAATATTCATTTTGGCAATTATAGTTAACGAGGATATTACCTTATGTAATACTTTAACGAAAGATCTTTCAAAAAAAACGGGAAAGAATGACTTATGACTTTAAAAAGCTAAGGAGCCAACTTATTTAGACAAAGTGTAATTATTATTTATTTTAATACC
>CAZQBL010000020.1:0-3312 GCA_964592105.1 uncultured Gammaproteobacteria bacterium | reverse complement strand
CAAGTAAATTCTCTTAGCTGTTTATTCTTATGTTGCCATACCCGGCCATGCAAATTACCCGTCACCAACATAAAGCACATTCTTACGCTTGTTAGTGAGTATATACGTTTAATATTATCTAGCCATAATAAAATCAACCCTGCTGTAAGGAAGGTGTCTTCAACTTACAATGTATAATAAATTACTTAAGTCAATGGATGACCGTTTTGACAATTTACGTGAAATAAGCCATAATGTCCTAATAAAATTATGACTACACCCAAAGAAAAAAAATCAACAACATCGCCAAAAAAATTCACGACCCAAAAACCGATGACGAAAATAAAAACCGCCTTGGGGAAAACCATCCCTGAGCGACCGGCCCAGGTAATAATTACTGCAGCCTCCCAACAAACGGAAAATACTTCCTCAACACTGCCGGCAATTCCTGTCAAACCCACATCAAAACACAAGAAAAGAAAAGTACTCATCACCACCTTCAGCGCCGTTATCGCCGCTTTTGGTTTGTTGTTAATTATTTATCCGTTTTGGCCGGGCATACAATACAGATTATTTCCTCCCCAAGTAGACAAAACCGACAAGCTGATAACTAATTCATCGGTAACAATAAACGCCAACACCGACCATCTTCCCGTTGCCCATAACAAAGTTCCGCTGGGCAATAAAATAATTATCCCCAAAATCGGCGTGGAAATGCCAATTGTCGAGGGCGTCAACGAGCAAATCGCCCTGAATCAAGGCGCTTGGCGACTGCCGGGTACTTCTACACCTGATCAGGGCGGCAATACGGTTATCACCGGCCATCGTTTTAAATACATTCCACCCTCCAAAGAAACATTCTACTTGCTGGACAAACTGGAGTTGGGCGATACATTCACTATCAACTGGGAAGGCCTGGAATACAATTATCAGGTAACCGAAACCAAAGTGGTCGAACCCACGGCCCTGGAGGTTCTGGACAACACCACTTCACCACGGGTAACCATTATTACTTGCACTCCCCTTTTTACCACCAAGCAGCGCTTGATTGTTATCGGGGAACCGCTATAATTAAATTAGCTATACAGCTCATTTTTAAGAATAAGGAGGGTCATCATGGCTCAGCGCTATACGGTGCAAGAGAAAGAGGACATTTCTTCTTTGAAAATCACCGGACATCTCCTAGAACGATTCATGATCCGATCAGGTCTTACCAATATTCTTGAAGCAACCCAACAATTGCAACACTTACTCAAAAATGCCAGACGCTTCGAAAGACGACAAAATTCTATAGTCTACCTTTCAGACGGCTGGCAAATAGTCACTCAAAAACCTAACCGGAAAGGAAATAATCGGTGTATTCTCACCATTTATCCACATTGCCAATCGTTTTGGCAATCAAAGCGGCCGCAATAAACATTGGCCGCTTTTTTGTTAAAGATGACCACGCATCTTTTGGCTATTAAAAAATGATTTCTAAAAAATTCATTTATATTTCATGCCGGCTGTTTGCTTTACACTTGACAAATAATACGGAACGTGATATTATGGACTGTTAATTTTTATTAAGTTATAATAAATAAGTATGCCACGGGTAAAAAATAAGAAAAAACTTCATCACCGGCTTATCCGTCACGCCCATCATTTTCTGATACCCCACAGTGGCAACGACCATAAGCCCCACGCTTTGAGGCCCATGGCTTTGCGTTTATACACTTTTTCCATTATCGGCGTTAAACTTTTTGTCACTACTTTTCTATTCTTGACCTATCCTTCTATCGGAAAATTCGCCTCGATTACCGAAGCGGAAATTTTGAGCTATACTAATGCTTCCCGAGCTGAATCAGGCATCCCTGCCTTGAGTTTAAACAGTAAGCTTAATCAAGCCGCCAAACTTAAGGCCCAGGATATGATCGCCAATGATTATTTTGCCCATACTGCGCCGGATGGCACCAAGCCCTGGGAATTTTTAAAACAGGCCGGCTATAGTTATGCCGCGGCCGGCGAAAATTTGGCCATGGATTTTACCGAGGCCTCCTCAGTACACGCTGCTTTCATGAATAGCCCCTCGCATAAGAAAAATATCATGAATGATCAATACACCGAGATGGGTGTGGCTGTCATTGACGGCGAATTTCAAGGGCATCAAACTACTATCCTAGTAGAATTTTTTGGTAAGCCATATAAATCATCCACGGTCGCGGAAACCACGCCGGCGCAACCAGCTGCTCAATCCAAACCTAATACCAATACGTCAGTAAACACCAATACCAACCAGGCGCCAACAACGCTGACTCCCGCCAAACCCACGACCCAGCCAACTTTAACCAAACCATATTATCAAGCCGAACTATCTGATCAAAGCGCCAAAGAACTGGCCATCAAACCATTGGAACAAATAAGATTTTGGGTTGACTTCAAAAACATCGGTAATACCACCTGGACCAAAGACGGACAATATTATGTAGCTTTGAATGTGACCAATCCCGCTGGACGAACCAGTGTCTTTGAGGATGAATCATGGGTAGAGTATTACCGACCGGCCCTCCTGTCACAAGCCAGCGTGAAACCCGGGGCCACCGGCAGATTTGAATTTACTCTCAAAGCTCCGGAAGAAGCCGGTACTTATGAAGAATCATTTGGACTGGTCGCGGAAAATCTCACCTGGATCACCGGCGGTACTATCGAGCTACCAATAGTGGTTGTCGCTCCACCGGAAAAATCAACGGAGACGCAGGTTGAAGTCATACCGACATCACTCACTACCGAAACAAACACTAACCAGGAGTCAAACAATACCAACCAAGCAACCGCCAACGTCAATCAGAACAACAATGCGCCGGAGCAAGCCCTGGCCGGCCATCCAAATAATGTCATTGTCAAAGCCGAAAATATCAGAGAGCAACAAAACAGCTTTGTCGGCAAAATTCTCGAATACTCCGAAAGATTTTATCTGGTGATGCTTATTTTTGTGGTAGTGGCTCTGTTGATAAATATCGTAGTTAAAATCAGAATCCAACATCCGCATGTCATTATCCAAAGCATACTGGTCATCATCATAATTACCTCGGCCTTACTGATTGACGCTCACTTCTTGGAATCTGTCCCGAAAATCCTGAAAATTATATAATCTCTCCCACCTAATGCTGGTCAATGTTAGTAATTAACAAAAAAACATATTCGGATTAAAATATGATTAATTTTTTTATTCTTGCTACAGTAGGTTGAGAATGGTTATCCACAGGCGACCTTCAGAAAATAAGGCGTTTTTAGCATATTTTATGACCGCTGATCACCTTGACCAATCAAAAAAAATTTAATAAGATATAGTAA
>CAZQBL010000019.1:0-45725 GCA_964592105.1 uncultured Gammaproteobacteria bacterium | reverse complement strand
TCGGGCTCGGCATTTGCGATGATTTTATACGGATTTTTGAAGTCCAAAAACAATTTCTGCCCGCTCAAACGGAAGTTCGAACCAATCTTTTTTAGAAAATCCCGACCCTGTTCGGGATTTTCTTGCAAAGCGATAATTTCGACTTGTTTTACGGTATTTATGAATTTGGCGGCGAGTTCGAACCGATTATTGCTTTTTTGCTCAAAAGCCGTCAGTTTGTCTTTCAAAAGCTGTTTTTGATTGACGAGTTTATTTTTGACTTCTCGATATTCTTTCAAAGATAAAGCGTTTTCAAGATAAGCGCTCATTAACTTTTCTAGTTTTTCGTCAATCACCATAATTTCACTTTCTATCTTTTGAGCAAAAAAGCGAGATGATTGGGCTTTCTCGTTTCTCTCTTTTTCTAATTGCACTAGCATCCAATCGGCGCAATCATCGGGCAAAGAAACTTTTTGTATCGCTTCGTTGATTTGAGATGAAATTTTTTCTTCTCGCGTAAAGACATTTTGCGAGCATTGGTAATTCGGACTTTTCTTTGTACAGTAATAATAAACATACTGCTTTCCGCTTTTCTTAATTTTTCTATCCGCCGTTATTGTATATCCGCATTCACCACATTTGAAAAGTCCGCGATAAAGAAAAAATTTCATCTTGTCCGCTTTTTGCGGTTTTGATTTTCTTTTCATCACTTCTTGGCATTCGTCAAAAAGTTTCTTTGAAATAATCGGTTCGTGCCTTCCTTCGTAAAATTCGCCGTTGTAGCGGATTAGTCCATAATAGAAGGGATTTTGAAGTAAATATTGATAATTTGAAACAGAAAGCAATTTACCTCGCCGCCCTCGTAAACCAAGCTCATTGATAATCTTTCGGATTTCTTTAAGCGTATATTTTCCGGTGGCGTAAAGCTCAAATGTCTTTTTGATAAATGGGGCTTTTGTCTTTATCCACATAGATTTGTTTTGTTTCTTTGTTGTTGAGATAACCGAGCAGTGCCATTGAGACTATGTTGGTGTTTATGGGCATGCCTGGAAAATAAGTTTATGTATGGCTATTCGACGATAATTTACATATTTGTGGGGTTGTGGTTATTTCCGGTAAGGTGTTATAATAACGTTAGTTTAGTAAAAAGATTATTTCGAAAAAATATGAATGAAAGAGTTCACGAAGATTCGTTTCGCCCATTTCTACGTTATATTTTTTGGCCCATAGCTTTGGTAGTCATGGTCGTAGTTATAGGAATTGATATTGCTGTTTATTTTGCTGTTTCGGGCAGCATAAAAAAAAGTGTGCAAGACGAGCTGCAAAATATAGCCACTAATGTGGCTGCCAATATCCCCGTTGAGATGCATGAGTTGCTTATAGATCCGGAACAGCAGAACAGTGATTCAGGATATAAATATATTGAACAGTATTTTCAGTCGGTTATGGATGGCAATCCGAAAATCAATGATATTTACACTTTGCGCCCCACCAATCAGGCGCATCGGTTTAGTTTTGTGGTCAGCGCCATGGTAACCTCAGATATTGATGGCAATGGTCGGATTGATGAAAATGAAACTAAGCCGGCGCTAGGCGAGATGTACGACGCCACTCAGAGTCCGCAGATGGAGCAGGGATTATTTGGTCCGGTGGCCGATGAAGAGATAACTAATGACAAATGGGGCTCTTGGATATCCGGTTATGCCCCTCTCCGAGATGATCATGGTCGTGGTGTGGCGGTGGTTGGCGTTGATTACTCCGCCCAAGCAATGATTAACGAGTATTGGCAGATATTACGAGCACTTTTGATAATAACTGTTGCGCTTATTCCCATTTTATTAATTATTGTTTATATAATTAGTTTGTATTTTATCCGACCATTTAGAAATTTAGCCCGCGGCATGGATCATGTCTCCCACGGCGATTTCAGTTATCGATTGCCTCATGGTAAAGGTGAGGCGGCGGTATTCAACGAGCGGTTTAATAGCATGCTGACCATGTTCGAGCATTCGCTGGAACATAAAAAGAAAGAGGAGAGTGATAAGAATGAAACCGTCTTGGGCGGTTAGCATTCAATTTTAGAAGATATGGCCTCTGATAACATTGAAGAAATAAAGTCCAAAATCGACGTGGTTGAGCTGATTCAGGAGTATATTCAGCTTAAACCCGCTGGAACCAATAGTTACCGAGCGCTCTGTCCCTTTCACCATGAAAAGACGCCGTCGTTTATGGTTTCCAAGGACAAGCAGATTTGGCATTGTTTTGGTTGTGGCGAGGGGGGCGATATTTTTGCTTTTCTGATGAAGATGGAGGGCCTGGAATTTCCCGAGGCCATTCGGGTGCTGGCCAAAAAAGCCGGAGTTCAGCTTCGCTATCAGGATCCTCACATCCACGATCAAAAAACAAAACTTCAAGATATTTGTCGAAGCGCCGCTGTATTTTATAATAAGATTTTACTGGAACACCCCAAGGCCCAGTTCGTCCGGGACTATCTGAAAAATCGCCAAGTCAGCGCAGAGTCAATAGCCGTTTGGCAATTGGGTTTTGCGCCTGACAGCTGGTCCGCCCTGAACAATTATTTGATTCAGCGGGGTTTTATGGAGGAAGACATTTTTTTAGCCGGTTTGACTATTAAAAAAGAGAAGGGCGTGGGTTTTTACGATCGGTTTCGTAATCGTTTGATGTTTCCGGTGGCTGACACGCATGGCAACATAGTTGGTTTTGGCGGCCGCTGGCTGGGCGATGATCAGGATAAAACAGTGGCTAAATATATTAACACTCCTCAGACCATAATCTATGACAAAAGTCGTGTTTTGTTCGGATTGGATAAAGCTAAGACGGAAATAAAAATGCAAAAAATAGCGATTGTTGTAGAAGGTTATATGGACTGCCTGGCCTCACATCAGGCAGGAGTGACCAACGTCGTGGCTTCATCAGGTACTGCCTTGACGGTGCAACAGGTCAAATTACTAAAAAGATATACCACTAATTTGGCTTTTGCATTTGATCAGGACGTGGCTGGCGAAAGCGCCTCCAAACGGGGCATAGACGTGGCTTGGCAGGAAGAAATGGACGTTAAGGTTATTCAGTTGCCCTTTGGCAAAGATCCTGATGAGCTCATCAAGAAAGATCCCGGCGCTTGGGTGAAGGCCATAGCTGATCGCCGCTCGATAATGGATTATTACTTCGAAACTACTTTGAAAAAAGCCGATTTGAAAAGAGTTGAGGATAAAAAACTAGCAGCCCGTGTATTGCTGAGCATTATTGCCAAGTTGGCTGACCCTATTGAACAGACTCATTATTTACAAAAACTGGCCGCTTTACTGGCGGTGGATGAAGCTGTTTTGCGCGACAAATTAAAGCAATTAAAAAAGACAGACACTTCTTCGTTGACGCAGGAAGAAAGTCCGGTCAAGTCAATTAAAGACCGATATACCGTAATTACCGAAGAGCTGATCGGCTTGGCGCTTGTCCGTCCTGAATTTCTGAACTATATTAGTGGTCAGTTAAACCCCGAGCACATACCAGAACAGAAACTTCGAAACCTTTACAAAATGCTGATAACTTATTATACTGAAAAGCAAGCCTTTGACTATCAGGAATTTATCAAATCTGTCCCCAAAAGTGAGGGTCAGCTAGCGGTTTACGCCGATATTTTGGCCCTGAAAGCCGAAAAAGACAGCGAAGATGAAAGTGTCGTGCCCGATGAACAGTTAATTGGAGCAAGCATCAAAGAGCTTAAAAAAAAGTTTATTCGGGAAAAGTTGAAAGATATTGAGCGGGCACTGCGCTACGCGGAACAAAATCATGATGAGGCACTGATTGAACGTTATGCCATGGAATTCAGTGAACTGGCCGGAGAGCTGAAAAGCCTGGATTAATCAAGGGCAGCAGTTTTCCCAAGATTATTTTCTTGTATTGTTTTTTATAATGGTCAATAAACTAAAGAAAAAAATAAAAAAAAGGTCCGCAAAGGCCGAAAAAAAAATCACCAAGAAAGCAAAAAAAGCTGTTGTTAAACATGCTCGTAAATCTCTTGCTGTCGCTCCGGTAATTGATCAGGAGAGAATCAATAAACTCATCGCCAAGGGCCGATCAAGGGGTTTCATCACGGAAACGGAGATTTTATACGGTTTTCCGGAGTTGGAGGAATATGTGGACGCTTATGAAGATTTTTTGGACAAATTAGAGTCCTTGGGGGTGCAGGTAATGGAGCATAGTGGCCTTATTCTACAGGAAAATAAGGAATCGCTCGTCAAGAAGAAAGAAGCTAAAGTTATAGACAAAAGGCGATTAGACCTTTCGGATATATCCAATGATTCCATCCAGATGTATTTGCGTGAAATCGGTAAGGTGCCTCTATTATCGGCGGAAGAGGAATTACAACTGGCTAAGCGTAAAGAAAAAGGCGACGTAGAAGCTGCCCGCAATTTGGTTGAGGCCAATCTTCGTCTGGTGGTGTCTATTGCCAAAAAATTTACCGGCCGTTCTCTTTCCTTGCTGGATTTAATACAGGAGGGTAATATTGGTTTGTTTCGGGCGGTGGAGAAGTTTGATTACCGCAAGGGTTATAAATTTTCTACTTATGCCACCTGGTGGATCAGGCAGGCGGTAACTCGAGCTTTGGCCGATCAATCAAGGACGATTCGCATACCGGTACACATGGTGGAGACAATCAATAAATTTCAGCAGGTTGAACGTCAGTTGATTCAGGATTTGGGCCGGGAACCACTGGCCGAGGAAATCGCCGCTGAAATGGGTGAACCGGTGGAAAAGATCCATCATATTATGAAAATATCGCAGGACACCGTATCCTTGGAGACCTCGGTCGGTGACAGTGAGGATGAAGATTCAGTACTAGGAGATTTCATTGAAGATGTGAAAACTATAACCCCGGATCGGGTGGCAGCAATGCAGCTTTTGAAAGATCACGTCCAGGATATTATCAGGGAGCTTTCCCCTCGAGAGCAGAAAATATTGGAAATGCGTTTTGGTTTATTAGACGGTGTGGCGCATACTCTGGAAGAAGTTGGCCAGGAATTCGGCGTCACTCGCGAGCGAATCCGCCAGATTGAGGCCAAGGCCCTGGAACGGATTGCGGGCCATACCGGGATGCGTAAGTTAAAAGACTATTAGTTTGTAGTGGATTCCACGACTCCGCGATAGCTTTCCGCTTCGCAAAAGCTACACGGGGCAAGCAATGGTAAAATTATCCCCGCACCACTCCGCGATAGCTCAATGGTAGAGCAACCGGCTGTTAACCGGTAGGTTGTCGGTTCGAATCCGACTCGCGGAGTAGTGCAGGGATTTTAATATCTAAATAGCGAAATGAACCGAGGCAACGAGGCGGGCTAAACTGCTTCAGTCTGCGAGAACCGAGGCTGATATGAAGTTATCGTCGGAGGCGATCTGAATGCCTGGGTAGAGCAACCGGCTGTTAACCGGTAGGTTGTCGGTTCGAATCCGACTCGCGATTTACCTCTTTTAGCTTTCAATTTGTATAAGTGTATGGTTTAAATATATGGTTTTCTAATTGTTCTTTAAAGGAAGACAGATGTTTACGGTGCTAGAAAAATAATCGCCATTATTATTAGGCCGTCCAAGCCGGAAATTGAAAAAGCATTGGATAACATTGAATTGGTTATCATACCTTTTGTCTGGAAGTCAGTGATGAGATTTAACGCAAAAAATAAAAAAGTCCGGACAGGTGCAAAGTTTTATTCTAAACAATAGTCCAGCGGCTAATTATATAAGCTCAATTAATAGGATGTTTTGGTTTTAGTGGCCAACATCCTTATTTATTTTTAAGGTTTTTGTCTATATCCCATTAGTTTGGGCCATATTGAAAATAGGGCAGACGGAGTTTATCGCTTTTGTGTTTGGACAGGACAGAACGACTTGTCCGGCATTACGAAACTCGCAGACGAGCGTATTTTGTACTATAGTATAAGTATAGTAATATAACAGCGCTAAAAATTTTGGCCGAAGACCAGCCGAATATTAAGGAATTTCTCCGTTAACCATACAACCATGGACGAAGTAAATCAAAAACGTACTCACTTATCATTGTTACTTTTCTTTTTTGGGCTTTTGCTCACAATCTTGTTAATGCAGATACCTAGCTCTCGGCATTTCATTATCGAATTTAGCCAATCAGGGATCTGGGGCACTCTGGTTGCCGGTATTCTCTATGCCTTTGCCTTCACTTCCAGCATGGCAACTGCCATTTTCTGGGAAGTGCCACGTGCCGTGAACCCATTTTTGATCGCCATTGTCGGTGGACTGGGCGCCGCGTTATATGATATTACCGTATTCATGGTGATTAAACGGGAGGCCCAAATTGGATTTTTGGGGAAGATTAACTCTTTACTGACTCGCCGTAAAATGCCGCGCTGGCTATCATTCCTGATCGGTATCATCATCCTTGGTTCGCCATTACCCGATGAGCTGGCTGCGGGATTCTTTGGATTTTTTAAGATTTCCACAAAACAATTCATCGTTCTGTCATTGGCTGCAAATACGGTTGGAATATTAGTGATTCTGTTGCTCAGATAAATTTCATTCAACCCAGTAAAAGGTAGGGGATTATTGGTAAGGGCTGGGATAGGTCCTTTTTATTCTTTTTTGTTGTTAAAATTTGACAATATAAACCCGGTCCTGTATTATTAATGCAACAATGTTGCAATTATGAAAAATGACACTATTTATAATGCTATCCGCGCCCACGGCGGCCGGGTAACCAGAATCCGCCGGGAAATAATGCAGATTTTCTCACAAGCGGGCTGTTTGATGTCGCAGGCGGATATTTTGGCGCGTCTGAAAAAGACGCGGATCAGCCCGAACCGCTCGACTCTGTACCGCGAACTGCTATATCTCGCGAAAAATAGCTTTATCGTCAAAAATACCATTTCGAGCGTTGATTATTACGAGATATCACCGGACCATCATCACCTTGTCTGCCTAAAATGCAATTCCATTGAGAAAATTACCATCGGAAATCATCTGGTGAAACAGGCAAAGCGGATTGCCAAATTGAAAAAATTCAATATTACTAATCATTCGCTTGATTTTTATGGCTATTGCCGTAAATGCCAAGCGTAATTAATTAATTTAAAAAATAAACACATGAAAAAAATATTTTTCATAGTTGGGGTAATTACCCTGATTGTATTGGGAATTTACGGAGCAGTCAGTTACTCCAATAATAAAACCCCGAATGATTCCTCAAAAGTAACGATCGTGACGACGCTTTTCCCGTTGTACGATTTTGCCAGGAGTATCGGGCAGGATAAAGTTGAAGTGTCGTTGCTCCTGCCGTCGGGTGTTGAAGCGCATTCGTTCGAGCCGACGCCGAGTGATATTGTTGCTATCAACGAAGCCGATCTTTTCGTCTATACCGGCGAATTCATGGAACCGTGGGCGGCGGACATCATCAAAGGGATGTCAGGGAGCGACGTAAAAGTTGTCAACTCAAGCGTCGGCATAGAAATGATACCCGCAATTTTCCATGACGAAGACGAACCGGAGGGCTCGATGGATCCGCACGTCTGGCTGGATTTTGACAATGATAAAATTATGGTTGATACTATAACGGCTGCCCTAGCGGAGAAAGATCCGGCCAACGCGGATTTTTACAGGAAAAACGCCGCTGATTACAAAAATTCCTTGGCACTGTTGGATGCCAAATACGCGGCCGGATTGTCAAGATGTCAAAGCAAGGAAATCGTGTACGGCGGTCATTATGCTTTCGGGTATTTGGCCAAGCGCTATAATTTGAATTATTCGGCTGCCCAGGGCGCTTCTCCGGATTCCGAGCCGACTACCGAGGATCTCGTGGCGCTGGTCGAACAGATAAAAAAAGACAATATTAAATATGTGTTTTACGAAGAACTGACTACTCCGAAAATCGCCGAAACACTGGCCAACGAAACGCAGGCCGAGATGCTGTTATTAAATGCCGCTCATAACGTGTCTAAGGAAGATTTTGAAAATGACGTGACTTTCCTGTCGATCATGGAGAAAAATTTGGCCAATTTGAAGATTGGCTTACAGTGCAGTGAATAATTATGGCTACAATCATTGAAACAAAAAACGTTTCCATTAGCTACGATCAAAACAAGGCAGTCAGCGAGGTGTCGTTTGAAATCCACGCCGGAGACTTTATCGGCCTGATCGGCCCGAATGGTGCGGGCAAAACGACGCTTGTCAAGGCGATTCTCGGGCTCATCCCGATAAGTCATGGCGAGATAAAGCTTTATGGTCAGCCATTGGGGCGATTTTACGACTGGCGGAAAATCGACTACGTGCCCCAGAATCTGCGGACTATCAATCCGCTTTTTCCTGCCACGGTTGAGGAGGTCGTTTTCCTGGGTATGCTGTCCTCTAAAAAGAACCCGCGTAATTTTACTGCCTCGGATAAATTGGTTGTAGGGCAGGCGTTGCGTGATATTGGCTTATTTGAATTGCGGCATAAAGCCATATCGGAATTATCCGGCGGGCAGCAGCAGAAGGCGATGATCGCGCGGGCCCTAGTGTCAAAACCGGAAATTTTGATTTTAGACGAACCAACCGCGGCGCTGGACGCGAAGTCGCGGGAAACGTTCTTAAAATACATTCAGGAGTTAAATAAAAAGAACGGCCTGACCATTATATTAATAACGCATGACACCAATTTGGTGTGCCGTTTCGCCAGCCAGCTGATGTATATTGACCGTACATTGATGTTTTTTGGCAGTGCCAGTGATTTTTACCGCTCTAAAAAATTAGCTGGTCAGCTCGGGGAATACGGCCGTCACGTAATTTATCATCAGCACGACTAATATGGATTTTTTTCATTTTCTCCAATATCTATTCATCCAGAAAGCGTTTTTCGCCGGGTCTTTCGTGGCCGTGGTCTGCGCCGTTTTGGGAACGTTCTTGGTGCTGCGAAAAATGTCGTTGATCGGCGATGGGCTTTCTCATGTTAGTTTCGGAGCGATCGCACTAGGGCTGTGCCTTGGCATGTTTCCGTTCTATGTTGCCGTGCCTGTGGTCATGCTTGCTTCATTGCTTATTCTGAAAATCAGCGAAAAAGCTAAAGTATATGGCGACGCTGCCATTGGCATTGTCTCCGCCGTGGGCGTGGCTGGTGGCGTGATTCTCGCCAGTATCTCCAAGGGGTTTAACGTTGATCTGTTCAGTTATCTTTTTGGCAATATTTTAGCCATCAGCAATATTGAAGTTATTTTGTCAGTGGCACTGTCGGTGGTAGTTTTAGCAGTTATTTATTTCTTCTACTGGGATTTGTTTTCCGCTACGTTTGACGAAGAATACGCCAAGACAAGCGGCGTGAAGACGAATGGCATTAACATAATTCTGACTTTGCTGACGGCGGTGACCGTCGTTTTGTCAGTAAAAATAGTAGGGATCATGTTAGTTTCTGCCCTGCTTATCTTGCCGGCGGTGACCGCCCTGCAGCTGTCCAAGGGTTTCAAGTCGACCATCATCATCGGCGGTGCCATCTCACTTTTATCTGTACTGTTGGGGATTACCCTTTCATTTTTCCTTGATCTGCCGACCGGAGCCACGATCGTGATGATAAACGCTGTATTTTTCGGTTTAGCGGTTGTTTTTAAAAAAATTGGCTGACGCGGAATCACCTATTTTTTTAAAAAATGCACTTGAAGGAGGCAGGCGCATGATTGATTGCGACGTAATTTTTAATCTGTTACCATATCGTTGGGGATCGCGGTGTAGACTTTTTTTGTTTGACCTTTAAGAATATACATTCAAAGATACGGAGGATATTATGATGGAGAGATTGAGGGCGGTTTTTATCGGAGCTCATCCTGATGACATCGAACGAAATGCCGGCGGCGCAGTGGCGATGTTGGCTGGAGCTGGCTGGGAAGTTCAGATGGTCTCGCTGACCTCTGGACAGATGGGTACGTACGGTGATCCTGAGACAAGAAAAAAAGAATTTGAAGCTTCTGTCTCCACACTAGGAGTTACCGGTGTCATAATGGGTATGGCGGACACTAAGATTATGAACGATGAACTAAGTTGTCTGGCTGTGGCTGGATATGTACGCCATTTTCGGCCGCATGTGGTGTTTGCACCTTATTTAGAAAGGGGGCAGGGTTGTTTGTACGGTAACGGCGCGCATCGAGACCACTATATTACTGGTCAGCTTGTTACCTCGGCGCTATTGCTTGCCAATATAACTAAGGCAGTTCCAGGCGTGGCGCCTTGGCGTACGGAGATATTTTGTTACTATCTGTTGCCCGTTGGTATCGTGCCCGATTTTTTCATTCCAGTTTCCGAGCGGGCCATGCAATTAGCACTAAAAGCAATTGATCAGTATGTTTCACAGCAGGGGCTATACCGTGGCCATGGCACTTTGGGGGAATACTTGATTTCTCAGCGCATGCTACATACCCGGATGGGCGTGCGGTTGCCGGAGGGATTTACGCTGGCGGAAGGCTTTCGATTAGGCACTTCGTTTGTTGCTGGTTCACGGGTTGCTATTGCTTTGCTCTCAGTCGGCCAGATGTAGACTTAAAAATTTTTGATGCACCATCAAAATCACTCTCAGACCATTCGGATCGAGAGTGATTTAATGTCCTGCAAATTTATGTTGATTGCACACTTAATAAGTTTTATCGTATTTCGCATAATCCCACCTGAACGGAGATCTGCTGGGCAATATCTCGCAGTTGTTGATCCGTAAAAGGGTGTTTATCCACTAATTTTGTATCGTTTGTTTTTCCCGGACGAAATTTTTGGATATAATATCGTTTTGCTCCCTTGATGGCCTGGGCGATTTTTTGCAAATCATCCGCGTTGATTAGTGAACGAGCGACCGTAGTTCGGAATTCATGGTCAACGCCTGATTTTATAATCAATTCAATACTGCGTCTGATAACAGACGGGTTGAGGGTCTTGCCGATTATATGTTCATAGTCATTGAGCGGAGCCTTAATATCCATGGCTACATAATCGACCAATCCGTGGTCAAAAATGTCTGCCAGCATTTCTGGATTACTGCCGTTGGTATCCAGTTTGACATAATACCCCAGCGCTTTGATCCGCGTTATCACCTCAATTAAATCAGCGTGCAGCGTTGGCTCGCCGCCGGTGATAGTTACCGCGTCCAGTGTTCCTCGCCGTTTTTCCAGAAAGGCGAATATCTCCGTCAACGGAATGGCCGGGGCGAATTGCTCCGGCAGGACCAGTTCGGGGTTATGACAATAGGGGCAGCGAAAATTACAGCCGCGGGTAAATATTATGGCGCATGTTTTTGCCGGATAATCGATGAGGGAAAATTTTTGGAATCCGCCGATGATCATTTTGTTTCATCAATGCTATATAGCTTGCGCATGTCGAATTCAGCTTTTTTGCCTTTATTCCATTGGCTGATCGGACGTAAATAGCCGACGATGCGGGAATAAACCTCACAGACCGAACCGCATTCGTCGCAAACGCGCATTTCACCGGAGCGATAGCCGTGATTCGGACACACGCTGAAGGTCGGCGACAGGGTAAAATACGGCAGGCGGTATCGTTCGCATATTTTTTTAACCAAGTTTTTGACGCTGTTTCCATCTTCTATCCGCTCGCCCAGGAAAAAATGCATGACCGTGCCGCCGGTGTATTTTGTCTGCAAATTATCCTGCAGCTCCAGCGCTTCGAATATATCATCGGTATAATTCACCGGCAAGTGGGTCGAATTGCTATAAAACGGGCTTTTTACCTCTCGTCCCTGACCGTTGGCAAATATGGCATCGGGATATTTTTTTTGATCAAGCAAGGCCAAGCGGAATGACGTGCCTTCAGCCGGGGTGGCTTCTAGGTTGTAATTATTGCCGGTTTCTTTCTGGAAAGAGGCGAGAACGGTCTTCATGAAATCCAGCGTTTCTTCGGCGAACTGTTTGCCTTCCGGAGAGCCGATCGTTTTTCCGAGCATATTTTGTAACGCTTCGTTCATACCGACAATGCCGATGGTGGAAAAATGATTCTTCCAATAGCTACCGTAGCGTTTTTTGATATTCCGCAAATAGAATTTAGTGTACGGGTATAAATTTTCATCTGTAAACCGCTCTAATATTTTTCGTTTGATTTCCAGACTGTCCTTGGCCAGTATCATCAGCTCTTCCAGTTTGCCAAGAAAATCCTTTTTTGTTTTACAGTCATGTCCGAGGCGCGGGAGATTGATTGTCACTACTCCTATTGAGCCGGTCAGGGGATTGGCGCCGAAGAGGCCGCCGCCGCGCTTCTCTAACTGGCGATTATCGATGCGTAAGCGGCAGCACATCGAGCGGGCGTCATCCGGATTCATATCCGAATTGATGAAATTGGAAAAATAGGGCAATCCGTATTTGCCCGTGACGCGCCAGAGCAGGTCGCTGGCCTCGTTATCCCAGTTGAAATCTTTGGTGATATTATATGTCGGGATGGGAAAGGTAAAGACACGACCGCTGGCGTCACCCTCGGCCATCAATTCCAAAAACGCTTTATTGAACATATTCACCTCCGTCTGGAATTCCCCGTACGTCTTCGCCTGCGGCTGACCACCGATAATGACCGGCTGGCTGGCATAATGTTTTGTCACCACTAGATCGAGAGTGACGTTGGTGAACGGCGTCTGAAATCCGACGCGTGTCGGCACATTGACGTTGAACAAGAATTCCTGCAAGGCCTGCTTTACATCCTTATACGTCAATTTATCGTAATGAATGAACGGCGCGAGCAGGGTGTCGAAATTACTAAAGGCTTGGGCTCCGGCAGCTTCGCCCTGGAGAGTATAGAAAAAATTAACCACCTGTCCCAAGGCCGAACTGAAATGCTTCGGTGGTTTGCTGGAAACTTTGCCCTCGACGCCGGTAAATCCCTCAGCCAGCAGGTCATAAAGGTCCCAGCCGACACAGTAAACCGACAGAATATTTAAATCGTGGAGGTGGAAGTCACCATCGATATGCGCCTGGCGGATGTTCTCCGGATATATTTTGTTCAACCAGTAGTTTTTACTGATCTCGCTGGAAATGTAATTATTCAATCCCTGTAAGGAATAGGACATATTGCTATTTTCTTTTATCTGCCAGTCGGTTTTATGGAGGTATTGTTCCACTAAGCCGTTATTGATCAAATTGGCGATATCCCGCAGCTGTTTATGCTGATCGCGGTAGAGGATATAGGCTTTGGCGGTTTTTTTGTAATGCGAACTCAACAGGATGCCTTCGACGATATCCTGGATTTGTTCCACGTTCGGAATTTTATCAGTGATCAATTTTTGGGCGCGCAATAAGACTTTTTTAGTCAATATTTTCGCCTCTTTTTCTCCGAACTCTTCGGTCGCCCGTCCGGCTTTGGCGATGGCTGCTGATATTTTGTCTTTTTCGAAGGTCACAATCCGCCCATCTCTTTTTTTGATTCTTGAAAACATAGTAAAAATATATTAATTATTAACTAAAAACCCTGGCTGACTTCTGCGCCAAGGCGAAAAACCGGCTTAGCGCGAGCCAAAAGCGGGCCAAATGGCACATTGTACGGGATCGGACTTTAACCGTTGCGCGACAGTGAGGGAATCGCACCCTGCTTCACCGTACAAACCGCTCTACTTATTTTATTGAATTGTATTAATTCATATCCATTATAACACAGACAAACGGTAGTGCCAAGGTTTTGCATGGTATTTTTGCAAAGCTGGAGAGTTGACAAATAATCATTATGAATATATACTCATAACAGTCAGAAATAGCTTATTTTAGGACATTATTTCGGCCATAATTATCCACCACTATGCCTTATTTTGAGCAAGAAGGAACATTGAAGCAAACCACGCGCTGGAAATGACCCACACTTCCAAATCATTGCGGGAAGAGCCGGAGGCGATTGATATTATAAAGAGCGGATTAACGCGACGCAAGACGAAGAATTAAAAAAGATTTTAGGACATAACTGCGACGAGGAAAAAGAACACGCGGCCATGTTGATTGAATGGATGTGGAAAAACAATCATACCTTTCACAAAAAATTCATGGAACACGATAAAGTCCAAGTAAATTTATACTATTAACTATAGGCAATAAGCCATACGCTAAATAAAGGTCGAATTAATTAACAAATAAGGAAATAAATATATGCCAAGACAAAATGGACAAGGTCCTGTCTGGGGCGGCGGACCAGGCGCCGGCTGGGGCATGGGCCCTTGTGGTGCCGGTAGAGGCGCGCGTGGCTGGTTCGGTAGGGGTATTGGACGAGGACGCGGTATGGGTTGGGGATATATACCCAGTCGGATATACGGCGGTTATAATTACAGTTACCGGCTAAGCAAAGATGAGGAGTTGAAAATGATGGAAGACGAGGAAGCAGTTCTGAAGGATGAGCTGGCAGCTTTGCAAAAAGCCAAGCAGCAGCTGCGGTCCGCAAAAAAATAAGATAGTCCCGCTGGTGATAACTCTAAATTGGGCTAGAGTATTTGAATTACGGCGGGACTATCTAGCCCAATTATATTAATAAAAATAATTTATGCCAAGACCGCGACTAAAAAGACATTTATGCATTAATCCCGACGTGGTTTATTTTAAGCCACGGGGCGTGCCATTAAATCAATTACAAGTTATTTCAATTACCTGCGAAGAGCTGGAGGTGTTCTGGTTGGTTGACATGAAAGGTTATAAACAAATCAGGGCCGCGCATCACATGAAGACGTCCCAGAGTACGGTGCAGCGCATCCTTCAGTCAGCTAGAAAAAAAACAGCCCAAGCGCTTATAGAAGGCAAGGCTATTGCCATTGAAAAGTAAAAGCTACGTAAAAACAGTACTAAAAAATGAATGTCAGTAGTGAGTATATCGCTATTGATGCGGTAAAGCCAGAATATGACATCCTTTTTCCGCGGTCGATATTTTTCACGAAAGGGATAAGTTCATGGCAGGCAATAAACAACATGGCGCCGGCCGCCAAGGCCAAAAAAATCTGGTTAAGGTAGTTAAACTTATTAAGCAACATTAAACCAAGCACAGTGCCGGCCAGGGTTGAAAAAGTTGAAAAAAAAGCCGACTTATAGTAAAAATTGCAGGACCATGTGCTAGTAGCGGTGAGCATGTAGCCTTCCGGTATATTGTGAATAAAAGTGCCAATTACCACCACCAAACCGACTGCCTCGGAATGACTAAAAGAACTGGGTATCGCAAAGCCTTCGGGGAAATCGTGCAATATCAAGCCAATAGCCAAGAGATAGGCAATTTTAATAAGTTTTTTCGCATCATAGGTGTCGCACTCTTTGATAGTATGTAGGTGCGGCAAGGCAGTATTAGCAAGCCAGAGCAATGCCACCCCTCCCAAAATACTAAGTATTGTTAACCAGGACTTTCCCTCTCCCCAAGAAGCCGGAATTAACTCAAAAAGAGAAATTAATATCATTATGCCAGCGGAAAAACTAGCGCCGAAAACAACTCCGCCCCGGCGGTTCAAACGATGGCCAATGATTACGCCCAAAAGCGTAGCTGCGCTGGAAATTAACGATAAAAACAAAATTTTGATAATATAGGCAGTGTTCATGGAAACATTTTAACATTTAATAAAAAGTTACAAAATACATTATCAGGGCAAACCTAAAAACTATGAAAAAATTGCTTCGCATCGAATATTTATTGTTTACCGTAATAATATTTTTGATAACGGTTATTTTGCCATGCGGCATCAAAGCCCAGACCGACGAGGAAACATTTAGTGCCCGCGTGATTGAAATTTTAGAACAAAAAACCATTACTTTTGAAGATGGCGCCCCGATCATACAGCAGAAGCTTAAATTAAAGGGTTTATCTGGCAGTTGGGACGATAAGGAAATTATTTTTGACGGTACGCAACACGAAGTAATCTCCGCTAGTACCTACCAGGTGGGCGACCAGGTCATAGTTAATAGTTCCAAAGACGCAGACGGTAATGACGTTTTCTATGTCACTGATTATGTACGCCAAGGCGCCCTCTATTGGCTGGCGGCGCTATTCGCCCTGGTCGTTATAGCTGTCGGCAGATTGAAAGGACTTCGGGCGCTGATTGTTTTGCTCCTGACATTTTTGGTAATTCTGAAATTTATAATTCCTAGAATCCTGGCAGGCAACAGTCCTTTATTTATTAGCATCGTCGGTTCGTTATTTATACTGGTCGTGTCCGTTTATATTACCGAGGGATTCAAGCGCACCTCCACGGTGGCCGTATTTTCAATATTAATCGCGCTGATTATCACCGGACTTTTATCAGTCTGGTTCACGGCTTTAACCAAATTAACCGGATTCGCCAGTGATGAAGCGATATATCTGATGGGCTTGTCTGGAAAAACTATTAACCTCCAGGGCCTGTTGCTGGCCGGAATTATTATTGGTGCGCTGGGCGTGCTGGATGACGTGATTATTTCCCAGGTGACATTGGTCCAGGAATTAAAGCGGGCCAACTCCCGGCTGCCAAACAGGCAGATTTATAGCCAGGCTATGAAGGTCGGTGTTTCCCACATGAGCGCCATGGTTAATACTTTATTTTTAGCTTATGCCGGGGCAGCTCTGCCACTGCTTATTTTATTCAGCGTCAAGGAACCGCCGTTTTTAACTTTCAGCCAGGTCATCAACAATGAAACGGTCGCCACGGAGATTGTCCGGACTTTAGGCGGCAGCGTCGGACTGGTGTTAGCTATGCCGATCGCCACCATACTGGCGGTATTGTTTATTAAGGCAAGACATCAAATTCCAATTACACAAGAAAAAACCGATCAAGATGATCAATAAGGATAGGAAAATAGCCATAAAAAAATTTAAAAACGGCACATACAAAAAAGTTCATTGTTCGTTTTTGTAATCCCGCCATTATTAGAAATTGTTTTGGGTTTTTATTATTTTTTTCATTATCCGGGCACCATCCGCCAAAGAATGAGCAATCATGCCAAAGCGTTGGTGGAGAATGGCCAGATCATCAAAATAAGTGGCTTTTGGCAAATAAAAAAGTCGGTGAAACTTGTACTGACAGTGACCAATGTCAAAGTGGCACTTGCTCTGCACCGGATTTAACCGAAGAACAAACAATCACACTTTTCAGCCAATCATTAAAAAACATAGTCGGAACATGCTATTCCGATAGTGTGCCAACTGGGCGCATCTAGCAGGTAATAATGGTCATCATTTCAAAGGAATCAAGGTGTTTAGATGACTAAATGCGAAATTGATAAGCCAATAATGAAGTTTTCTTGATTAACAAATTTTGTTATGCTACTATATCAATATAAATTGATATAGTCATATAAATACTATGAACCCAGCATGTTGTCAAAACAAGAAACTATCCGCCCGGATAGTAGAGGTAACGAAATTTTTATCGGTTATGGCCGAGGATAATCGCCTCAGGATCCTTTGCCTTTTACGCCATGGCGAGCTGTGTGTCTGCGAGATCTGGCAGCACCTCGACTTGCCGCAAAACCTGGCTTCACACCATTTGGCGGTACTCAAAAAACTCAAGCTTATTACATCGAGACGCGAGGGGTTGCGAATTTACTATCGTGCAAATAAGAAAAAAATCAAACGGCACCTCTCTAAATTGGAAAAAATAATGATAAACTAATCCAGCTAAAGTTTATATGAAAATACAAGTCTTGGGCTCGGGTTGCCCAACCTGCAAAAAATTATACGAGATCGTCAAACAGACCGTTGCTGATATGCATCTTAATTTTGATGTGGAATACAGCACCGATATTCAACAAATGATTTCTATGGGCGTTATACAAAGTCCGGTGCTGGCAATAAATGGGAAGCCCGTGATGACGGGATTTACTTCAGACCAAGGAAAAATTAGAGAGATAATTGAAGAAAATCTCAAAGGTGAAAAGGATGATAATAAATAAGTATTAGAATTGTGAACATTTTTTACCCCTTCAACTTTTTGCCGAATGGTTGACCTTTACGGTTTTCCGCATTGCCCACGACTCCACGCTGGGGAGCGCGGTTAATTTCTTTGTGTTTTATACGATCAAGATTTTCATCCTGCTGTCCGCCATTATTTTTGTTGTTTCCATAATTCGGTCGTACTTGCCTCCAGAGAAAACCAGAGCGATTTTATCTCGAAAAAACAAGTACGTTGATAATGTCTTGGCGTCGGTATTAGGCCTCGCTACCCCATTCTGTTCGTGTTCGGCCATTCCTTTATTTTTGGGTTTTGTTCAGGCTGGCGTTCCGCTGGGCGTTACTTTCTCTTTTCTTGTGGCCTCGCCCATGATCAATGAAGTGGCGCTAGTTTTACTCCTGAGGATGTTCGGCTGGAAAATCGCCTTAGCCTTCATTGTCAGCGGTCTAATTATTGCAATTCTGTCTGGAATGGTCATCGGTAAGATGAAGGTGGAAAATCTCGTTGAAGGATTTGTTTATCAAAATACGATCAATGGCGGTGTAGATTTTCATAGCATGACTATAAAGAGAAGAATGACTTATGCTAAAGATTACACGCTGGATATCCTTAAAAAAGTATGGCCGTATATTTTGATTGGCATTGGTGTTGGGGCTTGGATACATGGCTACGTGCCGACTGACTTTTTAGTCCGCTTTGCTGGAAGCGATAAGTGGTATACAGTGCCATTGGCTATTTTGATCGGCATTCCGCTGTATTCCAACGCGGCAAGCATTATTCCGTTAGTAAGCGCCCTAACGGAAAAAGGCGTGGCCATGGGCACGACATTGGCGTTCATGATGTCAGTAACCGCTTTGTCTCTGCCGGAATTCATGATTTTGAAAAAAGTCATGAAATTGAAATTGATTTTTATTTTTGCCGGAGCGGTCGGCGCGGGGATTATGTTTACCGGCTTTCTGTTTAATGCGATTTTATAGCATCTTTACGGTTACGTGAAACTATGCCCATATTTTAAATGATATTCTTTTTAATAAACTATGATAAAAACATTCATTACTAAAATTTATTATGATTAAAAAATTCAAATGTTATTAGTAGTTTTCACTTCTTTGTTTTCAATGCTTGGTTAAGTTAAGAATTATTTGTTATAATAATATTAATAAAGCTAGTGTGGTTATTGCTATCCCTAGGTGCTGATTTAATAATTTTTTCGTTTTATATGAAACAAATTATCGGCAAGTGGTGTTTTGCGACGGTCGCGATTGTTTTTATTTTAGTGCCTTTTATTGTTAATGCGTCCGAGTCTTTAGAAATTAATTTTTTCTACAGCAAGACCTGCCCGCATTGCGCTAAGGAAGAGGCTTTTTTACCGACTTTAGAGCAGGAATATGGCGGCAGAATTAAAATCAATAAATACGAAATTTCTTCAGCCGAAAACCAGGAAGTTTTCTTCAATTTTATCAAAAATTCCGGCAAAAACATCAACGGAGTCCCGGCGACTTTTATCGGAGAAGATGTGATTGTGGGATATCTTTCGGATACTACTACCGGTCAACAAATCCGGCACGTAATTGACGAGAATCTCGCTTTATTGAGTGGGGATGTCGATAATCAGGAACTGGTTAAATCTTTGCCGGTAAAATTACCGGTCTTTGGCGAGGTTAATTTAATGAAATATTCGCTTTTTGGCGTGACGATTATTGTGGCCGCTATTGACGGTTTCAACCCCTGTGCCATGTGGGTGCTATTGTTTTTGATAACTATGCTCCTAGGAATGAAAAATAGAAGGCGGATGTGGATTCTGGGCCTGACTTTTATCGCTTCATCGGCTTTGGTTTATTTTATTTTTCTGGCCGCCTGGCTCAATTTTTTTAAATTTATCGGCGTGGTCAGACCGGTCCAGATAGTTGTCGGTTTGGTGGCGTTGGGAGTGGGGCTGTATTACCTGCGACGTTTTTGGAAAACGAGGCCGGGACAATGTGAAGTGACTAACCCACAGCAGAGACAGAAGTTGATGGATAAGATTAAAAGGACCGTCAGTCAGCAGGCCTTGTGGCTGGCCCTACTTGGGATAATTGGACTGGCCGTTATTGTAAATTTTATAGAACTGGCATGTTCAGCCGGGTTGCCGGCTATTTTCACTCAGGTCTTGGCTCTTAATGATGTACCTGCTTGGCAGCACTATTTGTATTTGATACTGTATATCATAATTTTCATGCTGGATGATATGATAGTTTTCGCCATTGCAATGGTAACACTGAAAACTGTAAGTACGAGCGGTAAATACAGTCGCTGGGGCATGTTGATAGGCGGCTTGGTAATCATGATTTTGGGCATACTTCTTGTGGCAAAACCCGAATGGGTCATGTTTAGATAATGTTTTAATAAATCTATAATTAAAAAGAACCCGACTTGCTCGGGTTCTTTTTTGAAAAGATTGGGCACGAGGGCAAAAGCAGCTTAAGAGAGTTTAGTTAAGTTTTTGGATTTTAATGACCTTCATAGAGCAAAAGGCGTTATGGAATTGCCATTTGGGCGGATGGCCGTTTGAGTTGGAGCTGAGGGTACAATACTGATCACCAGGCAGACGGAAGCCGCCATTCGGGTGTTTAGCGGTTGGGTTCATTCGGCAGCGAACAGTCGCTTCGAGTTCATGGCCACCGGCCACGGTTAGGCAGACACGATCGCCTTTTTTCAGGTCATTGAAGCCAAGAGTTGCCTTTTTTGCCACAAATCCTCCTTTTTTATGGCTAGTTTTCGATGAGCGTTTTCTTATTAAATTTTATCAGTTCAGATCGTGGTTTACAATGGCAACAAAAAACTCCAGCGGGGAGATTAGCTGGAGTCGGTGCATTTTTCCTGGAAAGAACGGTAATCAAAAGATGGGTCCACAATTAGCTGTCTGGCTTGGGAGAGACGCAGCAGCATGATAATGATTGACCGGTTTTTATTTTTGGTATGGGATTGTTTGAGGCGCTGGAACTCGGTTTCCAAAAAAGCGAGATAGCTTGGCACCGGCACTAAATTTAACTGGAGAAGTTCAATAGTCCGAGCATCAACAGCCAATTGGCGCCTAAGCTCAGCCAGGGATGACCTCCCGCTTTTATCAGGCGGAAAATCGTGTAGGGCAAATTCATGGGCTATCAATGACGTTAATCGTTCAGCGTCAGTTCGCCAATAGGGCAAAGGTATGATAAGACGAAGAAGCGTTTCTTTTTTGGAGAAGGTGGCAACAGGTGGTATGTTTTTTTGGCGGGAAAGAGTAATTTGGCTATTGGCCAAGAGTGGTCCGCCGAATTTTAAGATAATATTTCTGATGTATTGTTTTGGTTTTGCAATGATCATTTTTACTCCTTTTCCTGTTTTTTTAAAAGAACTCTTATTATTGATTGGTTATCTTAACCGATGAATGTTTTTGTGTCAAACAAAAAAATAAGCTCCAACTTCGGTGTCAGTCGGAGCTTTTGAATGTTTCCAGAAGAGTAAAGAACTGTTGCGGGTTGTAATTCGGATTGTCAATAATTTTTTCGGCTTGGGCCAAGCGGAGTAGCAAGGCCATAACGTGCCAGGTGCGCCGAGGTAGAGAGAATTTAGCTGTTGCTTCGAGTTCGGTGGTCAGATAGGCAGAGTAGCCGCTGAGCGGTAGCTGATGTTGACGCAACATCTGGATGGCGGCGGCATCGACTTTTAAAGTTCGCAGCAGTTGATCGAAAATGACTCCGCGATTGATTTCATAGTCTGCCTTTTTGGCTAATCGTTTCTTTATTTTCAATTCAGGAAATCTGATATACTCCCGGTCAATACGGTAAAGTTCCAGTGACATAAAGTTTTCAGCTTCGGAAGTCTGGATAAAAAAACGATTGGCGTATTCATGCGCTGTGAGAGCTATAAGCCGCTCTTGATTTTTTTGCCAATAGGTGGGTGGTGAAATATTAATCATTTTCAGTCGACCATGAAGACTGAAAACTGCTCGACTTACGCCTTTTTCGTTTTTGGAACAAAGTATGTCTTTATACTTTAAGCGCGGGCCGCCCAGAGCGACGATAGTATCGCGGACGATTCTTTTGGCCTCTTTTATTTCCAAGTGCTTCTCCTTTTTAAGGTTCTAACAATGGAGATTAAAATTATATCAGAATGGATTTTCTGTCAAGACCAAGGAAATGGAGGGCAATAAAAGGGGGATGTTTTTGCTGTTTTTTGGCATTAACGATCCCCCTTGGTTGTCGTGAAGAAATTATTCTTCACGATTCCGATTGATCACGTCGATCAATTTTTCGCCTCTCTGTGGTCGGTCGACGAGACCGTCAGAACCAACGACCACATCAAAGCCGTCGGATTTCTGAAGTTTCTGAAGATCAGCGATGTGCGCTTTGGGAGTCCATTGCGGAACGCCATCTGAACCTATACGGAAACCGAAAATCCTTTTCATTTCCCCTCCTTGGTTATTGGGTTAATAGTAGGTTTGTTTGATAAATTCTTGATGAGCGAAATAACAAATAACGTTCAATATTAGCATGCGCCGAAAAATCTGTCAAGGGCCTTTTATTGCATTAATGTAAATAGTGTTATTTTGGCGCTTTTTTGTTATAGTAACTAAGATGTTGGTCAATTCAGATAAAATAAAAAAATATAGAAAAATCTGGGGAATCGATCTCCTGATTATTTTCTTTTTTTTGCTGATAGTCTTGGTTTTTGTGTTGTGGCAGCCGTCTTTACCCAGCGAACTGGCTATCAGCAATTGGTCAGCCCGTTTAGGCGTCTCTGGGCCACTGGCTTTGATATTGACCATAATTTTAGAAACAGTCTTGGCGCCGATTCCCGGTCCTTTGGTTTCTATAGTCACCGGCGTGGTTTACGGGCTCTGGCCGGGAATTTTGTATTTGTGGATTGGCAACATGATAGGTTCAAATCTTTCTTTCTGGCTAGCCAGAAAGCTGGGTCGGCCTTTGGTGAGGAGGTTAATTAAAGATAAGATTATTGATAGTTTCGACGTTTTTTTACGACGAAATAAGTTTTTTATTTGGCTGGTTTATATAATACCGATTTTTCCGGTTGATGTGATCGGTTATGTCTTAGGTTTATCGGATTTCCCCTATAAACGCTATATCACCGTCATCGGCCTGGGTTTTGTCATCAATTTGTTTATTTTAACTTCATTCGGCGATCATTTATTGACTGCCAGCGGCGGAGTTAAATTTATTTACGCCATAATAATCACGGTCGTGTTGCTAACGGCGATGACCGTGGAAAAGTTAATAACTCGGAAAGGGGAGGCTTAGTTTTTCCCGGTGGGATTGTTAATTTGTTCAGGCCATGATATCATTCTTTTTGGCTAAACTTTGATTGTTAAAATATATGACGGTAATCAGCGAAGGACTGACCTTTGATGACGTGCTTTTGGTGCCGCAACGTTCCGGTTTGAGTTCCCGAAAAGATGCTTCAGTTAAGACCAAATTGACGTCTAACATTACACTCAATATCCCCATTATTTCTGCGAACATGGATACGGTTACCGAATCAGCCATGGCCATTGCTCTGGCCAAGCTTGGGGGTTTGGGTTTTATTCATCGTTTCATGACCATTGAACGACAGGTAAGTGAAGTGAAGAAAGTGAAGCGTCAGGAAAGCGTACTAATTGACAATCCGGCCACAGTCGAGCCCGAGCAGACCGTGGCTGAAGCGCGGAAAATAATGAGAAATTTCAGCATTACTTGTGTTTTGGTTGTAGACAAAAAAGGCACCCTGGCAGGAATTTTGACGCGCCGCGACTGGTTGAATTGCGCCAATGAGTCTGAGCCGGTTAAAAAATACATGACCCCAAAAGGAAGATTGATAACTGCTAAAAAAGGGATTTCCATAGAGGGGGCCAAAAAAATGCTTTATACCCATCGCATTGAAAAGCTACCCATTGTTGATAATAAGTTTAGACTTATGGGTTTGTTTACCACCAAGGATATTGGTGAGCGTGAACGATATCCTCAGGCCACCAAGGACAAAAGGGGTCGCCTGATGGTCGGGGCGGCTGTGGGAGTTATGGGAGATTTTCGGGAAAGAGCCGCTGCCTTGGTCGGGGCCGGGGTGGATGTTTTACTGATTGATATCGCTCATGGACACTCTGATCTGATGATTAGGGCCATTAAAACGTTCCGTCAGGATTTTCCCAGTATAGAAATAGTGGCCGGCAATGTAGCTACCAAGGAGGCTGCCGCAGATTTAATAAAAGCCGGCGCTTCATGCATCAAAGTCGGTGTTGGACCGGGCTCAATCTGTATTACCAGAGTTGTTTCTGGCTCGGGAGTGCCGCAGCTGACGGCCATCATGGACTGCGCCTCGGTGGCTAAAAAATTTAATATTCCCATTATTGCCGACGGTGGGGTCAAGAATTCCGGGGACATAGTCAAGGCCTTGGCCGCTGGCGCGGAAAGCGTCATGATTGGCGGCCTATTTGCCGGAACCGAGGAGAGTACTGGTATTACTGTTATTCGCGGCGGCCAAAAATATAAAGTGACGCGAGGCATGGCTTCTTTGACCGCCTCCATGTCCCGAAGCGATAAAAACGGCAATGATGGCGACGATATGGAGAAATTTAGACATGTCGTGCCCGAAGGAGTTGAGGCTATGGTTCCGTATCGCGGCCACGTTGCCGAGATTATTGAGCAATTGGTCGGTGGGTTGCGCTCCGGCTTAAGTTATTGCGGATCATCCACCATCGCCGAGATGCAAAAAAAGGCCAAGTTTATACGCATCAGCCAGGCCGGTTTGCGGGAAAGCTATCCCCACGACAATAAATTACTATAAAATTTACAGTAGGAAAAAGCGCTCAGATTTTCAGAAATTTGACTAAACAATATTGGGCGGTTATACTGCCATATATTATGATTATTTATGTAAGATTAAATACAAATTTATATCGATTCAGATCGGTGTGATTTAAACCATTAATTTTATTAGTTGATCCCGCCGATTACAAACGGGATTTTTTATTTTATGAAGGAATATACCAGAAAAACATTGAAGATTTACGCCCAGAAGGTTTGGCGCTACAAGCTTAGCGTTTTGTTTACTTTGGTGGCTGTGGCTTTGGGTGCGCTTTTGAATGTGGTGGTGCCACTATACTTTAAGAAATTTTTCGATTTATTGGCCAGTGGCGAGGCCAAGTTGCTGGCGGTAAAAAGTTTATTATCCCTTCTTAGTGTAATTGCCGCTTGGCGCCTGGCTCAATGGACGTTTTGGCGGGTAGCCACTTTTTGCGCCAGCTATTTTCAGTCCAAGACTATGACTGACCTGACTAATTACTGTTTCGCTTATTTACATCAGCACTCTTTTAGTTTTTTCAACGACAATTTTGTCGGCTCGCTGGTTAAAAAAGTAAAATGGTTTGGCCGGTCGTTTGAATCGATTTCCGACCGGATTTTATGGGATCTGCTGCCGCTTTTCGTGAACAGCCTGGCGATAATTATCGTTCTGCTTTATCGTAATTTATGGCTGGGCGCCGGAGTAGTAGCGTGGATCATTTTGTTTTTGGCTATCAACACCATATTTATCAGGTATAAACTAAAATATGACCTGCAGCGCAGCCGAGCGGAGACCGAGGCCACGGGCTTTTTGGCTGATTCAATTACCAACCATAGTACCGTAAAACTTTTTGACGGCTATCATCGGGAAATTAAAGCTTTCCAGGTGATCAATGAAAAATTACGCCGCTTGAGAAAATTTACTTGGGATCTAGGTTCATTCTTTGAGGCTGTGCAGGGTATGCTCATGACTATTTTAGAAATTGGTATCCTCTATGTCGCGATAAAATTATGGCAGCGCGGTATTTTAACTATTGGCGATTTTGTCTTGATCCAGGCCTATCTGGTGGATATTATTGTCAGGATTTGGGATTTTGGAAAAGTGGTCAGAAGCATCTACGAGAGTTTAGCTGATGCTGATGAAATGACCGAAGTTTTGGAAACCCCTCTGGAGATAAAAGATGTACACTGCGCCAAGGATTTGCAGGTTAAGGCCGGAGCCATAAATTTTCAGAAAGTTATGTTTTGCTACCGCAGTACGCGGGAGATTTTCAAAGGTTTTAATTTGAATATCAGGGCCCGCGAGCGCGTAGCCATTGTCGGCCCTTCGGGAGCCGGTAAAACCACCCTGATTAAAATGCTGTTACGGATGCACGAAGTGGCGTCCGGCTCAATATTTATTGATGGCCAAGATATTGCCCGGGTTACCCAGAAAAGTTTGCGGCAAGCCATTAGCCTGGTACCTCAGGAGCCCATTCTCTTTCATCGTAGTTTAGCTGATAATATCCGTTACGGTAAACCAAATGCTACCAAGGCAGAAGTTAGTGAGGCCGCCAAAGCCGCACATTGCCATGAGTTTATAGTGAATTTACCGGACGGTTACGATACATTTGTGGGCGAGCGCGGTATTAAACTTTCCAGCGGCGAGCGGCAACGGGTAGCCATTGCCAGGGCGATTTTGTATAATGCGCCCATCCTGGTGCTTGATGAAGCAACTTCAAGTCTTGATTCTGAGTCGGAGCTTTTAATCCGGGCCGCTTTGGATAAGCTGATGTCTGGCAAAACAGTTATCGCTATTGCCCATCGCTTGTCTACCATCAAAAAAATGGACCGCATCATTGTCATTGATAAAGGGGTCGTTGTTGAAGAGGGTACTCACGATGGACTTATCCGGCACAGGGGAATTTACTGGAATTTGTGGCAGCTTCAGGCCGGTGGTTTTCTGCAGTAGCCCCATAGTTCCAAGCCGGATGAAAATATAGACAAGTATGTTAATATAGGTATAATAACTCTGCCATAAAGAATAAATATATGAATATCCTTCTGAAATTTTTACTTTTGCCGATTTGGTTGGTTGGGCGCATTTTTGGTGTGGATATTTTCGAGAAATAGAAAAAATGATTAAGGCTGGGCAATGGCCGCAACTTTTTTAATTCCCGTATTTATTTAGTTCGGCGCTGGTAATTGTTTAAATACTCGCTGAACAATTTGATGGCCGGGAAAAATTTGGCGCAATTGTTGATATTAGGATTTTTTATTTTATCCAGAGTTTTTTTCCAGGCACCGCCGCCGACCGCAATACAGATATTATTGGCTTTGGCAAACTTGGTTAGTTTTTGCATATAATCAGTTAGGTCGTTGGTGGCGTACGTTTTACTGATGGTGATCAAGTTTGGTTTTATTTTTTTGGCCGCGGCCAGCAAATTAGGCAAACTGATATTGATGCCCAACACGTGGGTTTTCCAGCCGTGCATTTTATATATTAGGTAGATGAGATGTATCGGCAATTCGTGGTATTCGGCTGGGGCACAGGCCAGCAAAGCAACCGGTGAATGCGCGTATGTTTTGTCGGGGATGAGACGTTCTAGTTTGATGAGGTGAGAGCGCATGTTAAAACTGATACGATGTTCATCAAAAACCGTAATTTTCTCCATGGACCATTGTTTGGCCAGATGGCGCATGGTGGGTGTCACTACATTTTTCAGTATTTCCAAAAGAGGTGTACCGGAGAAATATAGTTTTTCGATTATTTGTCCGGCTTCGTCATTTTTGTTTTCCAAAAGCTGCTGATAATATTTTTTCCAACAATTCACCGGAGGACAAAAATTTTTATCCCGCAGCCGTTTTAAGGCATAGGACTTCTTGGCATACTGCGGAAATTTTTTTCTAAACCGCTCCAACTGTTCCTGAGAAATGCGCCGATGACCGCCGGCGGTCACGGTCGAAGGGAGGTAGCCCTTATTGATCCATCTTTTGATAGTGGAGACATTGACGCCAAACAGGGGAGCCAGTTGTGGTGGGGTAAAATGCACGTTTTGCATTTTTTTATTATATCACCTATTATTTTTGTACGCAAGGTCGGGATTAATAACAGTAATAAAAATTATAATTAAATAATAATAAAATATATGAGAAAAATGAGTACTATAGACTGGATTATGATGGTTCTGTTAGTGGTCGGAGGTTTGAACTGGGGACTGGTAGGCTTGACTAACTTTGATTTGGTCGCCAAGATATTTGGCGAAGGAGCTGCCTTGTCCAGAATAGTTTATTCCCTAGTAGGCATTGCGGCGGTATATACTGTGGTTGTTATGGTCATGAAGTCGGGTGAACGCCCGTCGTCGGTCAAAATGTCGGCCTAATATAGTTTAACTTTTTTCAAGAGCCACTAGTTCAGAGCGGCTCTTTTCGTATTAGGGCCATTTAACCATTTACTTGGCACAATAATCAAGTTATTAAATTAATTTTATTATATACAGTTGGTAGTATTTTTGTTGTCAATATGATTTTGCTGTTTGGTTTTTTGTTATTGCTATCATTATGGAGAAGTTAAAAAAGTTTAATTGACTTTGCCTGGGCCCGTTAATTATTCTGTGATAATTGATCATTCGTCTTTTTTTGGCGAAGAAAATATTTAGCGCTTTTCACGGCTTATGGCTTTATTTATATCGCCGTAACTAACCTAATTCCATAGTGGAAAAACGAGAAATATTTAGATAAGTCCGCTCTGCAGCTAGCGTCTAGTTGTTGGGGGCTAATGCCATGGCTGTGTTTTTTTGGTGGAAACCATAAAACTAGTCAGTGTTTTTGACAATGCCAGTTTTTTCGTATTTGACTTTTTTGATATACCCGATTAGACTAAACAATATTACCTTATCATTTATCAGTTTCAAATAAATTACCATGAAGAAAGTAAATGCCCAAGCAAGACAAAAAACTAAGAAATTAACACCGGTTACCAAAGATATTTTGATGGGCGAACTGGTGAACAAATATCCCCAGGCTACGGAGATATTGATGAAGTACGGTTTTCATTGTATCGGCTGTATGGTTTCACCGTATGAGTCATTGGAAGCGGGAGCGGCTGTTCATGGCATTCCCCTGGAAAAAGTTCTGAAAGAGATCAACCAGTCAATAAAATAGCTGCCATTTTTTACGTAAAAAATCCCGACTTCCATGATGGTTGTCGGGATGATTTTTTATTTTCTCGATTTTTGATGAACTATAACACTATTTTCTTTGTTATTTAATTCAGTCAGTGGCGAAAAATTTAGATTCATTTCAAGCGGTACATCGGTTGAATCTAGTGTTAAAATTTCCTTGATGGTAGAGGACGCCCTCCGTTTTTTTTGGAATTTATTCTTTAGCCATTCTAACAAGTCTTTCTCCTTTATTAAATGTTTGATGGCTATGATGATAATCGTTATGGCAAAAACAAAAGCGACAGCTGACCAGGGGCAGAGCACGAGCCAAGCGATAAGACTCGAGGCGAAAATGGTGCGAGGAAAGACGATAAAAAGCATCAGTAATAGACCAGCGGACAACAGCAGTAGTATGTTCTTGTAAATAAAGACATTTAGTCCGGGAAATAAGACTACGAACTGTTCGGTTATCCAGTTCAAGGGATATGTGGCTAGCCTTCCCAGTAGCGCAGCTATAATAACCACAACGCCATAGCCAATGATTTTTTTTAATCTCATTTTCCCCTCCAGGAAAGAATGTAATAATGGTTGAAATTTAAGTAGCTATTTTTTTGAAACTGAATAATAGCATAGCGGTATGAATATGTCAAGGATTCTGATATAATAAAAATGATATGCCGTTTTATTTAAGAGCAAAAAAACTTGATTTTTCCTCGGGTGGGCAGCCGTGGGTGGTGATTTTGCACGAAAAAGAAGCCATGACCTTCGGTATCGTGCTTGGTGATTTAATAGAAGTTAAATGGCGCGGTCAGCGGGCTATTGTCATGGCTTATTACACTCGCACCGAGGTTAAAAAAGGCGAGATTGGTTTTTTTCGGGAAATCTGGAGACAACGCGATATAAAAAAGGGCGAACCAGTAGCTCTCAGAGTTTTGTCACGTCCGCCATCCATTGAAGCCATTCGTAAAAAACTACAGGGAAAACCCCTGACTTACAAAGAGATGAATTCCATCATCCACGATATCGTTCATCACAAACTGTCCAACGTGGAGATTACCTATTTCACCGCTTCCAGCTTTATCAAGGAGCTTTCCCGTGAAGAGTTATATTTCATGACCAAGGCCATTGCCGAGAACGGCGAGCAGATTCGTTTGCCAAGCAAAATTGTCGCCGATAAACATTCGGTCGGGGGAGTCGCCGGTAATAGGACGACCATGATCGTCGTACCTATTGTTGCTTCATACGGCGTTTTTATCCCCAAGACATCGTCACGGGCCATTACTTCGCCGGCCGGTACGGCTGATACCATGGAGGTTTTGGCGCCGGTCAGTTTTACTCTGGAAAAAATACTGCCGATTATCAAAAAAATAAAGTGTTGCCTTATCTGGGGCGGCAGTTTTCGTTTGGCGCCGGCCGACGATTATATCATCCGCGTTTCACGGCCATTGGCCCTGGAGCCGTTGGATAAAATGGTCGTTTCTATAATGGCAAAAAAAGTCGCCACCGGTATCACTCATTTGGTGGTGGATTTGCCCTATGGCCCCACCACTAAAATTTTAAATCGTCGAATTGCCCTAGCTGTCAAGAGTAAGTTTAAATATCTGGCTAAGCGCTTTGGCATTAAAATTGAGGTGGTTTTAAGTGAAACCAGAGAGCCGGTCGGCCGTGGCGTTGGTCCTTCACTGGAAGCACGCGATGTCTTACGGGTTTTACAGCAGAAAGATTATCGGCCAGCTGATTTGGAAAAGAAGGCCGTAAAATTAGCCGGAAAATTATTGGAACTGTGTGGCCGGGCCAAAAAAGGTCAGGGCCACATGATGGCCGTCGAGGCACTAACCTCTGGCCGGGCTTGGGAGAAAATGCGTGAGATTATTAAATCACAGGGGGGCAATCCCGGAATTGATTCGGAAGATTTGACGTTGGCGGCAATCCGCCACCGTTTTCACGCATCTTATTCCGGTAAAATTGTGGCCGTGGATGATAATATGGTTGATGACGTTGCCCGCATCCTGGGCGCACCGCATGAAAAGCCGGCCGGTATTTATATAAATAAAATGCTGAGTCAAAAAGTACGGAAAGGCGAACGGCTGTTCACTCTGTATGCCGAAAATCAGGATCGCATCAATCTGGCTCTGGAAGCGCTGAAGAGGCGGTCAATATTTAAGATTAAGCGGATGAAGGTGGCCGAAGATGCCGCAGGTTAATAGACTAACAGCGTAATTATACGAAAAGACCGATTGTTGATAAAAATAAATGCACCGGCTGTGGCACATGCGTGGCCTTGTGTCCGGAAGTATTCAGCTTAGATGCCGATGGTTTTTCGCAAGTAAAAAAGGTAGAGAAGTACGATAGTTATCCGATTCAGGATGCCATTGATAGTTGTCCAAACCAGGCGATTAATTGGGATAAATAGCCAGTATTTTTTAAAACCAAGTTTATCGCGACTTGTTTTTTATTGACAATAATGAGATCTTTTAATATACTATTAGTAATCATTACTATTAAAACTATTAAATTAATAGTCCAATAATGGCAAATAAATTAATGCTCAGTGGCCCGAAAAACAGAGTTAAACGCGACTGGCGTCTAACCAACCAACGTTTGACCATACTTAATCAGATTCGTCGGGACAACGGACACCCGATTGCTGAATTAATTTATAAGAAGGTAAAAAGGCAGATGCCTAGTATTAGCTTTGGCACCGTGTACCGTAATTTGAATTTTTTAAGCAAGCACGGCTATATCAAGGAATTCGTGATCGACAAAGTCAGCCACTATGAAGCTAGGGTTGATTCCCATGTCCACCTGATTTGCGAGCGCTGTCATAAGATTGAGGATCTGCTGGATAAGAATTTGGTTTTGGAGGCAAAAAAGCTGACGGCCAAGCAACATTTTTTTGCTCGCTCAGATAATTTGGAGATACGCGGGATTTGTTCTGCCTGTCAGAAAAAGATGTCGCTGAAAGAAAAGGCGCGGGAGCTGTTCTGCATAGCCTGCGGAAAACTGCTGGATGATTTAAATAAAGAAGCACCAATTTGTAAAGAGTGTTGTTTTCAGACAAATTGCGATTACTATGAAAAGACCGAACTTTGAGGATGATCACAGGCAACTGTGCCCTGTCTGCGGACAGCCGATGCGGGCCGATCGGGGCAGTAAAGAGTCGGTCTGCCGGAGTTGCGGATACAAAGAAAGTTGTTGTTATTGAAATTACTAATTATTAATTCCAAATTTATAATTAAATTCTTATTTTTCAATACCCAATTAGATATTAGCCATTAGTTATTAGAAATTATTTGAATCTATGTATTCTCTTGAAATCAAAAATTTAAAAGTTAAGGTCGAGAATAAGAATATTCTGAAAGGTGTCAGTTTACAAATTAAGCCAGGTGAAACTCACGCCTTGATGGGCCCGAACGGTTCGGGCAAGTCAACCCTGGCTTCGGTTATAATGGGGCACCCGAAATATGAGGTAACTGGCGGGGCGGTCAAATGTTACGGCCGGAACATATTGAAGTTATCTCCGGACAAGCGGGCTGTTTTGGGTCTTTTTTTGTCATTTCAGTATCCGGTTGAGGTAGCTGGCTTATCGCTTGAGCATTTTTTGAGGGCTGCTTATAATAATCTTCATCCAAAAAAGAAATTAGCCGCGCCGGATTTTCATCAATTATACGTTAAGAAGATGGAACTTCTGGGAGTCAAGAAAGAATTTAGTGAGCGAGGCTTGAATGAGGGGTTTTCCGGCGGGGAGAGAAAGAAAGTTGAAATTTTGCAGATGGCGGTATTGGAGCCAAAAGTCGCGGTGTTAGACGAGACGGATTCAGGTCTGGACATAGATGCTTTGAAGACCGTGGCTTCGGGCGTTAATCGCGTCAAGAATAAAAAACTCAGCGTATTAATCATTACTCATTACTTCAGGATTTTGCGGTATATCAAACCCGATTACGTCCATATCATGATTGGCGGCAAAATCGTCAAATCGGGTAAAAAAGATTTAGCCACCCAAGTAGAACGTCGAGGGTACGATTGGTTGAGAAAAAAAAGTTAAAGAATATTTGATTGTCATTGCGAGAATTCGTCTTTAGCGGAGATGAAGCAATCTTCAAGCCTATTCAGAAATAAGATTGTCGCGCTCCCTGTGGTTACTTGCAATGACAAAAAACAATGAATAATTCCAATTTAAACACATTGAATGATAAAGCCCAAAAAGAGCGTCCGGACGATGTCTACTATTTACATACCCTTAAAGCCGGTTTATCCGAGCGCGTGGTGGAGGAGATTACTCATATGAAAAACGAACCTGTCTGGATGCGTGATATCAGACGGCGGGCCTACCAGATATTTTTGAAGAAATCGTTACCAAGCTGGGGCGGTGATTTAAGTAATATTGATTTTAATAAAATTCAGTATTATATGAAACCGACAGAGAGTGTGTTCAAATCATGGCAGCAAGTTCCCGAGGTTATTCGGAACACCTATCAGCGTCTGGGCATACCACAGGCCGAGCGAAAATATTTAGCTGGGGTCATGGCCCAGTACGAGTCCGAGGCAGTTTATCATAATTTAAAAAATTATCTGGAAAAACTGGGAGTTGTTTTTACTGACATGGATACTGGTTTGCGTCAGTATCCGGAGCTCGTGAAAAAGTATTTTTCCACGGTTATTCCGGCTGGTGACAATAAATTCGCCGCGCTGAATACGGCCGTTTGGTCAGGCGGAAGTTTTGTTTACGTACCCGAGGGGGTTAAGGTGGATTTTCCCTTACAAGCTTATTTCCGCATCAATGCCGAGCGTGCCGGCCAATTCGAACGCACGCTAATAATCGCCGAGCCCGGCAGCTTCGTGCATTATGTGGAGGGTTGCACCGCGCCTATTTATACCACTGATTCGCTTCACGCCGCGGTGGTGGAGATAATAGTGAAGCCCGGCGCCCGCGTCAGGTATACCACGGTGCAGAATTGGTCCAAAAACGTTTATAATCTGGTGACCAAGAGGAGCTATGTTTATGAGGAGGGCATCATGGAGTGGGTGGACGGTAATTTAGGAAGCAAACTGACCATGAAATATCCCAGCGTGTATTTATTGGGCAGGAAAGCTCGGGGCGACATTCTATCGATCGCTTTTGCTGGTCGGGGTCAGCATCAGGATGCCGGTGGCAAAGCCATCCACGGTGCGCCCGAAACGTCCTCAACCATAATTTCCAAGTCCATTTCCAAAGACAACGGGCGCACTTCATATCGCGGATTGGTCCGGGTACCCCAGGGTCGGGCCGGCTGTAAGTCAAATGTGATTTGCGATGCCTTGTTGCTGGATAAATATTCCCGGTCCGACACTTATCCGACTATGGACATCCACGAGAGTGATAGTAAAATAAGCCATGAAGCCAGTGTTGGCAAAGTCGGCGAGGAACAGCTTTTTTATCTGATGAGTCGTGGTTTGTCGCAGGTCGAGGCCATGAGTATGATCGTAGCTGGATTTATAGAGCCGATTGCCAAAGAGTTGCCCATTGAGTACGCGGCCGAACTTAATCGTTTAATTGAGTTAGAGATGGAAGGTAGCGTTGGCTAGTAATTAATGATTTATAATTATAATGAATAATTTTTCTGGAATTAAATTTGTCGGAGCGGGGGAGACAGCAGTGATTGAGATAAAAAAATCTGGCCAGACGATAGTCCGGGCGGGCAAAAATAGCCGGACGCATGTTACTTGTCGGGTGGATGAGGCAGGAGATTTTAATCACCGCCTGACCGTGGAGTTGGAAGGCAAGGGAGCTGAGTGTTTTGTTTCGGCTGTGTTTCACGGTCGTTGGCGTGGACAGCACGACTTTCACGTCTTGATGCATCATCAGGCACTGGCTACAAAAGGTGATATACTGATTCGGGGGGTATATGAGAACAGCGCCAAAGGATTTTTTTCTGGTCTCATAAAAATTGACAAAAAAGCCCAGCTGTCTAATTCTTTTTTCCAAGATAATGTTTTGCTGCTTGATAAGGCTATGGCGGTTTCCCTGCCGACTTTGGAGATAGAAGCAAATGATGTCAAAGCTTCGCATGGTTCTACGACCAGCCGCCTTGACGAGGATCAGCTTTTTTATCTGCAGGCGCGAGGTATCGCCCTGCCGCAAGCCCGGCGTATGATCGTTGACGGATTTTTTCAGCCGGTTATCGCTCGGACACAAATCCTTAATCAATTATGGTCAGTCCATTCATGAGCTATTCACCCGAACAAATAAAAAAAGACTTTCCGATTTTTAAGCAAAAGATTAATAACAATCCTTTGGTGTATTTAGATTCCGCAGCCAGTACGCAAAAGCCGGCCGCGGTTATCGCAGCGGAAAAAAGATTCTACGAAGAGTATTATGCTAATGTCCATCGGGGAATTTATCATCTTTCCGAGTTGGCTTCCGAAGCTTATGAGGAAGCTCGCGAGAAAGTGGCCCGTTTTATCAAGGTTAGCGCCCGGGAAATAATTTTTACCAAGAGCGCCACCGAAAGCATTAATTTGGTGGCCTACACTTGGGGTCGCCAGAATATTAAAACAGGCGACGAAATACTGCTTACGGAGATGGAACACCACGCTAATTTGGTGCCTTGGCAATATCTGGCTAAAGAAAGAAACGCACGACTAAAATTTATTCCAATTGATCATGATTATCGATTGAAGCTTGATTCGCTGAAGAAGTTAATTACAAAAAAAACAAAGTTATTGTCCATAACCCACACGTCTAATGTCTTGGGCACTATAAATCCGATAGCCAAAATAATTAACAGGGCCCGGATTTTGAATAAGAGAATTACTGTTTTAATTGATGGAGCTCAAAGCGTGCCTCATTTTCCGGTTGATGTGCGGAAAATTGACGCTGATTTTTATGTTTTTTCCTCCCACAAAATGCTCGGTCCGACAGGCGTCGGGGTATTGTTTGGTAAGCAAAATATTTTGGAATCAATGCCGCCATTTCTGTTTGGCGGGGATATGATTTCCGAGGTAACTTTTCGGTCCGCCAAGTGGAACGATTTGCCTTGGAAATTTGAGGCCGGCACTCCCAATACTGCTGGTGTCATTGGTTTGGGTGTGGCCATCGACTATCTGGAAAAAATTGGCATGCCAGCCGTTGCTCAGCATGAGGCGTCATTGACCAGACAAGCGCTGGCTGCGCTGTCTAAAATTGACGGCCTAACCATTTATGGTCCGTCTGAAGTCAGGGAAAGGGGCGCGGTTATATCTTTTTCTGTCCAGGGCGTCCACCCGCACGATCTGGCTTCTATCCTGGACGAGCAGGGCATCGCCGTGCGGGCTGGCCATCATTGCGCCATGCCATTACACCAGAGATTAGGTTTAGAAGCGACAACGCGAGCAAGTTTTTATCTGTATAACACCGGGGCCGATGTCGATGCCTTGGTTCGTGGAATTAAAAAGGCACAGGAGATATTTGGCTTATGACTTTTGACATGTATCGGGAAATAATAATAGACCACAACAAAAACCCCAGAAATTTTGGTGTGATAAAATCGGCTGACGGCCAAGCTACGAAGAATAATCCTCTTTGCGGTGATCGAATTATGATTTCTTTTAAACTGGACAAAAGGAAAAGAATTAAAGATATCAAGTTTTCGGGAGCCGGCTGTAGCATTAGCCGGGCGGCCGCTTCAATACTAACAGAATCAGTGCGGGGTAAATCAATTAGGCAGTTAAATAAATACTCCGATCAGGCCTTTATGAAAGATTTGATAGTTCCGATTACGCCGGCCAGACGCAAGTGCGCCCTATTGGCTTTGGAAACACTGCGTCAGGCCTTGTCGCCACACGGCAAGTAGCAAAATGCACGTTTTGCACTTTTGACAGAAATAAATTATATTTAATATTCGTACTAATTAGCATAAGAAATAAGCATATGAAAAAACAATTTCAAACTCCGGATTTGCCGTATTCATACGACGCTCTGGAGCCCTATATCGATAAAGAAACAATGGTTTTGCATCATGATAAGCATCACGTTGCCTATACTACTAAGTTGAACGCGGCCTTGGCCAAACACCCGGAGTTATTCGCCAAAGAGGCTGAGGATTTACTGAAAAACCTTGATGGGGTGCCCGAAGATATTAGAAGCCAAGTGAGGAATCACGGTGGTGGGCATGTGAACCACGCATTTTTTTGGGAAATCATGGGCCCTCAAGCCGGCGGACAGCCACATGGTCAGCTGTTACAAGAGATTGAGAAAAACTTCGGCAGTTTTCAGAGTTTTCAGAAGAATTTTGAAGAAGCCGCCACGACCTTATTCGGTTCGGGCTGGGCTTGGTTAGTCTTTGATAACGGCAAGCTTTCTGTGACCAAAACCAGTAATCAGGACAGTCCGCTGTCTGAAGGTTTTCAGCCGATTTTGGCTCTCGACGTTTGGGAGCACGCTTATTATCTGAAATACAGAAATGTCAGAGCTGATTATGTAAAAGCTTTTTGGCAGGTGGTAAATTGGAAATCAGTGGAAGAAAAATTCAACGCCGTCACGAAATAGATGCGCCAGAGTGGTTTTATTTCTCAAAATATGGTAGACTAAACGCGTAGGTAAAATTAAATTAAGCTATCATGGATTATTATGAAGATTAAGTTATTACGCGATAAGTGTATTTCGGCGGGAACTTGCGTGGCCATCGCCCCTAGTACTTTTGAGCTGGACGAAGAAGGGAAAGTTAAGCTCAAAAATCCCAAAGGCGATGATGAGCAGACGGTTCTGGATGCCGCTAAATCATGCCCTGTGCAAGCTATAGAAATATACGACGACGAAGACAATCAGATTTTCCCCTAAATAAAAGGGGCAGATAAGATGAAAAAATGGTCAAATTTATTAATCTCGACGGCGGGTAAATCAACGGTGGTATTGGTCCTGTCTTTGACGACAATTTTTTTGCTAGTTATGGATTTGCTCATTTTTTTCGGCTTAGCCTATCAACGACCATCGCAACTTAACAATAGTAATATGGCTACTACTTCGGTAGTCACGCTAGACGATCCATATGTGGGAAATTTTAATGCTGACGTTGTTATCGTGGAATTTACTGATTTCAAATGCCCCTATTGCTTTCAGGCTTTTCCTGTAATTTTAGAAGTTATCAATACTTATGGCGATAAAATAAAATTTATTTTCCGCGATTTCCCAGACGTGGGCAAGTACCCGGAAGCCCAGAAAGCTGCTGAAGCGGCTAACTGTGCTTTTGATCAGGGCAAGTACATGGAGATGCACAATAAACTTTTTATAAATCAGGACAATTTGAGCGTCCCGGCTCTGAAAAGGTACGCTTTGGAACTCGGACTGGAGATGGAAAAATTTGACGCTTGTCTTGATTCAAATAAATACCGCGACGAGACACTTCAGGATTTGAATGACGGGCTGACTGCCGGTGTTGCCGGCACTCCGACCTTTTTTATAAACGACTATAAAGTCGAAGGCGTTATACCCCTGGATAACTTTAAAAGGATAATCGATCAGCTTTTAGCTTATTATCAGGGATAAAGCGTTGAATTTTGTCTTTGGGCTTGACATTTATGTTGGTTTTGATATGATATTTAAGATTCGGTAGTAATAATTATTAGTTTAGTGTAAAATAATCATTAGGCAAATCAATCTAATTAACGAAGTTAAAAATAATATGCCAAATAATGAGCATGACCAAAATAACGAGAGAATCGTTTTAAAAACCCCCCCTAAAGTGGCTTTTGCTATGGGAGTAATGGCTGGTATTGCTTTAACCTCGTTGACGGCTTTTATCATGACTTATGCGTTGTTGAGAAGTAATATGCAGTTTAGTCAGGCCAATAGCACTACCAACACAGCCAAGGTGGCCGGCGTTGATACGACTCAGACCAACACCAATCAGCAGGCCGCGCCGGTCAAGGTCAATATCACTGAAAAATCAGATGATCATATCAGGGGCGACAAAAATGCCAAAGTCACTTTAGTTGAATATTCTGATTTTGAGTGTCCTTTCTGCGGAAAGCTAATTCCTACTCTCGACAAAATTATGGATGAATATAAGGGTAAAGTTAAGCTAATTTTCCGTCATTTTCCCCTGTCCAGCATCCATCCAAATGCCCAAAAAGCCGCTGAAGCTTCCGAGTGCGCTAGTGATCAGGGTAAGTTTTGGGAAATGCACGACAAGATGTTCGCCGAGCAGGATAATCTGGGCATTGATAGCCTCAAAGCCATGGCTAAAAGTCTCGGCTTGAATAGTTCTAAATTCAATGAGTGTTTGGACAGCGGCAAGTATGCCAAGAAAGTGGCTGATTCGGAGGAGGAAGGAACAGCTTATGGTGTGAAAGGTACGCCAACCACGTTTGTAAATGGAACTTTGATTTCCGGTTCGTTGCCGTATGATAGCTTTAAACAGGTCATTGATTCTGCCCTAGCCGCCAATTAAAAATTAATTTACAAGCGAGCATGCTGGTACTGCATGATATTCATCCGGCTGCCGTGGCCTTTGAGCTGGGCCATTTGAGCGTGCGCTGGTATGGGCTAATAATAGCCATCGCCTTAATTATTGGATTAATAATTGCCTTAAATTTTTCTAAAAAAAGACAGATTGCCAAAGAACATCTTTACAATCTGTTTTTTTTATTGGTGGTGTTTGGAGTTTTGGGTGGCCGCTTGGCGCATGTTATGACTGATTGGAGTTTTTACCGCCAAAATTTGGCCGAGGTATTGAAAATCTGGCAGGGAGGCCTGGCTTTTCACGGCGTGGTCTTGGCTGGCTTATTGACCGTCATTTTTTATGGCCGGAGAAAAAAAATATCATTTTGGGCGCTGACAGACGTTATTGTTCCGGCAGTGCCGTTGATGCAGGCCATTGGCCGGTGGGGTAATTATTTTAATCAGGAGCTTTTTGGCCGGCCGACTCATGCTGCCTGGGGCATCCCCATTGATTTGGCTAACCGGCCAGTGGGATATGAGCAGTTTAATTATTTTCATCCGCTATTTTTGTATGAATCTTTTTTTGATCTAGCCATTTTTATCGTCCTGTTGGTTTTGTTCGGGAAAAACAGATTAAAATCAGGCAGATTGACGTTATTATATTTTATTCTATATTCTGTAGTGCGTTTTTGCCTGGATTTTTTGAGGATTGAACCGGCCAGTCTAGGCTTTTTGTCCTGGGGGCAGTGGGTAAGTATAGCGCTTGTCACGGCGGCGATATTATGTTGGATTTGGCTGAAGCGTAAAGAAAAAATCCGTGATGGATCGGTGAAGACGGAGTAGTTTTTTGTGTAAAATAATATCAGTATGGGAACAGCGCCAGAAAGATAAATATTCCTGTAAAAAGTAATTGGACTATAGCTCCGAGAAACTGGGGCGATAATTTATCTTTGATCAGGTGCTCAATATAATGATGGAGTCGGCGGTGATGTTCCAGAAACGGTTCTATTTTTTTAATGAAAATTTTGGACAAAGCGGTGTGTCGTAAATAGCGATAGTGCATGTCGTACACAACCCAAAGAACATCGGGTAAGACGCCGCCGATTATTGCTGCCAAGACAATACTGAGGCCTGGGAGAGCCATTTTGCTGTAGAGGGTGAAGAAGAAGATTAATATCAGCAGTAGATCAAACCCAAAAACCATAAGTGATTTTTTGAAGTGCGATCCTCTCTGTAGCCAGTCCTCGATAGGCTTGTCCCCGTGAGGGATGACATCCAGTAGGTAATGAGAAAAAAGTGAAACACCAAAGGCCCACCAGGGGTTAGGGGTGTGTTGGCTGATGACAATACTGGCTAACACATGAGTTGTTATAAACATGTGGTATGTGTTTTGTTCGATGATTATGGGAGTCTGGTTTTTTATTATTTTTGCCAGATAGTGATCTGCCTACTAACAATGTCTGGGAGATGTCTGGGACGGAAGTTGAATCCTCCGACTACTCTCAGGACGGGCTCCACGACCTTGGGCTTGCCCATCTGCTGCCGAGTCATGCCTGGGGCCGGACTTGAACCGGCGACCTAAGGCTTATGAGTCCTTTGCTCTACCAACTGAGCTACCCAGGCTCTGTATGGCGGGTGGGCGAGCCCCAACTTTCTCTTTAAATTTTTCTACCGATTGCCTGTCCTGCGTATGATTTTTCTGGTTTTCGCAGTCGGAGTTGCTTGGGCGTAGTAGGTAGCGTAAGGGGAGCTACCCTGTGGCCCGGTATGATAAATAATATTTATTCGGTTGCCGGAGGATTTTCGCCTCTTCACCTATTGGCGGGTTGTTATCTTGGGCAACGCTGAACGCTCTTTGTGGTCGGCATTCACCGGCGCTCATCTTCGCATTTCACGCTTGTTTCACTGCCGTCCGTTCCGAATCTCCTCACAAAGGTTATTTTTTATTAACTTGGGATGATGATGAGACTATCTATTATAGGTTATTGTTTTGGTTGCCGGGGGGGGATTCGAACCCCCGACCTCGGGATTATGAGCCCCGCGAGCTGCCACTGCTCTACCCGGCGACGATGGTTTAAGGAAACTCTTTTTAAAAAGTGTTTTCCAGCGTCTTTCCGCAAAAATTAGGTGTGTCACGACCTTATTGGAAACTCGCCCCGGAGGATAGGAGGATATCTAAAGGTCGCTCACGAATTAATTAAAATGGAATATTGTTAAGGAGTCTGTGTTATTATAGGTTGTTTTTCAAAAAAAGGCAAGTTGTGGTTAAAATATTTTTATTTTGACAAAAACTCATTTTTTTAGTAAAATCAGAACATATTATGCCGCTGTGGCGGAATTGGCAGACGCGCACGACTCAAAATCGTGTGGGCTTACGCTCATGTCGGTTCGACCCCGACCAGCGGCACCACTATAATACTTTTTTATGCCCCGAGTTATCTCCATTGTCAATCAAAAAGGCGGTGTGGGTAAGACTACCACAGCTGTTAATTTAGCGGCGTATTTGGCGCACCACGGTAAGTTTGTTTTGCTAGTTGATTTGGATCCCCAGGGCAACGCTTCATCCGGCATCGGCATTGATTATAAAAATATTGCTAAAGGAGTATATCATCCCTTAACCCTGCAAGGAACATTTAAAGAGATTGTGGTACCTACCCAGATTGACGGACTTTATGTGGCTCCTTCGACAGTTGATTTAGCCGGGGCACGGGTGGAATTGGTGGATATGGAAACGCGGGAATTTAAATTACACGAATCGCTTCTGGAAGTACGCCATGGCTATGACTATATTATTATTGATTGTCCGCCATCTTTGTGTTTATTAACCGTAAACGGATTAGTAGCTTCCGAAGAGGTGTTGATTCCCGTGCAGACGGAGTATTATGCTCTGGAGGGTTTGGGACAGTTATTACAAACCATTGCCTTGATCCAGAGTAATTTAAAGCCGAATCTGAAAATTTTGGGAGCAGTCATGACCATGTATGATGACCGCAATCGTCTGACCCAGGATGTTTTTCATGAGCTGTACCAGTATTTCCCCAATAAAATTTTTCGCACGGTAATTCCCCGTAACGTTAAATTGGCCGAAGCTCCTTCTTTCGGTAAAAGTATTTTGCATTATGATAAAAAGTCTCCCGGGGGCAAAGCGTATGAAAAATTAGCCAGGGAAGTCATGGAGCAGGAAAATAATTAGTAATGATTATAATAAATGGCTCAAACTACACTTGGTCGAGGATTGGGTTCGTTAATTCCTTCGAGATCTGCTGAAGCGGGTTTAGCCCAGCCAAATATCGGCACCGGTGAACGCATTCAACAGCTCGAGACCAATAAAATTCAACCAAATTCCCATCAGCCCCGCCGTCATTTTGACAACGAGGCTCAGGATGAACTTATTAAATCCATAAAAATTCACGGTATTATCCAACCACTTATTGTAGTTGAAGCACGGGGTCAGTATCAATTGGTGGCTGGCGAGCGGCGTCTGCGGGCGGCCAAAACGCTGGGACTTAAAACCGTGCCAGCCGTGGTCAGAAGCGTGACTAATCAGCAGAAACTGGAGTTAGCTTTGGTGGAAAATGTCCAACGGCAGAATTTGAATCCACTGGAAAAAGCCCATGCTTACAAACAGTTGATAGAAGAGTTTGGTTTGACCCAGGAAGAAGTGTCCAAAAAAGTGGGCCAAAGCCGCGCGACGGTTACCAATATTCTGCGGCTGTTGCAACTTCCCGATGAAATTCAGAAGGCTCTGGGCGAGGGTAAAATTTCAGAGGGTCACGCAAAAGTGCTACTGGGAATCAGCTCCAAGGAAGAGCGTCTCAGGATTTTTAAAGAGATTTTAAAAAATAATTTAAGCGTCCGTTCAACCGAAGGTCAGGTTCAGAGAGTGATGGTGAAAAAACACAGTCGGGTCTTAAGGAAGGACGCGAATCTACGGGACCAAGAAGAAAAACTTCAGGACGCACTGGGGACAAAAGTCGAAATAAAAAAAAGCGGCCAGCAGGGTACGATTTTGGTGCATTTTTATTCCGGTGAAGAGTTGCAGGAAATAATAAGAAAAATTATTAAATAATATGGGATTAATCGCTTTAATAAAAAATAAGTTGTCCGATAACGCGGCTGAAATAACGGTCTGGGATATTGTTTTGAAGTGGATGATGCTAGTTTTGGTTTTTATCATGCCATTTTTCTTTTTGCCCAGCAACACCTATTCCGTAGAATTCAGCAAGACCATTGTTTTTAATTGTTTAATAATTATAACTACTGTCTTATTTCTCCTAAAAATTATAGTCAGACGCAAGGCTGTTATAACTTTAACTTATTTATTTTGGCCGATCATCGGTCTGGTCATCATTAACCTGATTTCTTTTGTATTGTCCCGAAACCATTATATTAGTGCTTGGGGGGTGAGCGGGTATTATAGCGCCGGCGTGATATCCATCGTTTGTTTCATTTTGTTTTTTTTCCTCCTGCTTCAGATTATCCGTAATTTCCAGGATGTAAAAAAGTTTTTATTCGTTTTTTTACTGTCTGCTTCCCTGGTTATTATTTATAGTTTTTTTCAGGTTTTTGGTTTTTATCTGTTGCCCTGGTCAGTCACCCATGATGTTAACTTCAATGCCGTGGCCGTTTCGGCTGAGGGTTTAGCCATTTTTGCGGCGGCTGTTTTATTATTGGGGGCCGGAGCCGTTTTTTACGGCCTGAAGAAGTGGGAGAAGATAGCCGGCGGGGTTTTGGCCTTATTGGCTTTTGCTCTGCTTGTGTTATTGGATCAGAAGATGGCTTATTACGTTTTGGCCGTTTGTTTCTTTTTATTTTTATTGATTGTTTCCTGGCGCTCCAAATATTTTTCCAATGCTTGGGTGGTCGGACCGACCATCGCCTTGACCGTCGTGGTCATAATGGTTTTTTTCAGCCTTACTTCAATAACCGGCATTGATATCAAAAGTAGTGCGGTGCTTGATCATGGCACTTCAGCGGTCGTGGCCTGGCAGAGCTTCTTGCGCGCTCCTTTGTGGGGTTCTGGTCCACAGACATTCACCATTGCTTTTGAAAAATATAGAACTGTTGATTTTAATAATTCAGTTTTGTGGAATTTACGTTTTATTAAGGGTTCCAATGAATGGTTCACCCAGCTAACTCAGCTGGGACTCGGCGGTGTCATAACCATGTTGATTTTAAGCATTTGGTTTCTGGTGAGAAGTTTAAGGAGGCTGGCAAAAATACGCAAGCCGAACTGGACCTGGAAGTTGGGCGTAATTTTTGTGGTAAGTTGGGCTTCATTGCTTTTGACCAGTCTGGTGTCACCATTTAATTTTATTCTTGCGTTTATGTGGTGGTTTTTATTGGTTTTGGCTGTGAAAGTTATTCCAGATTCCACTCGACAGTCTAAAACTTTGATTTTGGGAAACTCGCCCACGATCTCAATGTTGTCCGGGTTATTTTTTGTCGGGGCGTCGGTCCTGGCGGTTCTGGTCGTTTTTTTAAGTTTAAGAACATGGCTGGCCGATTATAATTTTTCTCGAGCCCAAGCTGGCGTGGCCAATCAAATTGAGATAACCAAAGTCCAATCATACTTAAACACGGCCATTAAGCTTAATCCGCGCGAGCCTGTTTATTATTTGAGTCTAGCCCAAAGTTACGCGACCCAAGCACAGCTAGAAGTCATGAAGTCACAGCCAGATATTATTTTGGCTCAGCAGCTGACTCAAAAAGTTGTGGATAATTTGAAAATCGCTCAAAATCTGGACAGTCGTAATCCGATGATTTATGAGCAGACAGCGGTCGTATACGACAGCCTGAGAAGCGTTATTGGCAATGCCGATGAGCTGGCCGTGGGCGCTTATAGACAGGCCGTTGTTTTTGAGCCTAACAACGCTTTAGCTTATTTGAATCTCGGCCGGGCTGAAGTTCTCTGGGCCCAGGCGCAGATAAGTCAATTAGCTACCGATGGCGACCGGACCGGCATTGATCAGCTATTGCATCAAGCTATCAGCGATTTGGCCAAGGCCAGGAGTTTGAAAAAAGATATGGTTATGGCGGAATACACCCAAGCCGTAGCCCTGAATTTGCTGGGGCGGGTTGATGATGCCCTAGTGATAATGAACTCGCTGGCGAACCGTTATCCCGCAGATACGCAGATTTTATCTGCCCAAGCTTCCTTATTTCAAGAAAAAGGAGATTTGGATCAAGCCGTTGAATTATATCAGCGGCTTATAAAATTATCCCCCGACGACAGTAATGCCCACTGGCAACTTGCGTTAATTTATGAAAAGCAGACCAAAATTGATCAGGCCTTATCAGAGCTGGAGATCGTTCAGAAGGTTAACCCGCATAACGAGATGGTCAAGGAAAAAATAGAAAGTCTGAAGCCAAAATCAGAAAGCGGGCAGTAACACGGCGGGAACAAAAAGTCAAAATACCTTTTTTGACTTTTTGATTAATTTGTTCTGGTCTTATTTCTATTACTTATTAAAGTATCGGTATATGGACATTAAATTCAAGCGAAAACAAGTCTTATTTAATAAAACTAAAATGTACATGCATTGTTTGGA
>CAZQBL010000018.1:0-9330 GCA_964592105.1 uncultured Gammaproteobacteria bacterium | reverse complement strand
ATCAAAAGCGATTTAATTTTTTTTACCGGTCCGATTGATGAATACTTCAATTATCAATATGGTAGGTTAGGCTACCGATGGGCCGAGATTGTACACGAAACCCATAATTAAGAAAGCTTCCAACCAGCCGCTGTGGTTAATTATCCAAATTCTAAGTTTCCTTTTACTAGGATAACAGAATTTAAAAAGCTAACAAAACAAAAAGCTAAAAAAACCAGTATTGGCATAGAGTACCCGGGGCGACCTGGTTTTATGTCCTGGCCAACCGCCAATGAGGAAAATAAAATTAGGCTCAGTAAATATAATCGTGACGCAGAGAGACTTAAATGTGATAATATTTTCTTTGTCGGCCGATTGGCCGAATATAAATATTATGACATGGATGACGCTGTTAAAAGAAGCCTTGATCTATTTGAGGAAATAAACAATAAATGTTATGGATATAAACCACACAAATAAACCTCTTGTAAGTATCGTTATTTTTTCTTGGAACAGAAAAAATGATATTTTACGGTCCTTATCGGAAATAAACCGAAGTTCTTACAAAAATTTGGAGATTATATTAGTTGATAACGGTTCCACTGACGGAACAATCAATGAGGTACAAAAAAAATACCAAAAAGTGAAGATTATAGCTTTGAAGAAAAATATTGATATTGCTGCTTACAATTACGGTTTTGCCAAGGCTGCTGGTAAATATATTCTTATTTTGGACGATGATTCTTTTCCGGCTCATGACGCAATTCAAAAAGCCGTAACGGAGATGGAGAAAGATGAAAATGTCGTTGGCATCGCTTTTAATATTAATAATCCTAAAATTAACGGTTGTGAGACGATATGTTGGCCTTCTTTCGTCTACACTTTTGTCGGCTGTGGTGCTATGGTTCGTTCGAATATTTTTAAAAAAGCGGGTTTTTACGATCCTGATTTTTTTCTGTACTGCAATGAACTTGATGTGACGATCCGAATGCTCAATCAAAACAACAACTTTTGTTTTCGTTTTTTTCCTAAGATTGTGTCTAACCACATGATTTCTGCTGTGAATCGCAGCGGCAAAAGGCGGGCTTTTTATGAGTTAAGAAACAATTTATGGATTATTTGGCGGTATTTCCCGCCGTTGACGGTGATTAGGCTGACAGCGCGAAGGATAATTGAGGAATTTGTTTTCATGTTCACCTGGCATAAAAGCTTTTCTGGTTTTTTCAGCGGGTTATTGTCCGCTATAAGCGGTGCCCCGCATGTTTTTAAAAAAAGAATTCCTATTAATGATAAACTGCGCGATAAGCTGATACATAACCCTACTCACGTACTGGGCCAGCCACTGGGTTTATTTTTGGCGGAAAATTTTAAATCTTTGTTAAATAAATTAAGAAGTAATAAAAGTATATGAAAATTGGAGCCGTAATACCTACTTATAACCGAAAAAAACTTTTGGAAGAGGCAATTGACTCCTTGTTGATACAGACGCGCCAGCCTGATGAAATTATAATTATCAATAATGCCAGTACGGATGGTACGGCGGAGATGCTGGAAACGAAATATAAATCTAAGGTAACCCATCTTCGCCTTGGCTCAAATACTGGTTCTTCAGGAGGATTTTATTACGGCGTTAAAAAAGCCATGGAACTTAAGTGTGATTGGGTTTTAATAATTGATGACGACTCTGAACTTTATCCAGATTCTCTGGAAAAACTGCTGGCCAACGAAAAATTCACTGAAACGACCGCCGTTCTTTCTCCTTTGAAAAAGGACATTGATGGCTCCTTGCTTTTCAACAGGCATTTTGGCTATTATGACTTTTCTATTTTCGGCTATAACCTAAAGGGTCTTTCCGAGGAGGACTTAAAAAAACCTTTTATCGAAATTGACATGACTTCATTTACCGGTATGTTCATAAATGCTAAGGCAATTCGACAAATAGGCTTGCCATCGGATCGACTTTTTACCCAGCGAGAAGATGATGATTATTGTTTTAGATTGAGAAAATACGGTAAAATTTATCTCATTCCTGAAAGCATTATATTGCATAAGGAAAAAGCTAATTATTTGGTGGTTAAGAGATTTGGTCATGAATTTCGTCGTTCTCGTCTAAACGTCGTTTGGAAGGAGTACTACGGTTTTAGAAATGTACTTTATTTATTTAAAGAAGGTCATTTTCCCAAATGGAGATATATTAATTTTATGTGGTACACCGTTAAAACAATTTTAGCTATTTGTTTTTTGGATAAGCACAGATTGATAAGGCTGAAGTATTATTTTTGGGGACTTTATGACGGCCTTCGCGGACATTTCGGAAAAACGATATTAGCCGCGGATTTTATGGAAAAATATAAAGACAAGCTGGAATAATTTTTATGGGACGAACCAACAGAATTTTGTTTATAACCATGGGTGTGAACGAGGGGGCGACACGTTATCGGGTTGCGCAGTTTATTCCTTTTTTAAAAAAAGACGGTTTTCATGTATGTAATTTTCCAGTTCACCGAGGACACAGAAATCCTGATGACTATTGGATCGTTCTTAAAATATTGTCCTATCTAGAAATAATAATTTTAAAAACAATGGCCGTTTTTCTGGTTCCTTTTTTCGACGCGGTTTATTTGCAGAGGACAATTTTGAAGTATTTTTCTCCCGGGCACGAGTATTTTATGCGTCTTTTAAACAGGAATATTATTTTCGATTTCGATGATGCCATCTGGCTTAACTATTTGAATTTCAAAAAGAATCCAGTGGACACCGTACTTAGTATCTCAAAGTATGTCGTGGCTGGTAATAATTATCTGGCTCAATATGCAAAAAGATTCAATAAAAACGTCTTTATTATTCCTACGCCCGTAGATACTGATTCGTTAAAACCCTTAGCAAAAGACAATAAGCTTGATAAAGTGATTATCGGCTGGACGGGCACTTCGTCAAATTTTAAATATTTACGTATGGTGACTCCTGGTCTAAAATCAATTCTGCAAAAGTTTCCCGATAAAGTCGTAATAAGGATTTTGTCCAATAAAAGACCGGATTTTTTTAACTTTCCTTTTGAATTTGTTCCGTGGTCTGCAGAAGTTGAAAATAAAATTATTGCATCTTTTGATATAGGTCTTATGCCTCTTTTTGATTCAGAATGGGCCAGGGGTAAGTGTGCATTTAAAGCGATTCAATATATGGCCGCGGGTGCCGTGGTGGTAGCATCACCGGTTGGTATGAATAATGATTTGATTAATCCTCAGGTTGGTTGTTTGGCCGGTTGTGATAATGATTGGATCAAAATTTTAATCGAACTCATTACTAATTCGCAAAAAAGAAAACAAATTTCCCATCAGGCCCGACAGTTTGTCGAACGGGAATTTTCAGTCAAGTCGAATTATCAAAAATTAAAAAATCTACTCCGGATAGCGCTCAGATAATAATTCTGAAATTTTTGTTTGGTTGACTTTGTAAATAATAATCGTGCCCAAGTGATCCTCCTTAAATTCGGCTACTTTGGTTAGAAATGGAGTCATGGCTAATGTTTTTTTGTAACTCCAGTCGATGGTGTTTTTGCCGATAAAATTGCCAAGAATGGGTTTACCGTCGTAAATGTAGTTTATGGCATTATTTTTGTAAAATTCAAGTGATTTTTGGGTAAGGGTATTATATAAATGGTCCACGTTTTTATCTTCCGGCAACGGTATGGTGCCATCAATAGTTTTTCTGCCGGTCATCAGATTAATGTAGCTGCCCCAATCTCCGGCTACGATAGTTCTCGGGGCACCCATGATGATATCCTCCGGCTGGGTGTTGTCTATAAGCCATTGCATGGCTTTTTCGTCTGAGGTTTGTACCCGGACCATACCGTCATAGCTGATGGCTGTAGAAATTTGTGAGGGGAGGCTTAACGACAGTAAAATAGCTACGATCCCGACTACGGCGAAGCGGTAAAGTTTTTGGTTTTGCGAGGCCAGTGTATAGATGAATATGCCAGCTAAGATAATGACAATAAAGGCCATATCACGGGCAAAACGTTCTGGCAGTTGAAAAAAATTAGTCCGCGAGCCAAAAAACATGGCAAGTAGCCAGGATACCAGCAGCCATTTTTCAACGGTTTTATTTTTGAATATCTTGAGCAGAAAAATTAGCCCGAATAAAGCCAAAATTATCGGGAGATAATTAAGTAGCCATTCATAAGTGGCAAAAGTGGGTATGGGATTAATGCTGGTGAAGTCTGCCCTTAAAATGTTGTCGCTGTCAATTTTTATTAAACCTAAGATGGATAGTATTTTTTGAACGCTGTCTTTCAAGTAAAATTTCCAAGTTAAAGGCAGGATAAAAATCACTAAAATAAGAAAAGAGCTTAGTAGGTTTTTTTTGCGCCAAAATTTTCGACGATATTTGAATAACAAAATAATACAAAATAAAAACATGATCAAAATAAAATAAGTGGCCGAGAGTGAGTGCGATAGCAGTAAAGCCGAGGAAAAAATCAGGAAAGGTAGAATAACTGTCGGTTTTATTTTTTCTTCATTTAAAAGTCGTGGCACAAAGGTCAGTGTAAACACCATTAAGTAAGTAGCGGAAAAAAGATTTAAATAAGTACCGTCGTTGTAAATTTGATATGGCTGGGGCGATAGAAATACCAGTAATAAAACAACAATTAGTGCCAATTGTCCAGAAGCGAACAACTGTTTTGTCAAAAAATAAATTGACAGGGTGGCCAAAATCGCCAGTAGTGGGGCGAATATTTTGGTCGTAATAATTATAGATTGCCCGCTAATTAGTGATAAGGACGACAAAAGTAAATGAAAAAGAGGAGGATCAAAACTACCCTCATGGGCGATGCTGATTCCATGGTCGGCAATATACTTAGCTTCGGTCATATGCCGAATGTTGTCGTCGCCCGGTGCCACAGCGTAATTAAATTTTATATATCCATAATAGTAAAAAAAGATAAGATAAATAATGACGGATATTAGAATTATATAATGAATTATTTTGCTATTAAATATTTTGGATAAGGTCTTCATATTGTTTGGCGATCATGTCCCAAGAATATTTTTGTTCGGCCATGGTGCGGCCGCGTCGTCCCATTAAGGCAGCAGTTGCTGGATTAACCAGCAGTTCTTTTATTTTATCTGATAATGATTTCGCATTGCTTGGTTCAATAACATAACCATTATAATTGTTGACAATCAGTTCAGGAATGCCGCCGGTTTTTGTACCGATCACGGGCCGGCCGCTGGCCATGGCCTCGATAATCACTGTCGGACTACCTTCGGATTTTAATGAAGGCACTACCAAGACGTTGGAGCGTTGATATAGAGCCGGCATATCTTGATGTTTTAATTTACCTAGGAAAACTACACATTTTTCCAGCTTACAGTCTCGCACGTATTTTTTATAGTATGCTTCTAGGTTGCCGGTGCCGACGATATAGGCTTTAAAGTCGTTTATTTGCGATTTTAGGTACTTTACGGCTTGAAGTAGTACATTTACCCCTTTTGAGGGATAAGCCCGACTCAGAGGCGAAATAAAGAGGATATTATGAGTATTGAAGGGATAGGGAGTGTTTAAGAATTTGTATAGATCAACTCCAGGAGGGATAGTTTGAATTTTATGGCGCCATTTCTCGAATTTTGAGCTGATATGGCTAAAAACAAAAATTATTTTTTTTGCCGAATCAAGGGTTAAGTTTTGCCAGGGAAGGTATAACAAAGCAATTAAATCGGTAAGTGATTTTCCTTTGAAAAGCGTATTCGCATGATAGGTTAGGATAAAAGGTATTTTTTTTATTCGACAAACTAAAGCAGTCATGTCCGCTGCAAAAGGCACTGGCATATGGGCGTGGACGACATTAATATCGTGTTCTTTAATAATTTTTGCAATGTCATAACAAAAGTTTAGTTTGATGGGTGTGTTGGAAATAACAAAATTTGCCTTTTTACGAATCACGATGACCCCATCCACGTTTTCTTGGGTCGAATACTTTCTGGACAAGGTTAAGGCCACGACTTTATGATTAATCGCTGCTAATCGTTTGGCGATTTGATGGGCGTAATTCTCTAGGCCGCCGCCCTCGGGATAATAATATGGTGTAACAATTAAAACGTTTTTCATAAATTTACGGCCAAAAAAATATTTTTGTAATTGTTTTCCATCTGTTTAACGATAGTCTCCCATGAATAGTTCTTAGCGAAGGTAATAGACTTTTGAGATAAGTCATTTAGTCGCTGTGGCGAGGCAAGAAGATTGATGATTGCTTTGCCGATTTCCTCAGGCGAGGGATCCAGCAAATATCCATTAACGTTTTCGCTGATTAAATCGGCCGAGGCACTGAAATCGCTTTTTACCGCTAAAACCGGAAGTCCGCAGGCATTTGCTTCAAGCACCACTATACCAAAGCCTTCTCGTGCCGAAGGAAATACAAAAATTTTTGAAGATTTCATATAGGCATACACATCTTTATGTTCAGCAATAAATCCTAAAAAAGTTATATTTTTTTGAAGATTAAGTCGATTGGCTAATTTTTCGAGATATGGTTTTTCCGGCCCATCGCCAATAATGAGGCATCGAATTGTGGGCTGTCCATGATCAGCGACATATTTAATAGCCCTGATCATCATGTCTACGTTTTTATGTTTCAATAAACGACCAACGAAAATACAGTCGCTGTGTCTATCGCTTTGGCTTTTTGCCTGCTTAATGTCTTCTAACTCGATACCGCAGGGGAAGGTCGATATTTTCTTTTTATTAACCTTAAAATCATGTATCAGTCGCTTGGTCGTGAAATCAGAAATCGAAATTATGTTATTAGGAATTTTGGTTGACAGCCATTCAATAATAAACGCTAAATAGCCTTTGAAAAAGCCTAGGTATTCAATCCAGTTTTTTTTGCCCCATACTTCTAGCCAATCAGTTATAAGTAATTTTCCTTTAAGCAGACAAACGATTTTTAGGCTGAAAAGATGCAAATACGGAATGTGATCAGTGATGATAAAGTCGTACTTGGTTTTTAAAAGAGGTAGGAAAACCCGCAAACCAAAGAAAAGCGCTTCAGTTAATGATCTCCGACGCTCCTTGGTGTAAAGTTTTTTCAGTTTACCGATACTGACCAGTTTGACTCCATTTTCCTCAGTTTGATCCGGCCCCGGCCACCATTTCATAGTGTAAATGGTTATCTGATGCCCGTAGCCGGATAAGCGCTTGGTAATTTCAAACAGTCTTTTTTCTTTGCCACCTTTGTTGTAAGGGTAAATTGAATCCGAAACAACGGCTATGTTCATTTTTGGGAATTCGTGCGGTTAGTGGATTTTCTCATGAGGGCCTGCATTTCTTCGAATCGTCTGTTAATGGCCGAAACAATGAAGCCGGTCATAAAGGAAATAAAGCTTAGGATAAAAAGCAAAGTAGACAGTATGGCCAAAGGTACACGGGTAATAAACTTGGTTTGAATGTATTCAATGATGACCATACCGCCAGTAATTAAACCAAGGATGAACAGAATGATAGAGATGGTGAGAAAAAAAATTATTGGCCGATAGTCCCGGAGAATTGACATAATAGTAAAGACTATTTTGAAACCGTCTTTGAATGTTTCAATTTTCGAAAAACTTCCAGCCGGTCGTTCCCGATATGAAATCGGAATTTCTTTTACCTGAAAACCTCGTTCAAGTGCCTGCAGGGTTATTTCGGTTTCGATTTCAAAGCCGTCAGAAAGTAGGGGAATGCTTTTTACAAATTTTCTGTTCATGACTCTATACCCCGAGAGAATGTCTTTAAACTTGGCTCTAAAGACGGTATTCAAAATAAACAGAATTAATTTGTTGCCGAATTTATGTAGACGCCGCAACTGTTTTTTGGTGGCGTTTTCGAGGCGCGTGCCCACAGTCATGTCAACTTCACCGTCAATAACTGGCTGGAGAAGTTTTTTCACTTCGTTAGCCGGATAGGTGTCGTCAGAATCAACCATTACGTATATATCAGCTTCCAATGTGTCAAAGGCGGATTTTATGACATTACCCTTTCCTCTTTTTTTCTCAAGGTAAACAGTAGCCTGCTTTTGCCGGGCAATTGAGACTGACTTATCAGTGGAGCCATTATCAAAAACGACAATTTCTGCCTCTGGTAACTCATGACGAAAGTCATCAATGACTTTGGCTAGAGTCAATTCTTCATTATAGCAAGGGAGTAAGACTAGTATTTTCATTTTAATTAATCATGAATTATTTCTTTGTGCCTCCAAGCGTTTTAAGTCTGCGTCAACCATCATTTTTATCATGTCTTCAAAACTTGTCTTGGGTTGCCAGCCTAGTTTTTCCCTACTTTTTTTACAGTCGCACTCAAGACTAACTAAATCCGAAGGCCTTTTGAATTTAGGATCGCTTTTGATAAAGCCACCCCAATCTTTAAGGCCAACGTGGCTAAAAGCAATGTCCAGTAATTGTTTTATAGAATGTGTTTTTCCGGTACAAATTATGTAATTATCGGGTTTTTCCTGCTGTAGCATTAAATACATAGCTTCTACATAATCGCCTGCAAAACCCCAATCACGCCGGCTTTCTAAATTACCAAGTACGATTTCCTTGCTTAAATTTAGTTTTATCCTGGCTACGCCGTCGGTAATTTTACGGGTTACAAATTCAATTCCCCGAATCGGAGACTCATGATTAAAAAGAATGCCACTGCAGGCGAAAATACCATAGCTTTCGCGATAATTATTGGTCATCCAATGCGAGTATAATTTTGAGATTGCATAAGGACTGCAGGGACGGAAGGGGGTTTCCTCGGTGATAACTTTATTGTCCTTTGTGTTGCCGAACATTTCACTGGTGGAGGCCTGATAAAATTTAGTCATCGGGGAAAAATACCTGATGGCATTTAAAATGTATAAAACGCCGAGAGCGTTAGTTTCCGTTGTTTGTTTAGCTAAATCCCAAGAGGCGCCGACAAAAGATTGGGCAGCTAAGTTGTAAACTTCGTCTGGTTGTATGACCTTTATGATGTTCATCAACGACGATTCATCGGTCATGTCGCCGGTTAAAAATTCAATTTTTTTGGTAACACTAAGATAATCTGTGTTACCGTAATTCGGATTTGTATAACGTCTAATTAGGCCATAGACGGTATAATCCTTCTCAAGCAGCAATTTTGCCAAATATGCACCATCCTGTCCCAAGACCCCAGTTATAAGAGCTGTTTTTTTCATTTTTTAATCCTCTATATATTTTTTCAGATAAAAACGGTAGAAATGGGGCCAAAATTTTTGATAATTCAAAAAGGACAAATCCTAAAGTTCTTTGCGCCTCATCAAACTCTTTTTTGTTTTTTGGTTTTTGAAATCTCTCCCTGCTTCTTCTTATA
>CAZQBL010000017.1:0-61066 GCA_964592105.1 uncultured Gammaproteobacteria bacterium | reverse complement strand
GGCTTATCTGCTCTCCAAGCAGACGCACTCGGCCACTATGCGACCTCTCCATAAAAAATCAAATGTTTTTTATATCACTAAACACCAAACCAACCCCTTCTAAAGAAGCCGGCGAAATTAGAACAAAAAAGCAATCTTTTTTTGGCTGGTAACCATAAGAGAAAGAAAATTTAAAAAATGATCTTAAAATCAGTATATCACAACATTTTGTAAGTCAAAAGAAAAGAGTTATCATCGGTAATTTTACTCTCAATAGATCCGGCCCCCCTTGACAACTTCTATTAGCTTGTTAAGGCGCGAGTAGAAGTGAAATGATAACACGTCTTTTTAACTTTGCCAAATCTGATTATTTTGGCGGTTATCAAAGGCCCCTGCTCTCCGGAAACACACATTTTTTTCACATCCCTGACTTTTCGGGAAATCCGAATGACGGAACGGTTAACGCACGGCTACCTCCATCGCTTGATAAACTAACAATAAGGCTCAGCTAATAACCCATAACTTTTTGTATTTTGATTTGGAAACGAATTGCCGACATAACTAACCCTTCTGAATTAAAATCCAAAACCGCCGAAACCGACTAATGCCCCTGACCTATCAATAATCACCCTGTTATTAACGCTTGAATTCTGCCGATTTGCGTTCCTGTCCTCAAAAAGGCGGCCTCCCCTGAGATCGCCTTTTTTATATTCTTTAAGAATTGGATTATTTCTTTTCAGCTTTTAAAATAGCCAATGTAGTTTTAATGACAGTATCAGGATTCAAAGAGATACTGTCTATTTTTTCTCGGGCCAGAAACTGGGCAAAATCGGGATAGTCGGACGGCGCCTGACCGCAAATACCGATTTTGCGTTTATATTGTTTGGCCGTCCGAATCACTTGGCGCAACAATGTTTTGACTGCTTCATTACGTTCGTCGTAAATATGAGCAACCAGTTCGGAATCGCGATCTACACCAAGAGTCAACTGGGTTAAATCATTTGAACCGATAGAAAAACCATCAAATATCTTGGAAAATTCTTTAGCCAGTACAACATTTGAAGGTATCTCGCACATCACATAGACCTCCAACCCCCGTTCGTGCTGACGCAAACCATTTTTAGCCATCTCAGCGATAACCTGTTTCCCCTCTTTGATAGTCCGGCAGAATGGAATCATTACTTTCAAATTCGTTAGACCCATTTCATCGCGAACTTTCTTAATGGCTTGGCACTCCAGGGCAAATCCAGCCCGGTAATTATTATCATAATACCGCGAGGCCCCGCGCCAACCGATCATGGGATTATCTTCTTTTGGTTCGAACTCAGCTCCACCAATTAAATTAGCATACTCATTAGTCTTGAAATCCGAGAAGCGCAAAATTACGTCCTTGGGATAATAAGCAGCGGCGATCATGGCCACGCCTGAAGCTAACTGATCCACAAAAAACTGCTTCTTGTCTTTGTATAGTTTGGTTATCTTCTTGATGTTCCTGATTGCTTTTTTATCCTTTAAATGCGGATAATTGATTAGGGCCAGGGGATGGATCTTGATATAACTCATGATGATAAATTCCATGCGGGCCAAGCCAACCCCGTCATTGGGAATAAAGCTCTCGGCAAAAGCCTGTTCCGGCGTACCGACATTCATCATAATTTTTGTCCGTGGCCGCTTGAGGTTCTTTAAATTAGTTTTTTTAACCTTATATGGCAAAATTCCTTCGTAGACGAAACCTTTTTCGCCCTCAACACAGGAAACAGTCACATTTTTGCCAGTTTTTATTTTCCGAGTGGCATTACCCGTGCCCACAATGCAGGGAATGCCTAACTCCCGGGAAATAATGGCCGCGTGACAGGTCCGACCGCCCCGATTTGTCACAATCGCCGAGGCGATTTTCATAATCGGCTCCCAATCTGGGTCAGTCATATCAGTCACTAGCACTTCACCTTTTTTAAATTGCCCAATCTGCTTGGCGTCTAAAATTATGTGCGCCTGTCCAGTTCCGACTTTTGCCGCGACTGGCGAACCAGTCACAATAACTTTTCCGCGTTTACCCAAAATATATTCTTCCAGCACTGTCACGTCACGCCGCGATTGCACAGTCTCCGGACGGGCCTGAACAATATATAACTTGTCGGTCAACCCATCTTTAGCCCACTCCATATCCATGGGCTTTTTGTAATGCTCCTCAATAATCACCGCCCATTTGGCTAATTGTAAAATTTCTTTGTCCGACAAAACATACGAATTTTTTTCCTGATCCGTAGTCGGAATATTCTTGGTCGGTTTTGGGCCGGAGGCATATATCATTTTTACCTCTTTGGCCCCGAGTTTCTTGGTCAAGATGGGTTTATGCGTCTTGAGTGTCGGCTTAAACACATAAAATTCATCCGGGGTAACCGTACCTTGGACGATATTCTCGCCCAAACCCCAAGCCCCATTGATCAAAACCGCATTGCGAAAACCGGTTTCCGTATCTATGGAAAACATCACGCCTGAACAGGCCTTATCAGATCGAACCATCTTCTGTACCCCGATGGATAAACCTATTTTGAAATGATCAAAGCCCTTATCTTCGCGATAAGAAATTGCTCGATTGGTAAATAATGAGGCAAAACATTTTTTACAAGCCTCTATCAGTTTTTGCGTTCCGCGGATATCCAGGTAGGTCTCCTGCTGGCCAGCAAACGAGGCATCAGGTAAATCTTCAGCCGTGGCACTTGACCTGACTGCTACATCGCAATTCTTGCCGTACTCCTTTTCCATGAGTTGATAGGCATTGGCAATTTCTTCCTGCAGATCCAGGGGCAGTTTGGCACGGAGAATGGTCTGGCGCACCCGAGCACCCCGGTCGGACAAATTTTTCATGTTGCGAGTATTCAAATCCGACAATATCCGCCTAATTTCTTTTTTGATTCCCGCTTTTTCCAAAAAATAATGATAAGCAATAGCGGTCACCGCAAAGCCGTTTGGTACATTGACGCCTTTTGTATCGAGCATTCGATACATTTCTCCTAAACTGGCATTTTTTCCGCCAACCAAAGGCACGTCTTTAATGCCCAGTTCCTTAAACCAGACGATATGTTTTTTTTGTTTTTGGGTCGACATAATGAATGAATTAAAAGAATACTTTTTAGACGGTATTTATTATAACATATATGTTACAAAAACACATCGGTCGGATAATTTTAGTGTAATTAACTATAATTAAATTCGCACCTGGGTACAACCCTATAGGCAAGGCGAGCGACGAAAAGAGCTTGTTTGTTGGTGAAACAAAAAACCCTCATTTGTCTTCTCATAAATCAAAAAGCTCGAAATAAAAATTTCGAGCCTTAAAATAATTTTTCCTATTTTACAGTAATAAAGCTATATCTTGATCTTCTCGGCCAAATCACCAATCAACCAGAGCTTGTAACGATCTCCGCCTAGAGCTTTAATGAAGCCCAAAATGCACATCACAATCACAAAAAGCCAGACGATTAAACCAATCGGAAACAGTATCGGCGATAAAATCATTGCGGCCACTGACAAAATAAACAGCACTGTTGCTTGTTTGGCATGAAATTTAATAAATTCATCGTCCTTCTTGAGAACCAGCATGATAACGCTGACTATCCAGATATAAGACAGGGCGGCCATTAGATTACTATCCGAACTGCCCGGCTTAGGTTTTATTTCCTCCATAAATCCCACCTCCTTTCGGCTCACTAATTTTATTCTTATTTATAATTCCCTGAAAAATAAGATAAAAAAATCCCGCGATAATAGCCGCGGTCACAGCCAATAAAATCGGCCGCCGGATCAAATTTAGAGCATACCACCATTGATGCAGCCAGATAATCTCGAAAATGGCCATCAATAATCCGGAACATAAACCAAAAATAACATTGGCAACTATAACCACGCCTAACTTTACTCGAAAGCGCCTCAGCAACCACCAAGTAAAAAGCACGGAGACCAAAGCCACTGCCAGCCAAGTGCCGTAAGGTATACGGTTTAAAACTACATTAATAATTTCCAAAATAACCAACAAGATAATAAACAACCGACTAGCTTTCCAATAAAAGACAATATCCTTGCCGGCAATCAGCGAATCCGGTCTTGTCGCGTCATTCATTTGTGCCTCAAACTGCTCTGCCATAAACTCACCTGTTAACAATTATCACTAATATTCATTATTTAGTATACGGCAAATTGGCGCCCTTGACAACCACAACAAAACTACTTATTCCTACTTCAAAAAAAGACACTCTTCTTACCTAAACAAGCCGCCCTTCGCAGAGTAATCGTGGTAAAATCGTGGCGAATCAGAGTGGTTTCGCTTCTCTGGTGAGATTTTATTCCGCTCGCTCCGCATTCTAATATACGGAGCCGGCCGCGGCGAGTTTGGGTTAAAAGCGACAATAAACCCAATTTTCATGACTACGAAGTAGGACGACGTCTCTTTTCAGCCGCTTTTCTGGACGAGCAGAAAAGCGGACAAGCATCTTAACAAACATCACAAAATAAACTAAGTTTAACTAAACTAAATCGCAACTTAAACATGGAGGCACAAGTGACACTGCCCAAACAACGAATCAATCATGAAGCCCTAATCTATGCAAAAGTTGGCTCCTGGCTCGGAATTGCTTTCATTGTGGTTATGCTAGTGCGGGGAATCCTTTCAGGCGGACTTAAAGACATTGCCTCATGGTCTTTTGGCACCTTTGGTATTCGTTAACTTTACCATCACAAAACCCGCTTCTTTTTGAGAAACGGGTCTTGTTTTATATCTAAAAGGAACAACTGATATAATTATTAAACCTTGCGAACTGATTGATTGGAGCGCACCCTAAAGGGTACGCTCGGACTCAAATTACCAATCAATAAAAACTAATTTCTAATCATCGCGAGCTCACGGGTCTCATGGGCTTTACTTCTGAATCATCGCGAGGGACGACTTCACGTCGACCGAACGACTCCACTCAGGGAAGAATGAGTGATGAGAAGGAAACCGTAGGTTGCCTTCTCATAGGGCCTACATCCCCATATCCATTCCACCCATGCCCGGCATGCTGCTTGGCATGCCACCCGCTTCTTTCTTTTCCGGAACATCAGTTACCACAGCTTCGGTGGTCAATAGCATCGCGGCGGCGGAGGCGGCATTCTGTAATGCAGAACGGGTTACTTTGGTCGGGTCGACAATACCCGCGGCCACCAAGTCTTCAAATTTGTCCTCTGCGGCATTATAACCATGATTGCCTTTTTCTTTTTTGACTGCTTCGACTATAACCGAGCCTTCTTTGCCGGCATTAATGGCAATTTGGCGTACCGGCTCTTCCAGAGCACGACGTAAAATATTAACACCGATTTTTTCGTCGCCCTCAACATCTAAACTGTCCAGCACGTGCAAGGTCCGGATGAAAGCGACGCCACCACCGGCTACAATACCTTCTTCGACTGCGGCTCTAGTCGCGTGTAAGGCATCTTCAATGCGATGCTTTTTCTCCTTCAATTCAGTCTCGGTAGCGGCACCAACCTTAATCACGGCTACGCCACCGGCTAGTTTACCTAAACGCTCCTGCAGTTTTTCTTTATCAAAATCAGAAGTTGAATCTTTTAATTCTTTCTTAATCTGGGCAATTCGATCATTAATTTCTTTCTGGTCGCCTTTGCCCTCGACAATCGTGGTAGTTTCTTTAGTGGCAACTACGCGACGAGCTTGCCCCAACATATCCGGCGTGGCGCTCTCCAATTTCAAACCGACATCTTCAGAAATAACCTTACCGCCAGTCAAGACCGCAATGTCCTGCAAAATTTCCTTACGACGGTCGCCAAAGCCAGGAGCTTTTACCGCTAAAATGTTAAAAGTACCACGAAGTTTATTAACAATAAAAGTTGCTAGTGCTTCACCCTCTACCTCATCGGCAATGATCACTAGTTCTTTACTGCCCGTCTCGGCCATTTTATTTAGCAACGGAAGAATATCGTTCAGGGCCGAAATCTTTTTATCGGTAATCAGAATACGTGCATCTTTATATTCCGCTTCCATGCGTTCGGCATTAGTAATCAGATACGGTGAAACATACCCTTTATCAAACTGCATACCTTCCACCACTTCTTTGGTCAAACCAAAAGTCTGTGACTCCTCAACCGTGATCACACCGTTGTTGCCGACTTTTTCCATAACCTCGGCAATCAGCTTGCCTACTTCCGGGTCTTGGGAAGAAATCGTACCGACCTGGGCAATCTCGTCATTGGTTTTGACCGGCTTGGAAATTTTCTTCAATTCCTCAGTAATGGCTTTAACGCCTTTTTCAATCCCGCGTTTGATTACCATGGGATTTGCGCCAGCGGCAACATTCTTGAACCCCTCTGCCACCATGCTTTGCGCCAATAAAGTAGCTGTAGTCGTACCATCGCCAGCCACGTCGTTTGTTTTTGAGGCAACTTCTTGCACGATCTGGGCGCCGACGTTTTCAAACTTATCTTCAAGCTCAATCTCTTTGGCGATGGTCACGCCATCATTAGTAATGGTCGGTGCACCAAAACCTTTATCCAAAGCGACATTGCGTCCTTTGGGACCCAGAGTCACCTTGACCGCCTCTGCTAATTTGTCCACGCCTTTTCTGATGAGCGCGCGGGCTTTCTCGTCAAATAAAATTTGTTTAGCCATACGTTTAGTAATTATAAATTAATAATTTATTGCGCAATTTTAATTCGCGAAATTCGTGAAAATAAGATTCGCGACGGTTATTCAATCTTCGCTAATACATCTTCCTCTTTCAAAACTTTGTACTCCACTTCATCAATCTTCACTTCCTCGCCGGAGTACTTACCGAAAATTACCCGGTCGCCTGATTTTAGACCGAGTTTTTTTACTTTTTCGCCGTCGCCGACGGCCACGATTTCTCCTTCTTCTTTTTTTTCTTTTTCTACCGTGTCTGGAATGATAATGCCGGATTTGGTCACCTCTTCTTGGGTGACTGCCTTGACGATAATACGATCGCCTAATGGTTTAAGTTTCATAAGTTATCCACAAGTTAATTATTATTTAAATTTTTGGCTTAAATTAGCACTCTAAATATGAGAGTGCTAATCTGCATTACTTATTTTATATTAGCCACGAAAATAGGTCAAGACTCTCGATGAAACAACTTATCCACAAGAACATTTATTAAACCTGCATGACCCTCCTCCAACCATTGCCGTACCCATAAGCCAAACATCAGCCAAAATAAAATTAGGCCAAAAGCCAGACTCCACAGGTAATGATCGAATAATGAAACAACCAATAGAGCTAAAAAAGAAAAACTGGTTGCCAAAAACCCCTCACTCACAAAACTTCTGTGACGGTTTTTAAACCTGCTGAGTGTTTTACGAAAAAACTCAAAAATAATCAAAAGCAGCAAGGCCGCTCCGAACAAGCCGATCTCGCCAGCCACCAGCAAGTACACCAGATGAACTGGCTGATACTCCCAGGACTTTCGGTTTGGTAAAAAATCTCGGAGGGCCTGAGTATATGTGCCAAGACCCGTGCCATGAGTCCAATTTTGGGAAATTATTTCTAGCGAATTGCCGATGCCGCTGCCCCGTTCTTCCACCGATTTATTTTCCAAACGGCCGCTGCCGGCTAGACGCGTCTGCCAAACATCGGGCACCAAAACTACGGAAAAAACAATTATCAAACCAATCCAGACTACGACCCTAGTCAAAACTTGCAGGCGGAGTCGATCGCCTTGCCACAAAAACATTATCAACATACTGATTAAAGCTGAGCCCAGCGCCAACCAAGCCGAACGGGAAAAAGTGAAAATCAATCCCTGAAAAATTACAACAAAGGCGGTGGCCATGGCAATTACCTTCCAGAGCCGGACCGGATGGTGGGCATAGACATAAAAAATCAAGCAGATCAAAAAAACCAAACAAACCACCAAAAATCCTCCCAAGATATTCGGCGAGGGCAAACTGCCGTAAGCCCGTAAAAATCTTCCTGACGCTGTCTGAACCACGAAATCCCCTAAAACATCAGGTGCATGCGCCGCCAGTCCCAACCACTTATTGGCCGTAACTTGCTGGGAAAAAAATTGATAGATACCCAGGCCGGCCTGGACCACGCCGGACAGTATAAAAAACACAGCCAAGGCCGACCATTTCACGTTCACGCGAACAACAATCCAAACGAGTAGCAAGGCCTGTAATAACCGACCGATGAAATACCAAGACACGTCTTTATTAACGGTCCAAAAAATTGAAGTAAAACAAACCAGAAAAAAACCGTACAAGTAGGGACCGAAAATTCCAATTTTCTGACCTGATCTGTTTTTCAGAAAAAACGATAAAAATAAAATTACCAAAAACAAAAAGTCAGTAATATAAACACTGAAGGTCCCATATTCCCACAATCCGCCGTTGATATACCCCTGGTGCCAGATCCACCGCGTTTGCCACGGCAAAAGGACAACAAACAGGTAAAAAAAATATTCAATCGCTTTATTTAAATATTTATGTATATTCATTTTTACTAACTAGTTATTGTTAGTCGGCGTAGTTATCGCGGCCCGTATCGTCAAACGGTGTCATTATAAGACTGAAAAAAACAAGGCCCACAGACGATACCGATACGAACAACAAAACCGACAACGTATGACGACAACGAAAAATTAATTTCCTTTTTTTATTGATACTTACTCATCCGTTCCCGCCACCTTTTCAAAAATAGAGCTCGGCGATCATTATCATGAAATTTCAATATCCCGTCCTGCACCACCACCTGGCTGCCAAAACCGATCTTGCTTTTTAAATTATCAGGCATTATCGCCAGTTGATATTTTCTAAAAATAATCTCTGGCCACAAAGAAAATTTTCTGTTAATCACCTTCTTGCTCCAACCCAGCCGCCGTACCTGGCGACGCTTAGTTGGCATGACCGGAATACTATTTGGGATGAGTTTACGAACCCACTGGTTTGCGGCGATGAATCGATCATAGACTCCTTCATCATAAACCGGCACTACCTGCGTAATCCAGTACGGCAGATAAATATCGTCGGCAATAGCCAACTCGTGCAAATCCAGATGATCCTCATCAACAAAAAATGAAGCGCACAACCGATCACGGGTTCGATCGGGCCGAGGACGAAGCCCCAAAACCTTAAGCCAGCCAGTCACCCAGAATCTGGTTTGCCAGACCCGTCGTCTCTTGGTGATAATGAACAAATCAATGTCTGCATCCTGGCGGCTATTATTAAAAGCCAAAGTATTGCAGACACCGATCATCCTAACAAAAGGCAACCAACGCAACCAGCGAATCATTTGTTTGGCTTTGTGATATTTGAGCTCAGCCAGGCTGTACCGCTCAAGACGCGTTTGAATAATTTCCTCTCGTCCCCTTAAAAAATAAAAACCACCTTGCGCTCCAAGACGTTTTTGCAAATATCCGCTCTTCTCCAGACTCTCTCGAATTTCATCCAGGCGAAAAACCTGCGGTTCACGATCAAACCACAGCCATTTCCAGATCTCCATGAAAGTCAACGGAAAGTCAAAAATATCAAAATAACTGATAGTCGAGAGAATGGATTTTTCCAGGGGTGTCATGCCCATAATTATAGCCTTTTTACCTCGGTAATTAAAGATAATTTAGTTGTTTTAAAAACAATCGACCAATTTGTTTAAGTGGCTTAATAAATTGTTCATTAAATTAAAAAAACAGATGATGTCGATGAAATTAAAAGATCAGATCAAGCAGGTCCTAATGGAAACGCCAGCCCCTGAACTGGTGAAAATTTTTTGGGAAGGATTTCCCGCCAACGCTAATAAGCAAGTTGAGCGATGCGGAAAAAGCCGCGCTTTTTGGCCGGGCCAATCTGTCCAATACCGCTATTGTCTGCCACCGTGAACTGGACAATATCGTCATTGAGCCGTTTAATCCCTGGAACTTGTACATGACTACATATGATGTCCGGCCGGGACAATACTATTACGCCGAGCAGAACCCCTCGGGCGACAAAACGATTTTCAATATCTACGATCCTGAAGATGTGGAGCAGGCTTGGGGAGATGTCCAAGTCGCTCAACCATTCCGCATCTGGCTGAAAAAGAACAATTACGAATTTGACCAACTGGCCAACATTTCACCGCACGACCTGGTCATCCCCATTTCGCCGGGCGGTACGGTCCTTGGCCATACCATTGAGTACGTCGGCGGCCATTACGGCATCATTACCAGCCACATGAAAGCCCGCTCCACCATGGGTCGCTACTTCATGGATGTCTGCAAATAATGCGCCGGCGAGGAAAATATCGGATTTTTCAACCGCTGGACCATGGAGTTCGCCAACAGTTCCAAGTATAAATGGATGCCGTTGGTCGTGGGGCGCCGGGTCGCCCAGATGATATTCATTCACGTCGAACCGATCACTGGCGAGGAGTATGGCGCCGATGGTAAATACCAACTCTCCAGGGACATTGAGAAGGTAAAAAAGAACTAGAAACTGGAAGACATGCTCCCCAAGCCCTGAAAAGACTATGAGGTTCAGGAAAACATCTTGGATACAACTTTTTTGACCAATTAAAAACGCGCAAGCCGCCTTCGATAAACTCAGGGCAGCTTTTTTTATGAAACAAAAAAGGCCTACTCGATACAAATTTCTTTTGGCCTTTTGAATTACGACTTTACTTAATAGGCTCGAGGATGGCGTTCTCAAAATCGGCGAAACTGACAGTTTTGTCATTAAAATCTTTGACCATGTTATTTTCATCAATCGGGTACTGACCCCAATCTCCGGCAAAAACTCCCCAATTACCGATTTCATCAGTACCAAGAAATAACAAATTTTTCTGACCCTCTACGTATTTTATGGCGCCCTCAGCTGTCTGAACTTGACCGTCTAATTCACCGTCCCATTGAAGAATCTTTATTTCGGAATCAATTTTTACATCACCTTTCAACACTTTGGTAACAACAATCGCAGTCGCTTCCTTTGAATACACATCTATATCTTTAGTGATTCTTAAAGTGTTTCGGGTGCTGTAAATTTTGTCATTGTTATTATTGCCTATTATAGACAGTGCCTTTCTCTCATTAACAATCCTATTTACATTATGCACCAAAAAAATAAAAAACAACATTGGTTGCCCGCCACACAATATCGTACTCATAACTAATTATCTATCTCCTCCCCACCTCTTAATCTCACGCTCCAATTGCTCCTCTAACAATTCTTACTTCAACATTTTCTTCAAAAACTGCCCTGTATAACTTTTTTTGACTTTAGCCACCTCGCGCGGCGTGCCTTCGGCCACTATTTCGCCACCTTTGTCCCCGCCTTCGGGTCCGAGATCAATGATCCAATCCGCGCTTTTGATGACGTCCAAATTATGCTCTATAACCAAAACCGTATTACCTTTATCAACTAACTGATTTAAAACGTGCAACAATCGTTTAACGTCATCAAAATGAAGCCCAGTAGTGGGTTCATCCAGAATATATAAGGTTCGGCCGGTAGCACGGCGGGACAGTTCCGTGGCCAGCTTGATGCGCTGGGCTTCGCCACCCGAAAGAGTGGTGGCGGATTGTCCCAAATGAATATAGCCCAAGCCTACTTCGTACAATGTCTGCAGTTTGTTGTAGATGGCCGGCAGGTTCTTAAAAAACTCCATGGCCTCTTCCACCGTCATACTCAAAATGTCGGAGATATTTTTGTCCTTGTAATGAATTTCCAAAATCTGCGGACTATAACGCTTGCCTTTGCACTCCTCGCATTCCACATAGACATCCGGCAGAAAATTCATCTCGATTTTCACCAAACCATCGCCCTGGCAAGCCTCGCATCGCCCGCCAACTACGTTGAAACTGAACCGCCCTGGCCCATAACCACGAATCTTAGCCTCCGGAACCTGGGTGAACAAATCTCTGATGTAAGTAAAAAGGCCGGTATAGGTGGCCGGATTAGAACGCGGCGTACGGCCAATGGGCGACTGATCAATATTAATGACTTTATCCAAATGTTCCAGACCATCAATGCGCTGATGTTTGCCGGGCATGTCTTTGGCCTGATAAAACCTCTGAGCCAGGGCCTTGGCCAGAATATCGATCATAAGTGTAGACTTGCCCGACCCGGAGACACCGGTGATACAGACCAACTTAGCCAAGGGAATTTTAACGTCAATATTTTTAAGATTGAATTCGGCCGCCCCCCTGATCACGATAAATTTGCCGTTGCCCTGGCGGTATTGCTGGGGCGTGGGTATGGACAGTTTACCGGCCAGATATTTACCCGTCAGAGAATTTCTGTTTCTCATGATTTCCTGCGGCGTGCCCACGGCCACGATTTTGCCGCCATGGTCACCGGCACCAGGCCCGATGTCAACAATATAATCAGAAGCCAAAATAGTGCCCTCATCGTGTTCCACTACAATGACAGTGTTACCCAAGTCACGCAGGGTTTTCAAAGTGGCTATTAATTTTTCATTATCACGCTGATGCAAACCGATGGAGGGTTCGTCCAGGATGTAAACCACACCGACCAACGAAGATCCGATTTGCGTGGCCAAACGAATACGCTGCGCCTCACCGCCAGCCAGAGTAGAGGCCGTCCGATCCAAAGATAAATAATCCAATCCGACATTGTGTAGGAAGGTCAGGCGAGCATTGATTTCTTTCAGAATTTGTTTAGCGATGGTTTTTTCTTTTTCCGACAAAAAAGTGAGGTAGGTAAAAAAATGTTTGGCCTGTTCCACAGTCATGGCCGCAATATCAGCGATAGATTTATCGGCCACGGTCACCGCCAGGGCTTCCGGTTTCAAGCGCTTGCCTTTGCACACCGGACAGATAAGAACGCGCATGTATTTTTCGATTTCCGAACGGATATAATCCGACTGCGTTTCCTTGTAGCGGCGCATCAGGTTGGGAATTACGCCTTCAAAATTTCTGGTCAAATCACCTTCAAACCGGTCGCTGGAATATTCCATGGAATACTCCTTTGTCCCGGAGCCGTAAAGAACGATATCTAAATGTTTTTTGCTCAACTTCTCCACCGGTACATCAATGGAAAAGCCATTGGCTTCGGCTACTTTACGCAAAAACCTAACATACCAAGCCTGATTAGCCAAAGTTCTGGCCCAGGGACGGATAGCGCCCTCAGCAATAGTCAAGCGTCTATTGGGAATGACCAGCTCGGGTGTTATTTCCAACTTGGTACCCAGACCCGTACATTCCGGGCAGGCACCGTGGGGGCTATTAAAAGAAAAATTTCTCGGCTCTATCGGCGGTAAGTTTATATCGCAGTGCGGACAGGCAAAATGCTGGGAAAAAAGAAGATCAGTACCTGTATCCTGCCGCTGGACAATAACCAAGCCATCGCCCAAATCCAAGGCCGTTTCTAATGATTCGATCAAACGCTTCTTGTCCAATTCTTTATTATTAGTCAAACGGTCTACCACCACATCCACCGTATGTTTTTTTTGCTTGTCCACTCTCAAATCTTCAGCTTCTTCAATCGAATAAATCACGCCGTCAAAGCGCACCCGGACATAACCGGCTTTACGAACCTCAACTATAACGTTCTTGTGTTCGCCTTTCTGATCTTTGATAACCGGCGCCAAAATGATGAACTGAGTTTCCTGCGGCATTGACATTATCTTGGCCGATATCTGATCGAGGGTTTGCTTGGCCACCGGCCGGCCACAATTGGGACAATGAGGTTTTCCCACCCGGGCAAAAAGCAAGCGGAGATAATCATAAATTTCCGTAACCGTACCCACGGTTGAACGTGGATTGTGGGAAGTTGATTTCTGATCTATGGAAATGGCCGGTGATAAACCCTCGATTAAATCCACGTCCGGCTTATCCATGAGTCCCAAAAACTGACGAGCATAGGCTGATAACGATTCCACGTAACGGCGCTGCCCCTCGGCGTAAATCGTATCAAAAGCTAGCGATGACTTGCCCGAACCGGAAATACCGCTCATCACCACCAGTTTATCGCGCGGGATGTCCACATCAACATTTTTCAGATTATGGACCCGTGCGCCACGAATTATTATCTTATTGGGGTTATTTTTTGCGTTTGTTTTCATGGAAAATGATTATCCACATAAAAAGGCCTAACTACTCGCAACAATACTTTTATTCCCAAGCTATGAACGCGAGGGTTCTTTTGGCGTTATATTTAAACATCAAAAAACGCCAAAAGATGCGAAGCTCATTATACACCCTCTGTCAATACGGGTCAACTCCCTGTACAGTTAACGCTTTGGGGCTACGGTTTAACGGTCTAGAGGGTGACGATGTTGGCTAGGCAATATGTAATATATATGATATATGAGATATCAAACACCATATCTAAAAACCCCGCTTTTTAAGCCCGCTGTGCTATAATTTGGTTGAGCCATGAAAATTAATTTGCAACACATTCCCTCAAAACCCGGCGTCTACATCTTTAAAGATAAAGAAGAAGACATTTTGTATATCGGTAAAGCTAAAAACTTGAAAAACCGCGTCAGCTCTTATTTTCACCAATCGTCTTCTTTGACACCGCATAAGCTGTTGATGGTCGAAAAAATAAAAAAAATTGAATTCATTATCACCTCTTCGGAAACAGAAGCTTTGTTACTTGAATCAAACTTGATCAAGAAAAACCAACCGCCATACAATATCGATCTGAAAGACGACAAAAATTTCCAGTATATCAAAATTACGGTTGATGAAAAATTTCCCAGAGTCTTCACCGTTAGAAATATCAGTCAAGACAAAGCCAAGTATTTCGGACCCTCAGCTTCGGCCGGGGCCGTTCGGGAAACGCTCCATTACTTACGCAAACTTTTTCCTCATCGAAATTTCCCGAAAAACACCTCAACCCAACACCTGCGAAACTTACTGACACGCTACCCGCAATTATTCGGCCCGACCGATGCCCAAGAATACCGTCAAAATATCAATAGAATTATCCAATTCTTAAAAGGTCAATTGGGGGATATTATCACTGAACTAAAAGACCGCATGATTAAGGCCAGTTCCGAAAAAAAGTATGAACAGGCCGCCGTTCTTCGGGATAAAATTAACCAGCTCACCAAAATCGCCGAAAAGCAAAAAATAATATCCTTGCGCGGGGAAAATCAGGATATTATAAGCTTAGCTCGCGACGAAACCCACGGAGCCATTAATGTTTTTAACGTCAGACGGGGAGCTCTCATCAACAAACAGAATTTCCTACTAAAAAACATTGCCGAGCAAAATGATGCGACCATTATTCAAGCTTTTATTGAGCAATACTATCCGCGGGCTACGGACGTACCCCGACAGATTATTGTACCCACAGAACTTCCGGATAAACATCTTTTGGAAAAAACTTTCAAGCTGAAAATATTTACCGCCCAAAAAGGATTCAAACGTCAGTACCTGGAATTGGGCCGAGAAAACGCCGCAGCCTTTTTGAATCAAGCCCAAGCTTCCTGGCAGAAAAACGAGGCCCAAATCACGTCCGCCCTGAAACAATTTCAAAAATACCTGGGCATGAGTAATTGGCCCAGACGTATCGAGGTTTTCGACATTTCTAACATTCAGGGTGCCAAGGCGGTTGCCTCGATGATTGTTTTCATTGATGGCCAACCGAATAAAAAATGGTACCGTAAATTCAAAATAAAAACCGTCACGGGTGCCAACGATACCGCGATGATGGCCGAAGTGATCAAAAGAAGGTTCGCTAGAATTGGAGAATCGGCAGATAAAAAAACCGCCTGGCCCAAACCCGACTTAGTCATTCTGGACGGCGGCAAAGGGCAGCTGAATTCCGCCCTACCTCATATTCCCAAAAATGTCGCTGTGGCCGCCCTGGCCAAAAAACAGGAAGATATCTATTTGCCCGGCAAAAAAAGCTCACTTAACTTTCCAGCCAATTCCCCGGCGCTGTTTTTAATCGAACGCTTGCGGGATGAAGCTCATCGTTTTGCCATAGCTTTCTACAGAAAAATACACCAAAAATCCCTCAAGCGTTCGGTCCTTGATGATATTCCTGGCTTGGGGCCAAAAACAAAAAAACTATTGATTAAGAATTTTGGGTCGGCTCTGGGCGCTAGCCAAGCCACCGAAGCGGAGCTGACTAAATTAGTAGGGATTAAATTAGCTCGCCAGATAAAAGAAAAATTATGAAAAATCTCAACTTGGAATTGATAGAAAACAACTTGGCCAAAAATTATAAAAAGCGAGAAAGGAAACGTATGCCGCGTATGGTGATCTCTGGGGCGAACGTCAAAAAATTGCAGCGAATTATCGCCCAAAAAAGTGCGGTTGACAAATGCCATTAAGTTTGGTAGTCTATACTATGCCGTAGTAATACTACTTTTTTTATTTATGGAAAATATCTTTAACATCATCCAAATCGTTTTAGCGGTATTACTGATTACCGCTATCTTGCTCCAAAGTCGTGGAGCAGGACTATCCACGGTTTTTGGCGGCCAAGGTAATATCTACCGAACTAAACGAGGATTCGAAAAAACCCTCTTTGTCGGGACGATTATTTTAAGCGTCCTTTTTCTGGGAGTGGCCATCGCCAATATCCTAATCCGCCAATAACAAAAAAACGGTAATTAAATTGAAAAACTATCTAAAACAATTCTTCGAACGGGTTAGCACCTATTATCGTCGAAAATTTCCTATCAAAGTAAAACCCGTGAAACCTCCTTCTGTCTTAGCCGAACAGAATGATTGGGACAAGAAGTTAGTTTTTTCTTTGGCCACGCAACGTTTTCCTTCCTGGCCACAACTACAATATTTACCGCAGTACCTGTCCAAAAAAGAAAAAATTATTATCAGAACCTTGCTGACGATAGTCATTATTTGTCTTGGTTTTATTACTTTCCGGTTTTACCAAAGACATATCGTCTATCTGCCAAAAAACGGTGGCGCCTATACCGAAGCCTTGGTTGGACAACCGGCCTATATTAATCCTGTTTTAGCTCAAAGCGACGTAGATCGTGATATAAGCAAGCTTATTTACTCCGGGCTCTTTACCTACAATCAGCAACTGGAATTAGTGCCGGATCTAGCCGAAAGGTATGAAATATCCGAGGACCTCAAAACTTACACGATATATTTACGACCCAACGTTAAATGGCACAACGGTAACGAATTAATGGCTGATGACATCGTCTATACTTACGAAACTATTAAAGATCCTGAATACAACAGTCCATATTATTCCAGTTTCAAAGGGGTAAGCGTTGAAAGGGTTGACGATTTTACCGTCAGATTCAACCTGAATGAACCGTTTTCACCATTTCTATCCAGCTTGACTATCGGCATCCTGCCGGCTCATCTCTGGAACGATTTAACGGCTACCAATTTCCGCCTGACTGAATACAACACCAAACCTATCGGTACCGGACCATATCTATTCAAAGAATTAACCAAAGATCGTTCCGGCAACATAAAAACTTACATGCTAACCAGAAACGAAAATTATTACGGCCACCTACCATATATTGATAAAATTACTCTGAAGTTTTATGAAAGCTTTGAAGCAGCCGTAACCGCCGCACAAAATAATTCAGTTGAAGGAACTAGTTACGTTCCCAAAAATCTCAAAGATTCGTTGAAAAAGAATGACAACATAACAGTTTATCAACTTCTTTTGCCTCAATATACTGCTGTCTTTCTAAATCAAAAAAATTCACTTTTAAAAACCAAAGAATTGCGCGAGGCTCTGGCCTATGCTACCGACAAAAATCAGATTCTAGCGGAAGTACTTGACAACGACGGCGTCATCACTAATTCTCCAATTTTAGAGGGCTTCCCTGGTTTCAATCCCGACGTAAAAAAATACGAATTCGATATGGCTAAAGCCGCTGACACTCTCGAACAAGCCGGCTGGAAAATTCCCGAGGGCGGGACTGTCCGGCAGAAAAATGGTTTAGAATTCAAATTTTCATTGACCACGGTAGATCAGCCGGAATACATAAAAACAGCTAATATTTTAAAACAAAACTGGGAAAAAATCGGAGCCAGTATAGAGTTACGCATCATGAACACCAGTCGTGTCGATAAAGAAGTTATAAAACCAAGAAACTACGAAGCCTTTCTCTATGGCGAGATTGTCGGGGCTGACCCCGACCCCTATCCTTTTTGGCATTCAAGCCAGAGCCTTTCTGGCGGCCTCAATCTTTCCAATTACTTTAACAAAGATGCGGATAAACTTCTGGAGGAAGCGCGCCAACTTAATAACGCTGACGAGCGCGCTAAAAAATATGTTGACTTCCAAAACATTCTGGCCGAGGAATTACCGGCTATCTTCCTCTACAGCCCAACTTATGATTATGGCGTCAACGAAAAAATAAAAGGCATAAGCCAGGAACGCATCACCGTTCCCTCCGATCGCTTCAATGGCATTGAGGAATGGTATATTAAAACTAAATTGGGTTGGAATTAATTTTCATGCCGGAGTGGTGAAATTGGCAAACACGCATGGTTCAGGGCCATGTGCCCGCAAGGGCTTGGAGGTTCAAGTCCTCTCTCCGGCACCAATCTCAATAAATCCGAAATTCGAATATCGAAACTCGAAACAATATCTAATGTTCAAAATTCAAATGTTCAAAACTTCTCAAGTTGCAGTCTTGTTTTGAATTTAGAATTTAATTCATTTGAATTTGTTTTGGAATTCGTGCTTCGTTCTTAGAAATTAAAAAATATGATTCAAAAAAAACAAATCAAAAGAGACCAAGAAACAAACAAAAAAACCAACCTGCTGCGCATTATTCCGCTCGGCGGACAGGAAGAGGTTGGCCGCAATATGACGGTTTTCGAATACCACAAGGATATTATCATTTTAGACATGGGTGTACAGTTTCCCGAGGAAGACATGCCGGGCATTGATTATATTATTCCCAACATCTGTTATCTTAAAGGTAAAGAAAAAAATATCCGGGCAGTTATCTTTTCTCACGGTCACCTTGATCATATCGGAGCGGCACCAATATTACTGGAGCAACTTGGTTATCCACCGGTGGTCGGCCGACCACTGACTCTGGCCCTACTCAAAAATCGCCTTGAGGACCATAAAAAAGGATCGGCCAAACAATTGCGATCCATCATAATTCGTAATATTACCGACCGCATCCGCCTGGGAAAATTTTTGACCAAATTCTTTCCGGTTGACCACTCAATTATGGATGCAATTGGCATCATAATCGAAACGCCTCATGCCACAGTTTTACACCCCGGTGACTGGACGTATGAAGAAGATCCGGTCAGTCATCGCAAAGTGCAGTATCACCAACTGGCCAAACTCAAACGGCCGACCATTTTGATGTTGGAAAGTCTAGGTGCCACCAACACTAATAAACGAGTGCCTGAACGCGTCATGTATAACAATCTGCAACGACTGATCAGTCAGGCGCCGGGACGCATTATCATTGGTACCTTTTCCTCACAAATAGAACGAATCAAACAAATTTTGGAATTTGCTGAAAAAATTGGTAAAAAGGTGGCACTGGACGGTTATAGCATGAAAATGAACATCGAGGTTGCTAAACAGCTCGGCTATATCAAGGTAAAAAAAGAAACGCTTATTCCCATTGATAAAATTCACCGATATCCCGACAAACAAATCATTGTCATCTGTACCGGAGCTCAGGGTGAGGGCAACGCTGTATTATCACGTATTGTTAACGGTCAGCATCGATTTGTCCAAATCAAAAAAAGCGACACGATTGTTTTTTCTTCATCAATCATTCCCGGAAATGAACGAACTATCCAACGCCTCAAGGATAATCTATATCGCTTGAGTGATAATGTAGTTCATAGCGATATCATGGATATCCACTCCTCTGGTCATGGAACAGCAGAAGATATCGCGACTGTCCTTAAACAAGTTAAGCCAGATTATTTCCTACCCGTTTACGCCAATCATTACTTCCTGAAAGAAGCAGAAAAACTAGCGATCCGTGAAGGATTTCGTAAAGAAAATATTTTTATCCTGGACAACGGCTCGGTACTTGAATTTGATCACGGACGCCCGCATTTAACCAATCAAAAGGTCCCCACCAGTTACGTTATGGTTGATGGTCTGGGCGTTGGTGATATTTCCCATGTGGTGCTGCGCGACCGTCAGATGTTGGCCGAGGACGGTATGTTTGTGGTCATCGTCAAAATTGACGCGGAAACAGGAAAATTAATCAATTCGCCGGACATTATCTCGCGCGGTTTTATCTACATGAAGGAGAACAAAAAACTGCTCGACCAAACACGTGATAAAGTGAAAAAAATACTCAAGGATCGCGACCCCCGCACTTCTGCCGACGAAACATTCATCAAAAATAAAATACGCGATGTGATCGGATCATTTCTTTTCAGCAAAACAGAGCGTCGGCCGATGGTATTGCCGGTTATCATTGAAGTCTAATCCCAAACAATCAATATGTAACCAACTCTGGCCTTTCATGTCCGAGCTGATTTGTCCTGACAAATAGTAATAAAAAGCAGAATATGATACAATAAATAAAATAATCATATGAAACACATTGTTTTTTCGGGAATAAAACCTTCGGGCCAACTCCATATCGGCAACTATTTTGGAGCTATCCAATCATGGCTGGAACTGCAAAGCAATCCCGACAATGATTGCATTTTTGCTGTGGCTGATTATCATGCCCTGACTGAGGGTATGGACGCCAAAGAACTAAATAACAATATTTTCGAAATCGCAGTTGACTTTCTGGCTGCCGGACTCGATCCTGAAAAAAGCACGCTGATGATCCAATCGTGGGTGCCGGAACACGCTGAACTCTGCTGGATCCTCAACTGCGTTACTCCCATTTCCTGGCTGGAGCGCGTACCCACATTCAAAGACAGCGCCGAGCAATTCAAAAACAATTTAAATATGGGTTTGCTTGATTATCCAGTATTAATGGCCGCGGACATACTTTTGTACAATGCTGACCTAGTACCGGTTGGGCAGGATCAATTCGCCCATCTGGAGTTAGCCAGAGAAATCGCCAGAGCTTTCAATAACAAATACGGTCAGACATTTAGTGAACCAAAGGAAAGAATCACGCCCACGCCGAAACTAATGGCCCTAACTGATCCAACCAAAAAAATGAGCAAAAGTCTGGGGCCGAAATCATACATTGCTCTGGCTGACACGCCCGATGAAATTCAAAAGAAAATAAAATCTATGGTCACAGTCACTGGCGACGAAAAAAATGTTATCAAAGAATTCATCGCCCACACCAAAGAAATTCACGAGGAATTTGCCGAGTTTAACGGTTTATTACCAAATCATCATGAAATCAGGAAGGAAAAAGATCTGTCGACTTTGGAAAAAGAAATGGGCCAAACCAAGTATTATAAATTTATGGCCCTGTATAACTTTTACATGCTCCTGTATATCTTTGCCGAAAACACCGAAAGAAAAAAATTCATCGTCTCGCTCAAAGAAGGCTCGGTGAAATTTTCTGAATACAAAAAACTTCTGGCGGATAAAATCATAGATTTTCCACAACTAAAATCGCTTCGGGAAAAACGTACCGAGCTACTGAAACGACCAGACAAAGTCTGGGATATCATGACCAAAGGCAGCCAAAAAGCCCAAACACTGGCCCAAAAAAATTTAGCCACGGTCAAAAAGAAAATTGGACTGGTTTAAGTGATAATTATCAAATAGCGAAAAAAGTTCCCCTTCTTAGCAAGCCAGATTGTTTTGCGGCGGAGCTATAAATCCGTTACGCACATTGGTAACTATTAACAATAAGTCAAAAAGGGGATCGTATGGCTTATTTTGATTATTGACTACAAAGCAGGGGCGAAACAAATCCACTATTTCCTCAATAACGGCCGACCCATTAATGCTCATTCAAGGCCGTAAAACTCGTTTATGACATTTACGGTTTTGGCTGTGGCCAGATTATATCCAGCTTTTTACCATTGGGCCCACTAACCCGACTGAGGAACAAAAGAAACAGGCCTGGCTTAACTTGAGACAGCCCGTCAAAACTAGGCGTCAAAATAAAAAAGCTCGCTCGCTATCAAAAAGCGAGCTAATTTATTTTATATTACTTTGAGGCCACTTTACCGACGTATTCACCTGTTTCGGTATTAATCTCAATTATCTCGTCCTGCTTGATAAATAATGGCACATTAACTATCAGGCCAGTTTCCAAAGTCGCTTTTTTGGTAACCGAACCTTGAGCAGTATCTCCGCGCACGCCGGGAGCAGTCATGGTTACTTTTAGCTGGACCTTTTTGGGCAATTCAATATTGATCGGAACTCCGTTGTAAGTTAAAACATCAACCGGCAAATTTTCTTTTAAAAAGTTTTTTTGCCTACCCAATTGTTCTCCGGTTACAAAAAACTGATCATAGGTTTCGGCGTCCATAAAATAAAACCGATCTCCCTCCTGGTAAAGATAGTTGGCCTTGCTCCGGTTAATATCTGCCTCTTCTAATTTTTCCTGGCCTTTGAAAGTTTCTTCAAGAACCCGCCCGGTCTTCAAATTCTTCATGGTTGTCCTCATGATGCCTTTGGACTGGGCCATTTTAATAAAACTGTGCTTAAGCACAACATAGGGGTCGCCGTTATAAACTAAGTAAGCGCCGGCCCTCAAATCATTGATGGATAACATAAATTAATTTGTTATTTTGAAATGATCGTTGATGTTCCGTATTTACGCTGTCGCCGCTTGTATCGATATCGTTGGTCAGTGTCGCCAAAGCAAGGAAACGCAAACTAAAACTTTAAACGATAGGGACCAGAGGCACCGACACCATAAAACGATAATTATTGCTTATCGTGTTGTAAAAGGTATCAGCGCCATAAAGCGAGCCCGTTTGACGGCCGTGGCCAGCTTGCGTTGGTGTTTGGAGCAAATACCGGTTTTTTTGCGAGGCAATATTTTTGCGTAAGACGACAGAAACTTCTGCAGCACTCGGGTTTCTTTATAATCTATTTCCTTCAATCCATTTATACAGAAATAACAGTTCTTATCGCTGGAGGCTTTTTGCATAGTGTATTTAATTTATTACTACTAATCTATAATCGCGAATTTGCACTAGTAATGATTTAATAAAAATTCACGTGATTCGTGAATAAAATTCGTGACGGCTTACAAATTAAAAAGGTATATCCTCAACGTTTATTTCCGGTTCCTGAGATAATGGTTCTGGCTGAACCCCTTCGTTGCCGGATTCGGACGCGCTGCTGACCGGACTGTCTCCTGCCTTATCTAACATAATCATATTCTCCGCAATAATCTCAGTTTTATAGCGTTTAACGCCGCTCTTATCATCCCAGCTCCTGGTCTGTAAACGTCCTTCGATATAAACCTTGCTGCCTTTTTTGAGATACTGACCGACGATTTCCGCCAGCCTTCTCCAGGCAACAATATTATGAAACTCGACCTGATCTTTTTGCTGGCCCGACTGATCTTTCCAGCGTCGATTGGTGGCTACGCCAAATGAAGCTACGTTCTGACCGCCGGGCGTGGTTCTGACTTCTGGATCACGGGTGACATTACCTATTAACATTACTTTGTTAAGATTCATATCTTTCTAATCCCTAATGACAAATAATTAATTTATAATTAACGAATAAATATCCAGTATCCACCTTTTCATTAAAACATTCAGTCATTGAACAATGGGGCTTGATGGGTAGTTAGAGATTACTAATTAGTAACCACCTTAGACTTCTTCTTTCAATATATCATCCAGTTTTTTATCCAAGTCCTCCAAACTAATTTTTTTGTTATCGTCGTTTTTTTTCTCAACTGTTTCGCTCTTAGTCGCGCTCACCTTTTCTTTGGCTTTGGCCAACTCAATGCGCTCGGCTTCTCTTTTCTTGCCCTCAATCTTTTCACGAATTTTTTGCTCGCGCTCAATCTCTTCTTGTGTTTTTACATGCTTTTTAAGTAACAAAAATCTTAAAATATCGGGTATTAATCTAAGCTCACGTTCTAATTTTTTGAGCTTCGATTGTTCACCATCAAATTCCATTAAAAAATAATTCCCTTGAATTTCCTTTTTTATAGGGTAAGACAACTTCCTGCGGCCGACCTCTTTATTGGCTGTCACAGTCATGCCCATGACGCTGACTAAGCCAGAAATCTTGTCCAACAAAACTTTTTGCTCATCACCGGTCAGTTTTACTGAAACGATGTAAAATAGTTCATAATGCTGCATACGAATTGAGCTCTAATTAAATGTAATTCTTTTTGATTGATGCCTCAGCGAAAACCACCGACGCCCCAACCCACCTTCGCCGTTGCTTCGGTAGGTATCCACCACTTTCTATCATGCAAAAAATAATTGTCCTTGGCATCGTAGTGAATAATTCGGCGAAAGCGGAAAAAATATGCCTATATTTAGGTCAAATATTTATTCGAATAGATTTTATCATAAGCCAAAAAACAATGCAACTTTTAGCTGAAAATTTACATTTAGTATATAATAAGAGCATGGCTAAATATTGCTTTATTTTAGGCAGAACACCCCTTTTATCTCTGGCGGAGATATTCAATCGTCAGGTCACTGTGTCCACTGATTTAAAAACCATTGACCTGACCAGCCAAGCCCTGATTGTCAAAACTGACCAGGAAATTGACGCGGTGAGCTGGCAGAAAGCACTGGGTGGCTGCGTGAAAATCGGCAAAATATTCAATTCATACAAAAGCCAGAGCGAGCTCATTCAATCTCTGACTACGCCTTCTTTAAAGGATGAAATTGGCCGAAAATCCGAGGGAAAGATCGTTTTTGGTTTCAGTTTGTACGGCGATTTAGTCCGGCACGAGCGCAAAAAATTCAACAGCCTAGGACTGCATTTAAAAAAAGAGTGGCAACGCAGCGGGCTAAAAAGTCGCTTTATCGTAGCCAAAGACGACGCGTTGTCCAGCGTCCAAGTGATAAAAAACAAACTACTGACCCAGGGTGCGGAAATACTTGTGGTCTGCGGACTGTCCGACATTTACCTGGGACTGACAGTGGCTGTCCAGGATTTCGAGGATTATTCCGGCCGGGACTACGGCCGACCCAGGCGTGACAGCCGTTCCGGTATGTTGCCGCCTAAACTGGCAAAAATAATGTTGAATCTGGGCGGAGCCAAACCCGGCCTGACTATACTAGACCCCTTTTGCGGCTCAGGTACAATTTTACAGGAAGCGCTTCTGATGAATATTGACACCGTCATTGGCAGCGATATCAGTCAGAAAGCCGTGGCAGACACTATCGCCAATCTGAATTGGCTTCAAAAAAACAGACAAATAAGCAAAAATCCAACTCGTGTCTTCACGGCTGATGTCAGCAGTCTGGATACCTTGCTTGAAAAACAATCTGTCGATCTGGTCGTTACCGAACCATTTCTTGGGCCAACCATTAGCAAAAATATCAGTATTATCAACATGCTTAGTCTGGTTCAGGAACTGGAAACACTGTATCTGGCTGCCTTCAAGACGCTGGCGCGCATCATCAAGCCTGGCGGACGTCTGGTTTTTGTTTTTCCTCTATTTAAAACTGTCCATGGCATTTTTGCGCTAAAAATTCTGGAACGGCTGGAAAAAATGGGGTTTAGCCGGATTAATCCTTTCCCGGAAAATATTTCCTTATTCGCTAAAATCGGACCCACCGCCCGCGGCTCGCTTATTTATTCCCGTCCGGATCAAAAAGTTGAAAGAGAAATTTTCGTTTTTCAATATAAAAGCCGGTAATCAAATACCGGCTTTAATATTATCAACTGAACTTAATCGCCTCCTTTCAGAACCTTGGAGTATGAATTTTGGGCTTTGACCCAAGCCCCAAGGAGATATCTGATCACCTCCTTTCTACAACTGATTTAAAAGAATTATAACCAAGAAAGTGACCACTGCTACTACCTCCTTGCTTACCGTTAACCATTTTCAAAACAGAGTTTTTCACATTGGTAAGTAGCACCACTCGTTTATTTTTGAACTTTTTTGAGGTTCTGTTTCCCTCTTCTTTAGCCAAAAATACCTCCTCTAAAAAGTTTTATGTGTGAAAGAAGCGCTCTGACAATAATTATAAATCATTACTTATCCACAATCAAATACGAAAGTAGACAACGTCCCCATCCTGGACGATATAATCCTTGCCTTCCAGATGCATTAATCCGCGAGTCTTAGCGTTTTGTTCGCCGCCGGCCTCGATAAAATCTTTCCAACTGATAATTTCCGCCCGGATGAAATTTTTCTCGAAATCAGTGTGAATCTTACCAGCGGCTTGCGGTGCAGTTGAGCCCCTTGAAATTGCCCAAGCGTGCGTTTCTTTCTCTCCTGAAGTAAAAAATGCAATGAGGTCCAATAATTTGAATGATGCTTTAATCAACCGATTCAAGCCTGGCTCTGCCCACCCAAGTTCAGTCAAAAACTGTTTAGCATCCTCATCCGACATGTCGGCTAAATCCGCCTCAATGGCCGCAGCAATTGGTAAAATGTCCTTAGGAGTATTATGCATATTTTTTTCGTCAACATTCCAGACAACTAATTCAGGCTTGGCGGTTAACAGCTGCAATTCTTTCATCAATTCTAATTCTTCCTTGTTTAAGACAATCTTTCGGACAGGAATACCTTTGCCTAATTCCATTTCCAATTTTTTCAAAAACGCCAACAGCCGCTGACTGGCCTTGTCGCCGGAGCGCGCTTTGCCTTCCAGTCCTTCTAATCGCTTTAACACGGTTTGATAATCGGCTAAGGCTAATTCGGTGGTAATAATTTCATAATCTCGTTGCGGATCAACCGAATTATGAACATGCATTATATCTTTATTAGTAAAAGCCCGGACAATATGAACAATGGCGTCCACTTCGCGGATGTTGGCCAGAAACTGATTGCCCAATCCCTCACCTTTGTGCGCGTCCTTAACCAGACCGGCAATATCCACAAAGGTCACCGGCACGGGAATTATTTTTGCCGAATGAGCTACGTCTGCCAACTTCTGTAGCCGATCATCAGGGACCGCGACAACGCCCACATTTGGTTCAATAGTACAAAACGGATAGTTGGAAATATCTACCTGTTTTTTGGTGATGGCTTTAAATAAAGTGGACTTGCCGACGTTGGGCAGTCCCACAATGCCGATTTTCATATGGCATTATTGTAACAATTTTGCCAACAAAATGAAACCCTAGAGATTAAATGTTACAGAATCGCATCAACTTAATGAGTCATTGAAAAATTGGTCATTAATTAGAAATTAGTAATTGGGAATTTGACATTTATCTAATTACTAACCTCTTACTTCCTAACTAATTTCTAACAACCAACAACTAAAAACATACTCTGTGCTATAATAACCCCATGCTTCCCCGTTTTTATTTATCCCAAATAATCCCGACTGGAGGAACCATTTCCATTACTGACCGTGAAATAATCCATCAGCTTACCGACGCTCTTCGCCTGAAGAAAAACGACGTCTTTATTGTCTTCTCAAATCAATACGAGTATGAGGTGATATTAAAAGAAATAACAAAAGAAACCGCCAAAACAACAATATTAGAAATCCGCACTTCGTCCCGAGAACCACATAAAAAAGTAATCCTCTACCAATCACTTCTCAAAAGCGACAAATTTGAGTGGATTTTGCAAAAAGGCATGGAGCTGGGAGTGTCTGCCTTCGTGCCGATCATCAGCGACAATTGCGTAGTCAGGGAAATATCAAAAAACAAACTAAAGCGCTACCATAAAATCATCACGGAAAGCCTGGAGCAGTGCGGCGGACTGCGGCCGGCCGAATTATTGCCAACCGCATCGTTTTCCGAAGCTTTGCAACAAATCAAAAACACTCCCGGGCAAAAACTCCTAGCTTGGGAAAACAGCCGGTCGAATCCTCTGGCTCAAACCTTAAACAAATCAACTGATGTGTATCACATTTTTATCGGCCCTGAAGGAGGATTTTCAGAAAACGAAGTCAGATCAGCTAAAAAAAACAGTGTGATTATTGTCAGCTTGGGCAACCGGATTTTGCGAGCAGAAACAGCGGCCGTGGCCGCCTGTACCCTAGCCCTCTTGGGCACCTCGAACTAAATATGGTATAATAATATAAACAATCATTAAGTTAAATACTATGTTTGAGAACGTGCAACGCCCGACTCAGCCAAATCAACCACAAAGTCAGCCAAAAGACTGGGGGCCTTGGCGGCCAGTTCAGCCGGACCAAGGACAAAGCGCCCCGACCGCTCCCACAAGAAGCGCCGGTCCCATTCCGCCGCCGATTAACACTACGCCTGACATAGGCAGTGCGCCTGGACAACCACCCGTTAATTTTCCCCGCAACATCAACGTAGCTGGCGGACCGGTTGCGCCAGAACCCCCTCGAAGCGGCAAAAAAAGAATTGTCATCATCGGTATACTCATAATCGCTATCATTGCTTTGCTGATTATCGGCGCTATTATGGTCCTGAATTATATCCAAAATACCAACAACGCCAATACTAATGCTAATGTGAATGCCGCTGCTAATACTAATGCGACAACTAATGGCAATACTAACACAACTAACACCAATATCAATAACCTCAATAGGAACCTAAACAGTATTTTTAATCAAAATACCAACAACGCCAATACTAATGCTAATGTGAATGCCGCTGCTAATACTAATACCAACAACACAAATTCCAATAAAAATACGGCAGCTAACCTTAACTCCAACAATAACGTCAACGCTTCTACTCTAGATACCGACGGCGATGGTCTAACCGATGTTCAGGAAGAGCTGTACGGCACTGATAAAACAAACCCCGACACCGACGGTGATAGTTATAATGATGGCCAGGAGGTAGAAAACGGCTACAATCCTCGTAAAGCCGGCGGAGCCAAACTTACCCAATAGCAACACAAAAATCTAAAATAACGAATAAAAAACCCGGGAACCAAGGACCCCGGGTTTTTTATTTGAATTTATTTATGGAATTTCAGCCAATCAAGCATTGCCGGCCTCATCCACCCTGGAAAAGCCAGACGCGACCAGGGAATTTTATTTTTATCAAACCACTGCGCTGAACCGACATCATCCATGGCTTTTATGGTCCCGACCGCGATTCGTGCGGTATAGATGATATTTAAAGTGTACATTTTATAACCATGAGCATATGAATCAATATAAATACCCAACAATCGAATCTGTTTAAGCCTCAGACCGAGCTCTTCTTTTATCTCTCTCTTTACACCCGACAATGGATCCTCGCCCTCCTCTAAAAATCCTCCGGGCATATCCCACCAATTCTTTTTTGGCTGAATGGCCCGTTTAACCAGCAACAGCTGGCTTTTTGAATTAGTAATAAAGGCTGTAGCGGTGGGTTTAGAATTCTGAAAAAAAATAAAACCACAAGCCGGGCACTTCAATACCGGCCGGTCGCGCCTCTTCACTAAATCTAATCGTGCCCCACAGACCGGGCAGAATTTAAAAAAATCAAGACTCTTTTTGAAGATCATAAGCCAATAAAACATTGGATAAAAGCATAGCCACGGTCATCGGTCCCACTCCGCCAGGCACAGGCGTAATCCAACCCGCTTTCTGACTGACCGATTCAAAATCAACGTCTCCGACAGCTTTATCGTTCACTCGGTTATATCCGACGTCAACGACCACTACGCCTTCTTTAATCATATTATCTTTTAAAAAACGCGGCTGGCCGATTGCCACCACCACGACGTCAGCCTGTGTTAAACGCTCAATAAAATCTGTTGAACTCGGAGTCACAAAAACCGCCCTGACTCCTTTCTGCTCCAGCAATTGTTTAAGAGGATTGGCAAAAACTTCACTCTTGGCCAGGATTGCTGCCTGCCGGCCCGACAAATTTATGCCAGTACTAACAATCAGACGCATAATACCCAAAGCCAAACCGGGGATCAGACGCGGTTTTTTATCCAACAGTAATCGCACATTATCCGGATGAAAACCATCTACGTCTTTGACGGGATCAATGGCGGCTACGATTTTGTTTTCGTCAAAACCTTTAGGCAGGGGGAACTGCACCAAAATTCCGTGAATATCTTTTCGGCTATTTAATTCGGCTATTTTTTTCAAAATGATGTCCTGACTAACTGTCGCTGGATAATAGTCTTTTTCAAAATGAATGCCCGCTTCTTCCGCGGCTTTTTCTTTAAGATTTACGTATGTGTGCGACCCCGCATCATTGCCGACTAAAATAATAGCTAGCCCGGGCTTGTCAGCTAATCGGGCGACTTTCGCTTTTAATTCCTGCCTGATCGCCTGGGCGATTTTTGTGCCATTAATTAATTTGGCTTGGCTGTTCATATAATGTATGATATCATACTCTATTACCTACTGATAAGTATCTACTGAAAATAAAAAGGAGGATTTGATGGCCAAACGAAAATGGCCCACTCTGAAGGCTGGCGTGTCCGAATATGGTGCTGCCCTCGGACTCCCAGAGTTACTCCACAGAGATGCACGACTGGGAAGTCGCCTCCGGTGTCGCTCGGTTGTTCATCCTGTCCGGTAACAGAGCGTACATACTATTTTCAGTTGACTGTCAGGACGAACGGTGTCGGAGGACTATAAATCTACTCGGCTCGACAATCGCGCGGCCAACAACTCTCAAGAGAATCCTTCAATTGTTCAACGCTTCCGCATCTGATCTGAAGAATGAATTGCAGGAACCGGGCCTGTGAACAACCCGAGGCTCGACAGCAAGTTACAAAAATGCTGCCGACATTCAGATTACACTGAAAGTTTCTTCTCAAGAACCACTCCGCATGAAAGATGAAAAAGATTTTACCTCGTTATCTGTCACCTGTGCGCGACCATTCGGGGCAGTTTTTTTATTAATAAAGCCCCTCCTGTCATTGCAAGGGACGAACGCATGTGAGCGACGTGGCAATCCCCTTACCAAGAGTAATGAGATTCTCACGTCGCTGCACTCCTTAGAATGACAAAGAAAGATGGGGGCGATTATTTTCTCACCGCTTTTCTTGCCACCAAGAAAAGCGGTGAAACAAAAATGTAACAAAAAAATGAAAGTTTAGAGATTGCTTCACTTGAGCTCACAATGACAAACAACGCTTCCCTTAATTATTTACATCAGCCCCGTATAAATAGGGCGTTTCCGGGTCAACTCTTTCACCTTCTTCTTCACTTCTTCCTTGACCAATTCTTTCTTAAAGTTATGAATCGTTTTTGCGATCAGGTCCGCCACCACGGCCATATCTTCCTCCTTGAACCCCCGCGTAGTCAAAGCTGGGGTGCCCAGGCGAATGCCTGACGGATCCATCGGCTTACGCGGATCAAACGGAATCGTATTCTTGTTCACCGTTATGCCAACTTCATCCAATACTGTTTCCGCTTCCTGTCCAGTGATGTTCTTGTTGGTCAAATCAATCAAAACCAAATGATTATCAGTGCCGCCGGTAACTAAACTGAAGCCGTACTCTAAAAGCTTACTAGCCAGGGCTTTAGCGTTTTTTACTATCTGCTCACCGTAATGCTTGAATTCCGAAGTGGAGGCCTCTTTCAGAGCCACGGCAATAGCCGCAGTCTGATGATTGTGCGGACCGCCCTGCAAACCCGGAAACACTGCTCGGTCTATTAATTCAGACAAATTCCATTTGGTATCAGGATGATATTTCTCTTTGAGCCGGTCGACGTTTTTAGGACACAAAATCATGGCGCCTCTGGGACCCCGCAGTGTTTTATGGGTCGTTGTTGTAATTACATCGGCAAAATCAACCGGAGACTGATGTACTCCAGCGATTATAAGACCAGCGATATGGGCAATATCAGTCAATAAGTAAGCTCCGACTTCGTGAGCGATTTGACCGAAAGCCTTAAAATCAAACTCTCGCGGATAGGCGGTAGCCCCGGCAATGATCAGCTTCGGTTTCTCTTTTTTAGCCACTTCTAAGACCTCGTCATAATTAATTAGATGAGTCTCTTTGTCTACGCCATATGGCACAGAATGATAATACCGGCCGGAAAAACTGACCTTCCAGCCGTGTGTTAGGTGCCCGCCATGAGGCAAACTCAAACCCATGACCTTATCCCCCGGCTCCAATAAAGCGTAATAAACTGCCTGATTGGCTGGGGAACCAGAGTAGGGTTGGACATTGGCGTGTTCCACCCCAAACAGTTTCTTGGCCCGCTCGCAAGCCAGATTCTCCACCACATCAATAAATTGGTTACCTCCGTAGTAGCGCTTACCCGGGTAACCTTCAGAATACTTATTGGTTAAAACTGATCCGAGTGTCTCCAAAACAGCTTCGGAAACATAGTTTTCTGAGGGAATCATCTCTAGACCATCTTGCTGTCGCTTTAGTTCATTTAGCATAGCCTCGTATAAGGCCTTGTCTTGTTGTTTTAGTATTTTCATGTTTTTATTGTACGTTAAAAATTAAAATGAAGCAAAAACACGCATCATAAAATTCGAAGGGTGCGATCCTAATAATTGTAGGAGATTAGATTATTATTTAAATACTTTCTGCAAACCTTATATCTCAGAACGAATAATGAATGATATTTTTTGTCAAACTAACCTAATAAAAATATCAAGACATATATTATAACATTATATATACCCATTCTAGACTTTTTGATAAATTGGCCTTGACTTGTGTTTAGTTAATAGACCAAGGGCTTATAATAATTCTTTTTTAGATGTCTTTATTTTAAATAAAAAATTGCCCCCGATTTCCTCAAAACCGGGGGTATGTTCAATTTTATTGATTCTCTAACGAGAAGTTTCACAATCAGGCCAACCAGCCGGAGCTTCATCCGGCAAAGGTGGCCAAGCCGATGGATAATTAGGACATGGGGTTATCCCGTTTAATCCTTTGAAATATCTCACCAGCCTAGTAACGTCAGCGCCATTTACATGACAATCTCCATTAATGTCGGCAGTACAGAAGAATGTATCCAAGAGACACGGATAGTTGAGACCACGGAAATAACCTACTAGGTACGTAACGTCAGCACTAGTGACTGCGGGTGGCCACATACCCACGTACATATTGGCGTCGCCAGGCAGGTAAGCGTACAATTCGCAGGCATCACCGATGCCGTTGCCGTTTATATCAGACTGATTGGGATTGTAAGTAATTGGACAGTTGTCAAATGAATCGCACACTCCATCACCATCAGTGTCTAGACAAAAGGAAAAAATTGACATCCCATATAAATCAGCCACGTACACAAAGTTACCACCAACGGCGACATCAAATGCCTGGCCACGGGTGCTAATAGTGTCTAGCAGTACAGGAGATGAGCGATCTGCTATACCCAGAATTGTCAGGCCTTTACTAATATCCGAGATGAAAAGAGAATCTCCTTGCACTTTTATACCCCAAATATCCTGCTGATTGTTGTTGTATGTTCCTACTAGAATCGGTGAGGCGGGACTTGAAACATCAAGGATTAATAGGCCGAAATCATCACCTCCTAAATAGACATAATTACCATCCACGGCTACTTCATAGGCACCGCTGGACGTCGGATAGTTATTAACCAGTGTCGGGGCGTAAGGATTTGTTATATCAATTATCGATAGTCCCTTCTGTGCCCCCCAATAAGTAACGAACGCCAAACTATCCTTGACCGCCAAACGCCCCGCTAATCCAGGAGTTTCTATATAACCAGCCAAAGTTGGTTCTAGAGGATTTGAGATATTAATAACCTGTAAACCTCTCGAAGTTGCGCCGACATAGAGATAATCACCCAAAACGGCCACTCCAAATGCCCAAGACTGGCTACCAGGAATCAACACACTACTAACAATCAAGGGATGTTCAGAATCATTAATATCCACAATCTGTACGCCAGAATACCTGTCAGCGATAAAAGCATAATGCCCGAAGATCGCTATATCATTGGCTTGGTCCGGCGTTTTGACAGCACCTACCTCAACTGGACGATAAGGATTTACCACATCCACTATCCTTAATCCTCCTTGAAAACCATCGGTCACATAAGCATAATGTCCTTTAAAAGCCACACTTTTAATCTGGCCCGGAGTTTCGTAGTAACCAACAAGAGACGGTATGCTCGGGTTGGTGACATTGATAATCTGCAAACCGCCTCCCATGGCACCCGCCACAAAAGCATGGCTACTCGAAAGCACTATGCTGCAGGAAACATTAGGGACTTCATCAAACGTGGTAATTAGACGCGGGGCCGTAGGATTAGTAACATCAACAATCAAAAGATTGTCATATATATCCACTACATAACAATAATTGCCCGATACTGCTACATCAACAGCATTAAATCTTGTGTCTAAACTACCGACTATAACAGGCGCGGTTGGTATGGAAATGTCAATTATCTGTAAGCCGGCCCTTTGTCCATCCGAACGGTTATCGGCCACATAGGCAAAATTACCCTGGACACAAACCTTGATGGCTTCATCCGGTGTATCACAATTGCCAATTAGTGTCGGCTGGGTGGGATTTGAAATGTTTATTATTTTCAGTCCAGTACTGCCATCGGCTACGTAAGCATATTCTCCGGTCAGTGCTACACCTTGAGCATAAAGAGTTGGGTAACTCCCCGCCACTACCGGCGAACTAGGGTTGCTGACATTATAGACCATCAAACCGCTGTATGTCTGGGCCACATACGCATACCCGCCAGCAACTTTTATATCACTGGCATAATGATTGCGCTTAAGGCTAGACAATAATTGGGGATGAGAAGGATCGCTAACGTCAATAATATGTAAAGTACCATGACCGTTCCCGTCCCAATTTGCCACATAGGCTTTAGTGCCTTCAACATCTATACCAAAAGTGGCTACCAGGTAGTTATAACCACCAACCCGCAAAGGCGTTTGTTGCAACATTAGCCTTGCCACCAGCGTTGGGAAAGCAGGATTCGAAATATTCAACACCTGCAAACCATAGGGTCCGATGCAATAAGCGTAGTCCCCGCTTACATCGACGTCCCAAATGTCCGTCCAAAGGCAACTGTTTGTAAAAACCAATGCCTCCGCTATGCCTATATACCCGATCAACATGAACAGCCCTACAAACATTAATAATGTAATCTTTTTCATGTGTCACCTCTTTCCTTTATTTTCTTCATTTCTTCCTTCCTTACTTCCTTAACGCACAGCAAAAAACCTAAAAATCTTCAAGAATCCAATTTTCAAAGTCCTTTTTCCTCCTTTTTCCTTTTTTTATTTAATGATTCAATTTTTGTCTCTACTTATGCTTTTATACCAATTATGTATTCTTGTCAAGTGCAAGCATCACAGAAAATCTTTAATCATATATAATTTGAAGACTCGTCCCGGCCCACAAAATTAACTATATAGAGAGTTGAGTTGACAATATTATTAAATAATACACAATGAACTGAACTTTTCTGAACCTTTTATCAACTATTATCAAGGAAGAGGGATGTTCAAACGTTTTTCTATTCTATGAATCATAGTTGCCGGCCTGGCTTTTTCTTGCCTGACCCGCGAAGGTTCGAACCAAAACTACTATCAATCAAATAACTTTCAGGAAAAATCTAACCTCACGTCCAAACAGAAAAGACGCCAGGGCGAACACAAGCGTCCGGAAGTGAAGTACGACTATCCAGAATCAATGCCGGACAAAACCGCTTTCTTTGTCACCATCCATGACGCTCTCAATCAGCCGGTTAAGGATGCCAAAATCCGTGTAACCTTCTACGTCAGAGACAAGTTTAGCGAAGAACTCTCATGGGGACCTGCCTGTCCAACTATACACGCTGGGGAAAAACCGACCATGCCGACAATGCCAAGTTTGTCCTACCAACTGTTTTTTGCGACAACTTTTTTGAAGCCAACATTGAGGTCAAAAAATCCAAATACCACGATGATTTCAAAGGCCATGTGAAAATCGAAAATGGCCTGAAACCGATTGAATTCCGCATTTGGCACGAAAAACAGTGGAAAAACGCCAACAATAATTGTGACTGATCGCGCCCGAACAAAAAAACCATTAATGAATTTTATTCACGGTTTTTTAATTAATAAAACTATTTTGCATCTTTTACCTGATTTTGTTATTTTCTTGAATAATTCATACAACACATCATTTAATTCCCCGAAGCATGAAGCATTTACTTTTCAAGGCATTGTTTTTGAATTCTATTTGTCTATTCTTGTGTTCGTTTCTATCTATGCTTTATAACGGAGTAGCGTATTTTATTGTAAAACTTATAAGAAACAAAACTTTTCTCATTATATTCTCTTTACCATATAGCTCCGTTCCAAACTGTAGCCCAATTTTTTATAATATTCCCTCACTCCAACCCCGGAAATTATCGCCATTTTTTTATACCCTTTTTTTCGCGCAATATCCTCAGCTGCCAATAACAATCTCTTTCCCAATCCAGCATGTTGTACCGCCGTTTTCTTTGAGCCCACCGGAATCAATTCGCCATAGGTATGCAATTCTCGGATCAAGGCCGTATCAATATCAAAAGCCATCTCATTGCCAGTCATGGTGATTTCTTGTTTATCAAAAAACCGAATTACTTTCATGGTGCTCAATTTCCGTTTTTTCCGGTCCGGCAAACGCAGGCGGACAAAGGCATACAATTTCTTTTTATCCTTGCTTTCAAAACTGATAAAATGCTCTGTGCCCCGTCCAGCCCGGTAAGCACGCATCACCAATTTCGTTTCGTTTTCTTTAATAATCGCTTTACGTGCTTCCCGGCAACGGATACAATGACAGACTATACCGCGCTCATGCAACAGTTGGCGCAGATTAGTAATCATATTGCCGGCCACAATTTCATCGCCAGAAATATCTCGAATCAAACGATTAATCCTCACATATGGCGGAATATATTTTTTGATTTTGATCAATAAATCAGTCAGTGTTTTATCGTCGTAGGGTTTATATCTGCCGTCTTTATACCACTGGTACAGTAAAGCGGTCTTGACCACCACGCAGGGGTAGATTTTCAGCATATCAGGCTGAAATCGCGGGTCGGAAAAAACTTTTTTAAAGGTTGCTAAATCTTTTTGCGGCGTCGCTCCCGGTAATCCGGGCATGAGGTGATAGGTCAGTTTAAAACCAAAATCCCGCAGCAGCATCGTTGCCCGGCCGACATTGATAATGGAATCGTCACGCTTGGTCAAATCCAGAATCTCATGGTCAAGGGTTTGCACTCCAATCTGTACATGAGTGCAGCCGAGCTCCCGCATCCGCCATAATTCGTCCACAGTCACATAGTCCGGCCGTGTTTCCAGGGTTAAACCAATAATCCGATGCTTAGCCGTTTCATTAATCTTCTGTGCTTGGACCAATGTCCTCGATTTCCGGTCATTCGCTGCCTCAAAGCATCTTTTGATAAACCAGGTCTGGTATTTTTTTTTATAATAAGACCAGGTGCCGCCAAGAACAATCAATTCAATTTTATCGGCACTGTGACCATTGGCTTCCAAAGTCTCAATGCGCGCCTTAACCTGCTTATACGGATCAAACTTCAGTAAAAACGCCCGCTGGGCTGCCGGTTCGGTGGCAATATAACTTTTAGGCATACGTGCCTCCGTCGGGCAATAAACGCACCGTCCCGGGCAGGGATACGGCTTAGTCAGCACTGTCACCGGAGCTACACCGGACAGCGTGCGAATCTCCCGCTTACGCAGTAAACGTAGTAAACGATCGTCTAATCTGCCCTTGAAATACTGTCGATATTTCTTTAAGATGAGGGCGTTGGTAATGATTGTAACTTTATACTTGGTTGCTAGAATGCGTTTAATTTGCCGCAAATCTTCAGCAGTTTCGGGACGCGCTTTTACCAGATCCTGAATATATTTTTTTGAAATTAAATCAGGCATATGAAAGATGAAACAGCGAAAAAATTTAATGAGGCAAATCGCCGAACCTATGACACTATCGCCGAACAATTTTCTTCTACCCGTTCCCTACCCTGGTCTGAATTCCGTGATATCGTGTCATACGTCAATGATGGCGATGCACTTTTGGACGCCGGGTGTGGTAATGGCCGGCTACTGGACGTGCTAAGGGATAAAAAAATTAGCTATACTGGAATTGATTTTAGCAAGGCCTTAATTGCTATCGCTAAAAAACAGTATCCTGATCGTACATTTATCTTCAGCGATATCACTACCTTACCTTTTCCGGAGGAAAAGTTCAATATCATATTCTGCATAGCTACCCTGCATCATCTAGCCGGCCAAACATTACGCCGACAAGCTTTGACGGAGATGCGACGAGTCTGCAAAAAAGACGGGTACCTCATTTTATTAAATTGGAACCTGTGGACTCCCCGCTGGTGGTCAGCTCATATCCGCATTTTACTGAAAAAAATCTTTAAGCAAATCCCCATTGATTTTGGCAGCCTCTGGAAGCTCTGGAAAGATGGACAGGGACGCATAGTCGATAAACGCTATATCCACGGATTTTGGCCTGGAGAATTACGAACATTACTGGCACAAAATGGCTTTACAGTGGAAAAACAATATTACACGATTAAGGGTCAACTGGCCCACTGGTACTCGGGATTCAACCTAATCACTATTGCTCGTAAATCTTGAAAAAAATCTGCAAAAATGCTAAATTATAGTCAATATCATTAACTCTAGCATTATGAAAAAAGGGTTAGTTTTTTTAGCGATTATGGGGATTTCTTTAGGTGGACCGCTGCTTGCATATGCCAACACTGATTACCTGGAAACGGGTATGGTACCCAAGGGCGAAACAGTCAATGACAACTTCGTGCGTTATGCCTATCAAGTAGTTATTGACGGGGATGTAAAGGGTGATGTTATCGCCCTAGGCAATACCATCACCATCAATGGCGCGATATCTGGAGACGTTTTGGCCGCCGGCCAAACCATAATAATCAACGGCCCGGTCGCCGGCAATGTCCGGGTTATCGGTTCGGTTGTAGATCTCAGCAATACCGTGGGCAAAAACGTGAACATCGCCGCGCAGACCGCCACGCTTTCAGACAAAGCCAGTGTCGGTTGGAGCCTTTCTTTTGCCGCTATGAATATTTCAATCCAGGCGCCGGTGGCCGGCAGTATCTATGGCTTCGGTCATGTCATAACGCTAAATAATACCGTAGGCACTAATGCTACACTGCAACTCGGACAAAATGGGCTGGCCACTCTCATGCCCAAAACCAAAATAAACGGCAATTTCACCTATACTGGCAGTCGTGAGGCCGCCTTGCATAACGGCGCCAAGATCTTTGGTCAAACCCTGCGGAAAGAACTCCCGAAAGAATTTACACGCTCAGCCAAATTCCTGTCATCCTCATGGATTTATTTCCGACTTATCCGTCTTTTCGGACTTTTATTAGTCGGTACCTTTCTGGTAAGCGTTTTCAAAAATACTACAAAAAAACTCACGGCCAGAATGTCAGAAGAACCCGGACATGTTATCCTTTGGGGAAGTGTATATCTGATAATCGTGCCAGTAATCATAATTCTTCTGTCAATTACCGTCATCGGCATACCTCTGGCTCTGATCGCCACCGCTCTTTTCGTCATACTCTTGTATATCCAGTTAACCATTACTGGAACGGCACTGGGCCTCTGGCTGCTGGAACATCTGGGCGGAAAAAAAAACAATCAGACCAAAGAACCACCGCTAATTTGGGCAATGATCCTCGGCACCATCATTCTTTTCATCATCTCCAATCTGCGTTTTGTCGGTATGTTCGTCAGTCTGCTTACTATCGTCTGGTTTTTAGGCGCTGTGGGCTATTATATTAAAGAAAAAAATAAACCAATAATCAAACAACCATGAACGAGTTTAACCCAAAAATATTCAAATCGTACGATATCCGAGGAATATACCCGACTGATCTGAATGAAGACATAGCCTTGGCGGTTGGACAGGCTTATGTCAAACTAACCCGCTCAAAAAAAGTGGCAGTAGGCAGGGATATGCGGCTCGGCTCACCCTCACTTACCAAAAAATTAATCGAGGGCTTGACTTCGCAAGGCGCCAACGTCGATGATTTGGGGCTTGTTTCCATCGACCAGGTTTATTTTGCGGTGGGTAAATACAACTATGATAGCGGCATTATGGTCACCGCCTCGCACAACCCCAAAGAATACAATGGTTTCAAAATGATGAAAAAAGCAGAACAAGGCCTAGAATACGTCAGGGGTACCGAACTCTATGAATTCCTCACCAAAGAAAAAGTGTTCAAGCCAGCCAAAAAACCCGGGCTGGTCGCCCAGCGTGATGTCCAGGAAGAATTTATTCAACATGTCATGACTTTCGCCGACGTTAAAAAAATAAAACCCTTCAAAATAGTCGTGGATGCCGGCAACGGTATGGCCGGCCAGGTAATGCCGCTGCTTTTCCAACGCCTGCCTTGCGAACTTATCCCCTTGAATTTCGAACTGGACGGAAATTTTCCCGCTCACCCCTCAAACCCCCTATTGCCGGAATCTCAAAAACAAATCTGCGCCACGGTCAAAGAAAAAAAAGCGGATTTTGGAGTTATTATGGATGGAGATACCGATCGTCTTTTTTTCGTTACGGAAAAAGGCGATTTTATCAGGGCCGACACCACTCTCATGGTCTTAGCTAAATATTTTCTCGAACACAACCCGGGGATGGGTATTGCCTATAATGTCATCTGTAGCAAGGCCGTGCCTCAACGCATCAAAGAATGGGGCGGCATACCTTTAAGAAGCGCCGTCGGATTCGTAAATGTCGCCAAAGCCATGCGCGAGGGCCAGGGTATTATGGGCGGCGAAGTTTCGGCCCATTACTCGTTTCGCGACAATTTTTATGCTGACTCGGGCTTTATCGCCTTTGTCATTTTGCTGATGTTGATTTCCGAACACAATAAAAAGCTATCCGAAATAGTTGCCGGTCTAAACCCTTATTCTCGGGCCGATGAAACGAACATAGAAGTAAATGATATTCCAGGAGTAATCGCCAAAGTTAAAGAGAAATACCGAGATGGCCGACAGGACGAACTGGACGGCTTGACCGTGGAATACAAAGACTGGTGGGTCAACGTCCGGCCGTCGAACACCGAGCCTCTGCTGCGCATCACCGTCGAAGGTGACACGGAAGAAATCATGAAAAAGCGGCACGCGGAGGTCGTGGGATTCATAAAAAGCATTACCTAATGATAAAAGCTGTAATTTTCGACATGGATGGGGTCATCGTGGACTCCGAGCCTCTCTGGCAAAAAATGTTGTCCATGTATCTCCACACCAAGGGCATCGATTTTGTCTATAACAAAAAATCACTGGAGTTTATCAATCAACATTTTCGCGGCCGAAAACAAAAATACATTACCGATATCTTGAAAAAAAAATTCCACATCCCCGACTCGTATCAAAAGATACTCAATGATCGCTTGGACATACTTTTTAATTTGTTCAAACACAATCTACGACTAGTAGCTGGCACCATACCGTTTATAAAAAAATTACACAAGGCCGGCTATCCCCTTGTTCTAGCCTCCTCTTCGCCCCACCAAGTAATTAACTACGTACTAAAGCAGTTCAATTTAAAAAAGTATTTCAAACATGTCGTCTCCGCCGATGATGTCAGGCTCGGCAAACCGCACCCCGATATTTTCCTGCGAGTCGCCGAGCTCTTGAAGGAAAAACCGGAAAATATCCTGGTCATCGAGGACTCCATCAGCGGTATTCGGGCCGCCCATAACGCGGGCATGAAATGTCTGGCTTTAAAACAGCCGTATACGGCCAAAAAATATCTTAAAACAACCGCTCTAGCTGTTGAAAATCTTTCTATTATCAAGCCACAAACAATCAAGTATCTATAAACAAAGATCAAATACAGTTTAGTTTTTTCTCCTGAATCACGCTGGGTCTGCGGATCTCAAACCGCGCCCGACATAACTGACAGCAGTTAGTGAACAGGATCCCGAGGCGAGGCATGCCTTGACGGAAGGACAAGTGATGAGAAGAAAGCGTTTGGCTTCCTTCTCATAAAATTAAAAACGCCAGTGAACCAAATCACCGGCGCCTTTTTGTAATAAATCAATGAGCTTAGCCGTTAAGTCCATTTTGTAACAAAGCCAGTCTGGCCACCAATTTTGCGTTTATCTTGTTAGCTACGGCCTGCCGAGCATTCCAAATGGCATTAGCCACGGCTTTAGGCGATGACTTACCGTGAGCCTTTATGACCACACCGTTAATACCCAAAAGCGGCGCCCCGCCGTACTCCTCGTAATCGAAATCGTGTTTCAAAGCCGCCATAGTCGGCTTTAACAACGCCCCACCGATAAGGGCAAAAATTCTGCTCCCAAAAGGGCTTCTCCGGATCTTCTCCTTGATGCCTTGTTTCAGCGTGGGAAAAATTGTCTCGGCAAATTTAAGAATAACATTGCCCACCAGCCCATCGCAGACGACAACCTCGACCGTACCCGAGAGAATGCTGTCGCCCTCAACCCGACCTATAAACGGCAAGGATAGCCGATCAAATAGTGAAACCAGACGCGCACAAGCAGTATTAATGGCTTCAGTGCCCTTACCTTCTTCTTTGCCAAAGCTCATGATACCGACACGAGGTCGAGTTATTCCCAACACCGAATTGGCATACAATTCACCGACCAGGGCAAAACCAATTAAATCCTCAGCCGAACATATCTTGTTGGCACCCACGTCAAGTACCACACACGGACACGGCCCGATTGTCGGAAAAACAGCGGCCAGGGCCGGATGGCGCATGCCTTCCACGGTTCCCAGGAAATGATTGGCCACCAGGAAAAGAACTCCGGTATTGCCGGCACTGACAAAAGCCTGGGCTTGACCGCGATTCAATAAATCTACGCCGACATGCATTGAAGAATGCTTCTTGGTACGAATAACGGATAAAGGATTGTCATCCATGGTAATAACCTGATCAGCCGGATGTATTCGGACGCGGACTTTATCATGTCTGTAGCGTAAGGCGACGATGGCCCGCTGCAGTTCGCTCTGAATTTTATATTCATCACCGATCAGTGTAATAGTGAAATCATCCGGGAATTCCTTCAAAGCCCGAAGCGCTCCGCGGACTGGCGCTTCCGGCGCCATATCTCCGCTCATGGCATCGACGGCAATGTTGATTATCGTGCTAGCCACGATTACCTCCTTTATGACAAAGATCTTTTTATTATTTTTATTAATTAAACAATAATAACACAACCACCAATTTCCGCGCAACCCTTGACAAACAAAACACTTTTATTTAAAAAATCCTCCGCTTTTTAAGGAGGATTTTTGGTGTAATTAATTTTTTACTTGGTCAACACGGCCTGAGTTTCGCCTCGTTCCACTACTTCAAACACTTTATTTCTTATTTCAGCCATTAATTTAGGATTTTCCTTGAGATATTGTTTGGCGGCCTCCCGGCCCACGCCGAGTTTGTTTTCGCCAAAGGAAAATGTATTGCCAACCTTATTCACTACTTTGTATAAAACGCCGGTGTCAATCGTATCGCCAGAAATTGAAATCCCTTCATTATACATAATATCAAATTCACAGGTGCGAAACGGAGGTGCCACTTTATTCTTGACTATCTTGACTTTGGTCCGGTTACCTATTACTTCCTCGCCTTTTTTTATCTGGGCGGCTCGTCGCACCTCGATCCTGACTGAAGAATAAAATTTCAAAGCCATGCCGCCGGTCGTAGTCTCCGGATTACCAAAAAACACACCGATTTTCATACGAGTTTGATTTATGAAAACTACGACGGTTTTGGTCTTACTGACGATGGCCGCCAATTTCCGCAAAGCCTGACTCATCAGCCTAGCCTGCAAGCCCATGTGTTGATCGCCCATTTCGCCCTCAATTTCCGCTTTGGGTGTTAAGGCAGCTACTGAATCAACCACGATGACGTCCACACCGTTTGAACGTACTAAGGTCTCTACGATTTCCAGCGATTGTTCGCCGGTATCGGGCTGAGAAATTAACAAATCATCAACTTTGACGCCGATCTTTTTGGCGTACTCTGGATCAAGCGCGTGCTCGGCATCCACAAACGCAGCAATGCCTCCCTTTTTTTGAACTTCAGCCAATATATGCAGAGTCAGTGTGGTTTTGCCGGAAGCCTCTGGCCCATAAACTTCTATGATGCGTCCACGTGGCACACCACCAACCCCCAAGGCCACATCCAAAGACAAACAACCAGTAGGTACAACCTCAACTTTAATTTTTTTTGCTTCTCCGAGACGCATGATTGATCCCTCGCCAAATCGCTCTTTTATCTGAGCCACGGCTTCCAAAGCGGCCTGAGAACGACCACTCTGTTCATCTTTCTTTTCAATTTGTTTAACCATATAAATTTCCCGTTAAATTATTAATTATTTATTTTACTTTTTCATAAAGTATATGCCTAACAACTGTGGTCGAGCGACTCCTTTTTTTACTGGCCGTAACCACAATTTCGTTCAAGCCCTCTTTCAGGCTTATAGTCTCGTTGAAATTCCCACTAACGTCCAGATAGACTTGCTGACCGTTGATAGTCAGTGTGACTTCTGGCTGGGTGGAGCCGGAGATATCAATTGACTGATCCTGAACAGTAATATCCTCCGCGGGTGAGGTTAAATAAAGTTTCGGTGGTGAAAAAATCTTGGCTACTTCCCAACCAACGTAGGCCAAACACATGACCACCGCCAGGGCGATAGCTCCCACTCTCACCATTTTGGGGGTGATGATAGATTTAGGCACGCTGGGAAGGCGCCGAGAAAAACCAGGCTGGTATTCTTTTTTTAAAACCTTCTGCTCCTTATGGCGGTAAACATCGATAACGAATTCCTCGCTGACTCCCAGCCAGGCTGCGTATTTTCTCAAAAAGTTTTCAATGTAGACCGGTCCGGGCAAAATCGAATATTGCCCATTCTCGATAGCCTCCAAGTACTTCAGTCTGACTTGGGTGCCAATTTCTGCCTCCTCCAGAGACAAGCCAGCTTCCTCCCGGACTTTTTTCAGACGCTCGCCCAGGGTCTTGGTCCGCATCAAACGTTTAACATTAAAATCGATCATACAGACCCGCCTTCCTCGTCTGCCTGGGACTGATCAGTTTCTTCGCCTTCTTCGCCGCCTTTGTTCGCATCATCTGCTTCTGGTCCTGTCGTCTCTTCATTGTCATCTCCAAAATCATCTTTTGCTCCGGGCGCATCTTCAGATGATAAATTGTAACTTCCACCGGAAACTAAAATTTCTCTGGGCTTGGCGCCATCACCAGGACCGATTACCCCTTGCTCTTCCAAGATGTCCAGTAAACGAGCGGCTCGGGCATAACCTACCCGCAAACGTCGTTGCAACAATGAAGCCGAGGCCTTGCCAGATTTGATGACCAATTCTTTAGCCTGACCGATCAAGGCATCATCGCCCATGTCCTCAAAACCGCCCACTAAAGTCCGATCGATAACTTTTTCTGTGACTTCCTCGCGATACTCGGGTTGGCCCTTACTTTTCAAAAAGCCAGTCACCCGCTCAATTTCCTGGTCGTTAACAAATGCGCCCTGAATTCTCTTGGGCTTAGAAATTTGCGGAGAAATGTAAAGCATATCTCCGCGTCCCAGCAATTTCTCCGCGCCGGAGGTATCCAAAATTGTCCGTGAATCTACGGACGAAGCCACGGAAAAAGCGATTCTAGTGGTAATATTAGCCTTAATTAAACCAGTAATAATGTCCACAGATGGACGCTGAGTGGCCAAGATCAAATGAATGCCCACTGCCCTGGCCATTTGAGCCAGACGGATGATAGCCGCTTCAACTTCATTGGCAGCCACTGACATGAGGTCGGCTAATTCATCAATGGCTACCACCAAATAAGGCATATCATTGCCGTTCACGCGGTTATAAGCCTGGATGTTGCGATGACCGGTTTTGGATAGTAATTGATAACGCCTGTCCATTTCCGCCACTACCCAGCGCAAAGCATTTATAGTTTTATCTATTTCATTGACCACCGGAGTCAAAAGATGGGGTATACCATTGTAAATTGACATCTCCACGCGCTTAGGATCAACCAAGATCAATTTTAATTCATCCGGAGAATTCTGATACAGAAGGCTGAGTAACACCGAATTAAGACAGACCGATTTGCCTGAGCCGGTCGCGCCGGCAATCAACAGATGAGGCATAGGATCCAGATCGGCCACCCAGGAATGACCAGCCACGTCTTTACCCAAAGCAATGGTCAAATTGGATTTTCTTTTTTTAAATTCATCGCTGGACAAAATTTCCTTAAGCTTCACCACTGCCACTGCTCTATTCGGCACTTCAATACCCACCAGCGACTGACCAGGTATAGGTGCTTCAATACGGATAGGATGAGCGGCCAAGGCCAGCGCCAAATCATTGTTCAAAGTAGTAATTTGGGAAAGCTTAACCCCCTCCATGGGCTTGAGAGTGAATTGGGTGACGGTCGGTCCGACTTTGGTCTCGCCCATCTCCACCTCAATACCGAAATTTTTCAGCGTCCTGAATATTTTTTCCTTATTACTCTCGATGTCACCACTAGTCGGTTTGGTGTGGCTTGTTTCCAGTAGGTCCAAAGGAATGTCTATTTTTCGCTTAGGCTTTTTGGCTTGGGGAAAAATAGCCATTTGTCCGGGTGGTTTTCGTTCTGGACCCTGTTTGACAACTTCGTGGTCGGCTGGTCTGACCTGGGTCATAACTGGTTTAGTTCCGAAATCCACCGACAGAGCTTCAGACTCCGACTCAGCGGTTGGTTGACTGGGCGTGGCTGCCATATTAACCTTAAGTTTGTAAAAAAACTCCCTAAAACGCTCGACAATTCTCCGAAAAATATTGCCACTGGTAGAAAGCCGCTTTAGCGACACATCAAACAGAACCAAAAACGAAATTATGAGCAAAGCAAACAAAATAACTCCGGCGGCCCAAGGGCCCATGGCTTTGACCAGAGGATAGAAAAGCGCCAGACCCAGATAGCCTCCGCCATGACCGTTTTTTATGGCCGTCATGATCTGATCGAGAGGCACGAAAGCTAAATGTAAAAGCCCGGAATAGCTCAAAACCAAAAAAGCCAGTCCGATATAATTGATCAATTGAAAAGTGTACTGACCGGGTTTGGAAAATAAATAAATTATTATTATGAAAATTATGGGCACGCTGTAACGACCCCAACCAAAAAGATAAGTCAGTCCCTTTTCAATCCACTGACCAACCACTCCCGCCCAGCCAAAAAGCCCTAAAACAATAATTACGGTCAAAGCCACCATTGCCACTATGGCAATGCCATTTTTGGTCTCGGGCTTGAGACGCGGACTCACCGACGAGGCGGCCTGATCAACGGTCATTTCGTGTTTGGCTTCCCTTTTATATTTTTTGAGAAATTCTTTTTGTGTCTTTTTAAGCATAAATCCCTCTGTATTCTAACATTTTTTACCGCGAAAATCAATTCAAAATACTCCCCGTTGATTATTTATCGGGGAGGTTAAAAAAATTGATGAAATCGTCTACTTTAATAGCTTTTTTGAAAACCGGTTCCAGCCGGAATCAGTTTACCAATAATGACATTTTCTTTTAAACCACGAAGGTGATCCACTTTGCCGGAGACGGCCGCATCAATCAAAACTCTGGCTGTTTCTTGGAAAGAAGCCGCGGACAAAAAGCTATCAATTGATAAAGATGCTTTGGTGATGCCCAAAAGCAATTGCTCGCCCACTGCCGGCTTACCGCCTTTTTTCTTTATTTCCTCGTTGACCTCTATGAACTTGGTTTTTTCCACGATTTCTCCGGACAGTAAATTAGAATCACCAGGTTCTTTCACGTAAATACGGGAGAATATTTGTTTGACAACGATTTCTATGTGTTTATCGTTCAACTTCTGACCTTGGGAAGAATAGATATACTGAATTTCCTTAATGATATATCGTTGAACCGCTTCTTGGCCCTTGAGATAAAATAATTGATGCAAATCCAAGCTGCCGTCGGTAAGTTGGTCGCCCTTGTTAACCAGGTCCCCGTCTTTTATCCAGATCATCTGACCGGGCGGAATTATGTACTCGCGTTTTTTCTCTTTTTCAGACTCAACCAACACCTGTCCGGTCTTTAATTTAACATACCCGTCTGTTTTTGACTTTATTTCCGTGCCGCTGTCAGTAAAAAGAGTTTGTCCGGCCTGGACTTTATCGCCTTCCTTAACCTTAATTTCAATTTTTTTACTCTTTTTATACGGATAAGCGTGTTCCTCCGACGACTGATAAGTGATTACAATTTTTTTAACACCTTTAGTCTCCTCCACCACCCTTGCTTTACCTGTCACACTAGAAATTACCGCCGGTCGCCTAACTGGTCGGGCCTCAAATAACTCCTCGACACGTGGCAAGCCTTGGGTGATATCCTGACCAGCCACACCACCAGTGTGAAAAGTACGCATGGTCAACTGAGTACCTGGCTCACCGATACTTTGGGCGGCAATAATACCCACCGCCGTGCCCAACTTTACCAATTTATTAAAAGCCAAATCATAACCATAACACTTTTGACAAACGCCCCAACGGGCCTTGCAGGACAGCACCGAACGGACGCGTACTTTATTAATCTCCGACGATTCGATTTTCGTCAAAACTTCTTCGGTAATTAACTCATTGTGTTTAACCAAGACTTTTTTGGTTTTGGGGTCAATGATATCCTCAACCGTCACCCGACCCAACAGACGCGCGGAAAATTCTTCGTTCATTTGCTCACTATCGGCCCGGGAGATAAAAAAACCATCGGTGTCATGACAATCCGGCTCAGTGACAATGATATCCTGACAGACATCCACCAAACGCCTGGTCAAGTAACCGGCATTTGCCGTACGTAAGGCCGTATCCGACAAACCCTTTCGGGCGCCGTGGGTAGAAATAAAATATTCCAAAACATTAAAACCTTCCTTGAAACTACCTTTGACTGGCAACTCAATAGTATCACCTGCTGGATTTGTCACTAAACCCTTCATGCCCATCATCTGGGTAGTCTGGGCCCAAGAACCACGGGCCCCTGACTCAATCATGGAAAATACCGGCCCGTATTTATCCAGCGCGGCGCGACTGGCTTTCTGGATTTTATCTTTAGCTTGTGCCCAAACCTCAATAACTTTGGCGTGTCTTTCCTCGTTGGTTAAAAGACCCTGCTCAAAATGAGAGGTAATCTCGTCGATCTGTTTTTCTGCTGCCTTGATGATCTGATATTTATCTTTGGGGATAACCAGATCACCCATGCCCCAGCTCAAACCCGAGTAGGTCAGATATCGAAACGACATCTTCTTTATACTATCCAATAACTTCACGGTTTCCTCGTTGCCAAACTTTACCAAATAGCTACTAACTATTTTTGATAAAGACTTCTTATCCACGACCTCGTTAATAAACCCCGCCTTTTTATTTGACAAAACGCTGTTAAAAATGATCCGCCCGGCTGTCGTCTCTAGAATTTTGCCTTGCATTCTTACCAATATCTTATCCTGAATAGCAATATAACCAAGCTGAAAAGCGGTCAGAACTTCTTCCGGAGTTGAAAAAGCACGAAGTGATCCGGTTGGTTTTTCGCGCATCAATGTCAAATAATAGCAACCCAAAACAATGTCCTGCGTGGGGGTGATTACCGGAGAACCCGTGGCCGGTTTCAAAAGATTCTTAACCGAAGCAATTATTTCAGCCGCTTCTTTTTTGGCATTCTCGGTCAAAGGAAGATGAACGGCCATTTGGTCACCGTCAAAATCAGCATTAAAAGCCGGGCAAACCAAAGGATGAATTTGAATAGCCTTACCTTCTATCAATACCGGCCGGAAAGCCTGAATGCCCAAACGGTGCAAAGTAGGCGCGCGATTCAATAAAACATGAGCGTTTTTTGTTATTTCTTCCAAAATATCCCAAACCTCGGAGTGGCCAGCTTCAATGTATCTGCCGGCACTACGGACATTGTGAACATATTCCCTTTTTATCAGCTGGCTGATGATGAACGGTTTGAACAATTCTAAAGCCATGCGTTTGGGCAGACCACACTGATCCATGGCCAGGTGCGGACCGACTACAATCACCGATCGTCCGGAGTAGTCCACGCGCTTACCTAAAAGGTTTTGGCGGAAACGGCCCTGCTTGCCTTTCAAAATATCGGCGATTGATTTGAGCATACGCTTCTGGCCGGTGGAAGCGGTCACAGTTTTCCCGTGACGGGCGTTGTTATCAATCAAGGCGTCCACGGCTTCCTGTAGCATGCGCTTCTCATTACGACAGATAACTTCCGGAGCATTCAGCTCAATCAGTCGTTTCAAGCGGTTATTGCGATTAATGACCCGGCGATATAAATCATTTAAATCCGAGGCGGCAAAACGTCCGCCGTCCAGCTGAACCATGGGTCGCAAATCAGGAGGAATAACCGGAATAACGGTCAAAACCATCCATTCTGGCCTGATTTTATTAATCTTAAAATTTTTAAATAAACGCAGCCGGCGTACCAGTCTTCGCTGTTTACTTTCCGGCGAAGTTAATATATCCTCTTCCAATTTCTTTATCTCGTCATCAAGATTTATCTCTGCCAATAGCTGACGGATGGCTTCGGCACCGATGTTTGCCTCGAAAACGTGGCCGTATTTCAAAGATAAATCATGATAAGTTTGTTCGGAGATTATCTGCATCGGCCTTAAGTTCTTCAGCTCTTTTTTGGCCAAATCCACCGCCTCCATAAGATCGTTCAACCTCTTGTCTCGCGATTCGCTGTTTGCTGTCAATTCCTCCTCGATAGTCCGCTTAATTTCATCTCTTTTCTTTTCATCGTTCTGATTAGCTAAAAGTTCCACTTGCCGCTGTTTTATTTCATTGGCGATCCTGGCGAACTCCGCTTCAATGCTTTTTTTCTTAGATTGATATTCAGCGTCAATTTGAGCCAAAGATTCATCGCGCAAAACACTGTCAACCTTGGTGATGATAAAATTAGCAAAATATATTACTTTTTCCAAATCCTGAATAGATAGGTCAAGGGCCAAACCTATCTTGGAGGGCACGCCGCGCAAAAACCAGATATGCGAAACTGGCGCGGCTAATTTAATATGTCCCAGCCGTTCACGTCTGACAATACTGCGCGTCACTTCCACGCCGCATTTATCACAAACAATGCCCTTGTATCTCACTTTCTTGTATTTACCGCAATAACACTCCCAGTCCTTGGTCGGACCAAAAATTTCCTCGGCAAAAAGTCCGGATTTCTCGGGTTTTTGCGTCCGGTAATTAATAGTCTCTGGCTTCAAAACCTCCCCATGCGACCAACTCTGAATTTCTTCTGGGGAAGCCAGCTTGAGACGGATGGCCTTAAAATCAACTGTGGGAGTATTATTCTCAATCATCATAATTATTTTTTCTCTTTTTTAGGAGACTGACTCTCACGCCCTCTCTGTTCTGAATCTTCGTGCGGCGCGCCATTAATCAATTCCACATCCAGACACAAACCTTTCAGCTCGCGGACCAGAACGTTAAAAGATTCGGGCACATTCAGTTTCTTGATGGGTTCACCTTTAATGATGGCCTCATAAGCACGCGAGCGGCCGGGTACGTCATCAGATTTTATCGTCAACATTTCCTGCAGAGTATTAGCGGCGCCATACGCCTCCAGCGCCCAGACTTCCATTTCGCCGAATCTCTGGCCGCCGAATTGCGCTTTACCGCCCAATGGCTGCTGAGTCACCAAGGAATAAGGGCCGATCGAGCGCATATGAATTTTATCCTCAACCATATGGTTCAATTTCATCATATATATATAACCGACCGTCACTTTGTTATGGAAAACCTCGCCGGTCCGTCCGTCACGAAGCTCAATCTTGCCGTCTTTGGAAAAACCAGCCTTTTTCAGTTCGGCTCTAATTATATCCTCTGGCACGCCATTCAAAGCCGGACTGGCTACGGTATAGCCGAGTGTTTTGGCGGCCAAACCCAAATGGGTCTCTAAAATCTGACCGATGTTCATACGCGAAGCCACGCCCAAGGGATTCAAAATAATATCCACCGGCGTGCCGTCAGCTAAAAAAGGCATATCTTCCACCGCCACGATCCTGGAAATCACACCTTTGTTGCCGTGGCGGCCGGCCATTTTGTCGCCAACCTGAATTTTGCGCAGCTGAGCCACTGAAACCTGGATGGTCTTGAGGATGCCCGCAGCCAGTTTATCACCCTGTTCACGGGAAAAAACTTTAATGTCTACCACCTTACCGTGTTCACCATGCTCTAGGTACAGCGAGCTGTCTTTGACGTCCTTGGCTTTTTCGCCAAAGATAGCGCGAAGTAATTTTTCCTCAGCCGAAAGTTCAGTCTCGCCTTTTGGCGTAATTTTTCCCACCAAAATATCGCCCGAGGAAACCTCAGCGCCGATTCTGACGATACCCTCTTCGTCCAAGTCTTTTAGCTTTTCTTCGCCGATATTAGGGATATCGCGCGTAACTACTTCAGGGCCCAATTTCGTATCACGCACATCCACCGTATAATCCTCAATGTGTATGGAGGTATAACGATCGGTCTGAACCAAGCGCTCGGAAATAAGAATGGCGTCTTCATAATTACCGCCTTCCCAAGGCATGAAAGCGACCAGCACATTCTGGCCCAAGGCCAATTCACCGCCGTCGGTAGAAGGACCATCGGCTAGCACCGAACCCTTTTTCACTTCCTGATTCAAAGAGACAATTGGATGCTGATTGATACAGGTCGAAGCATTAGAACGCACAAATTTCTGCAATAAATATTTTCTCAGTTTACCACTCTTACCCAAAACCTGAATTTCCTGACCATCGACAAAAGTAACCTTGCCATCCTCTTCACTAATCACCACTTGTCCGGAATCGCAAGCCGCTTCGGTTTCCACACCGGTACCGACCAAAGGCGTCTGGGGCTTAATACAAGGCACTGACTGACGTTGCATGTTTGAGCCCATCAAAGCCCTGACCGCGTCATCATGTTCCAAAAAAGGGATAAGGGCTGTAGTTACACTAACAATCTGATAAGGAGCTACATCCATATAATCCACCTTCCAGACGTAATCAAACGTAGGCTCGCCATGTTTACGAACTTCCACTCTTTCCTCAATGAAATAACCGTCTTTGTCTATAGGAGTGGTAGCTGCCGTGGTCACATAATGCTCTTCAATAAAAGCGTCCATGTAAACTATCTCTCTTGAGACATGAGGCTTGACCGGGATTGTTTTAATATCAAGTTCGGCTAATTTTTTAGCCAGATTTTCGGTGATAATCTCGCCACTTTTCACCAAAACAGCTTGGGTGGACGGATCAAGAATATCTACTCGCGAAATCTCTCCGACAGTCTTGGCTGGTTTGTTTTCCACGTCATGTATAACTTTGCGGAAAGGCGTCTCGATAAAACCGAATTCATTGACCCGGGCATAACAGGACAGATGGCCGACCAAACCGATATTAGGTCCTTCGGGCGTGGCAATTGGGCAAATTCGGCCGTAGTGGGTACGATGCACGTCACGAACGTCGAAGCCGGCCCGTTCGCGCGAAAGACCGCCCGGACCCATGGCTGACAAACGACGCTTGTGTTCAAGTTCAGCCAGAGGATTGGTCTGATCCATAAATTGGGAAAGTTGGGAGGACATGAAAAACTCCTTGATGGCGCCGATAATCGGCCGTGCGTTAATCAGTTGATTGGGGGTCAAAGTATTGATATCCAGAGTGCTCATGCGGTCTTTAATAATACGCTCCATACGTGCTAAGCCAATTCTAAATTTATTCTGAACCAGTTCGCCAATAGCCCTAACCCGCCTGTTACCCAAATGATCTATATCATCAGCTTCCCGCTGTTCATTATTAAGGATGATTACCTGCTTAATAATAGCGATCAAGTCCTCTTTTTGCAGCACGCGATGTTCTTTGTCGTTGGGAAAATCTAATCCCAGGCGCTGGTTCAATTTATAGCGGCCGACGCGCCCGAAATCATAGCGGTCGAAACTGAAAAACATTTTATAAATTAAATCTCTGGCATTATCTGTAGTAGCCAAATCCCCTGGTCTAATTCTTTTGTAGACTTCGCGCAAGCCCTCGGCTTCATTCCTAGCCACATCCTTGGCCAAAGTAGACTCGATATAGCGATTATCAGGATTGGTGTCAACATCAGTAAACAGCGCTCTGATCTGCTCATCGGTGCTAAAGCCGAAAGCCCGTAACAAGGAGGTGATGGCGACTTTTCTTTTGCGATCTATTTTGACCGACAAAACATTGTTGGCGTCGGTTTCAATTTCCAGCCAGGCGCCGCGGTTCGGAATAATCTTGGCGCCATAAAATCTGCGACCGCGGATAATTTCGGAAGTAAAAAAAGCGCCAGCCGATCTAATCAGCTGGCTGACCACTACGCGCTCAATACCATTAATAATAAAAGTGCCACGGTCGGTCATCAGAGGGAAATCACCCAAAAATACTTCCTGCTCTTTTATTTCACCGGTTTTTTTGTTAACCAATTTAGTCTCTACTCGCAGCGGCGCTTCGAAAGAGACATTTTTAGCTTTGGCTGTGCGTTCGTCGAAACGCGGTTCATCTAAATAATAATTCAAAAAATACAGCTCCAGGTCGCGGCCGATGAAATCACGGATAGGCGAAACTTCCTCAAATAATTCTTTTAGACCTTCTTTCAGAAACCAATGGTATGAAGTTTTTTGAACTTCAATCAAGTCCGGCATATTCAGTGCCGTACGGCTGTCGGTGAAAAATTTTCGATTTTTTTCAACTATTCGTTTTTTTTCCGAATTGAACATAAAAAACAACGCTCTTCCCAAAAAAACTACCTCAAAGGAAGAGTGAGAAAAAATTAAAACACTGCCCTAATGTCTCATTAAAATAATTGATTTTACAACGTCATTGAATGTTTAGACGTTTTCCTTAATCAAAATATTAAGGAATATTATGTAATTACGAGTGTAACAGATGAAAAACAGTCTGTCAAGTTTTGTTTGGCTTGAATGCTTATTTATTATTTTGGCTAAATATAGCCAAATTTAAAAAAACATTCAAAAATCAGGTCAAAAATGGACTGCTACTACCCACATATTATCCACAACCATTAACTGCCTAATATACTTCTCACCACCGCCCGATCGTCCCACGGTATTTTTTTTCCACCATCAACAGCCATGACCGTCTCGCTGCCTTTACCAGTAATAATGACTATATCGCCGGCCTGAGCCAGAGACAGGGCTCTCTGAATGGCTTCTTTTCTATCCAGTATTTTTTCAACCGCTTGCTGCGAACCACCAGCGACTTCATCAATAATCTGCTGCGGATCTTCGTCATAGGGATCTTCATTAGTCACGATAACATAATCAGCGTATTGGCCGGCTAACTTACCCAGGACCGGGCGCTTGGCTTTATCTCGGCCGCCACCCTGCGAACCGAGCACGGCGATTATTTTATTTGGTCGGAAACTCTTTACAGTTTTATAAACCGCTTCAAGCGAAGCAGGCTCATGCGCGTAATCCACAAAAACTCGAAATCTCTTGTTATTTTTTATTTCCTCCATCCGGCCCGGGAGACTTCTGACATTTTCCAAAGTTTTTTTCATAACGGAAAATTCAATCCCCTGCGATTGGCCCACGGCCAGGGCCAGCAAGGCATTGACCACATTGAACTCACCCAGTAAGCGCAACTGAACACTTTCGTTATTCACCTTAAAATTAGTGCCGTGATCGGTGACCATAATCTGTGCCGCGCAAAGGGTGCCGCCGTTGGGACGCAAACTAACGGTAATTTTTTCATCAGCCGGAAATTGCAAAAAATATTCCGCCAGTTTGTCGTCGGCATTGGCAATAATAATCTTTTTAACTGGGCGGCTATCAATCGTTTTATGAAAACTAGATTGCAAGCCGGAAAATAATTTGGCTTTGGCCAGTTTGTAGTTTTCAAAACTGCCGTGCGACTCAATGTGCTCGGGCGACAAATTAGTAAACACGGCTATATCATAGTCAATGCCCACTTGCCGGTACTGGGCAATACCCTCTGAAGAAGTTTCAATAACCGCGTACCGACAACCGGCCTTTACCATCTGAGATAAAAGTTGCTGCAACCGGAATCTGCCCTGCATTGTTTGCTTGGTGTCGTTCGCCCATTCCTTGTCGGCAATTTTAAAGCCGATTGTGGAAGTTAGCCCTACTTTATATCCAGCTCCCTCCAAAATTTTGGCAGCCAGATTAACCACGGTGGACTTGCCTTTGGTGCCGGTCACGCCGATAACAATCATCTTCTGCGAAGGATGGCCGTATAGCCAGGCTCCCAGTTTAGCCAGGGTAAAATGATAACATTTAATAAGAAATTTGGGGGTTATTTTTTTGAGCAGTGCTTTCATGATGTTTCTTTTTTGAGCCACCGGGTATACGCCGGCAGCGCCCGTCCAATTGGCAATTCCATAATACACGGTACCTTAAATAAATGATATTTTTTGACTAGTGTCTCGATGGCTGTATAATGTTTTTTCTGAGTAATGGCTAATGTCACGATACCTTTAGTATGGACCATCTTCCCCTGCCACCAATACATATCTTCCTGTTTAAAAAAATTGACGCAAGCAACAAGGTGCTTACGCAAAAGCATTTTTGAAATACGCCTAGCTACTTTTAATGTCGGATAGTGGATGTAAACATAAATCATATATTGAGGCAAATTTATCATTTCGCTCTGATTAAGTTACCATCCGGATCTAACTCCACAAAATGATGAGCCGTGCCGTCGCGATAAGCCGAACACTGATTCTCCGGTTTATCGTCAACTTTTTGCCGCGGGCTATGGGCAATGTCCGCCACCCAGTCGGGAATAACACTATTGGACAAACAAGGGCCAGCGGATAGATCCGCCCCCATCTGAAACTGAATGCGCCACAGCTCTTTGGCTTTGATCACAGCCAGATCCTTATCGGTCTGCTCTTTTATTTTCACGTCCGCCGTGCCGGTCACAATATCCGCGGCCGAAAAAGTATTCGTATTTTTGTTGGCGTTCGTATGAGCGCAACCGCTAACTACCACGACTAAAAGAAAAAGAAAGGCAGAAATTATTAACGATTTTTTGAGCATAAAATAATCCTTTCAATGGTATTATAATCGCATTAATGGCAAAAAACAAACGCAAAAATCCAGATGTTTAGCTGGATTGGCGATAACGTTTTGTAATCGTAAATTACCTCAAAACAACCCCTGTCAAAAACTTTCCTATTATGTTGGCTGAGGTTTGTCGGTTGGAGGAAAGGCCATAGTTACCGGCTCGACCCGCATAGTCCGGTAAAGACGTACACGGACTAGCTAGACCGGAGACGTAACCACCGCTAACCCGATGAAATTCCAAAAATTCTTGATCAATGTTTCCCAGGCAAAAAGGAAAACCCGGTCCATTTCTACTCTTTTTGATTCCATTATGATTTATAATACCCGACTAATTTATATCTACCAAAAAGCACCCAGGAAAAAACCTGGATGCCAGACGTAAGGTTCATCTTACCAAAGACATTTTTTTCGCGACAGAACAACCATCAGTGGTAATTTTATAGAAATATACTCCCGACGGCATGTCTGTCGCCCGCCACCAGAATTCATTCTGGTCTGTATTAAACTGACCTGCATGCAAAGTAATTAACTCCCGACCAAGTAAATCGTATATTTTTATCGAACCAAGGCAGGATTTGCTGGCGTAATAAATAATTCTGACGGAGCTATTAAACGGATTAGGATAACAATTAGTGAAAGAAGCCGACTGTGATTTTGTGTCATCACCGATAATCTGGACCGGATAAATACGAAAGTAATTCTGGATCATCATGTTAAAAAACAGCGACAGTGAATTTATGTGCATCGGATAAACGCTGAAAACAGCCATCTTGTAGTCATAAATAGTGTCCTGGTAAACAGTTCCTCTTGAAACGCAAATATTATTATTACCGGATAAAATTACCTCTGCTCCACCGCCGACGAGGGGCAGGCGCTGATACTATTATAATTAATTTCTTCGCAGAGCGAATAAAATCCCTCTAAAGCACCCGAACCTGTTAAGCCCGAAATTGGATAAACAACGGACGTGGCAATATCAGTACCACACCAGTATAAAGATAGCCAATGCGCTCCGTCGCCAAAAAGCATTAATGATCCGCTGCCCCTCAGGTGCTCGACAATCTGGAATACTTGTTCCTGATTAAGCTCATATTCACCACCCGCTGTAAAAACGATTAAAAGCGAAGGATTTCTCCAAGGCATGTAATAATAGACATGGGAATATGACACATCGTACTGTTGACCGTTCAACATCTGATAAATATGCTGACCGGCGGTGTCAAAATCGCCAACATAATCAATGATGGCGATATCCTCGGCTGCCGCCGCTGAAATTAAAAGCAAGCCGCAAATTACCACATAAAAAAACATGAAATCCTCCTTTGTTTGTAGTTTTGAAAAATGTCAAAATGCTATTTTATACGTCGATTTTAGCATCATACTTAGCCAAAATGTCAATCCTAAAAAAGTTCAATATAAACTTCAAAAAACAGAACAATTCCTCCAGCCGGGCGGAACGTCACGAAATATGGAAATTCTTCCTAATATATTCTTTGTTGGGCCATAAAAAACCTTCCTCGGGAAAAGCTCTACTGCTTACATATTGCCCAAATCACAAAAAAATCAAAAAAATAACGGACTCGGGCGGAAACTCTTGCTTCTTACTATCCTTCATACGGCCCGTATGACCGCTTCATCCAGCTGATGGCGCAGAAGACCCTTTTGTTACTTTCATATACTTATGATAGTGCGCCAAGAACATCACACCAATTACTACTGTGGGCAGGATGATAATCAAAATCGTGGCCAGCTGAAATTGGCCGATGAATAATAAGCCAAAACCGAGAGCTACAAAAAGCCAGCCGCCGATTTGTTCCCTTTTCCAAGCGACAATAATGATAATGATTGCTGCGATGGAAGGCAGCAGGTGGATAATAAGCGCTAGGGCTATTGCCCATGCTGTTTTGCCATCCTCAAAAACATCCAGGGCAAAAAGGGAGATAAAGCAAACCATGACAATGCTCAAAATCCGCGGAGTCCAGTAAAGAAATTTTCTCATAAGAGTTATTATGTTAATTATTAAGTATTTATGATCAATGTTTAGATGACATCCGATAACAATCTATTACAAGGATAATTTTTACAAAATCTTTTTGAAATTATCAAATTCATAAGCATTGCAGGTTGATACTAACAGGTTTTATGGATAAATTAAATTTTTACCTGTAAGTAAAAAACTGCTCATTCATTGCCAACGGTTTTTGTAAATTAAATGTAGCGCTTGAGCCTTGATCTCACCGGATCACAAACTTCAGACTGTAGTTTTGGCTACACCATAATGGACAAATTCCTGTTACTAATCACTCATTACTTCTTCAATACCTCCACTTTATCCAATTTTTCCCAGGGGAACTCCACGTCCGTCCGGCCAAAATGGCCATAGGCAGCGGTCTTTTCATAAATGGGCTGCCGCAAATTCAGCTGCTCAATGATGTCCGCCGGCTTGAGCGGGAAGTTCTTCTTGACTAGCTCTTCAATATCGCCATTTTCCAGCGTACCAGTGCCAAATGTATTAACCATGATTGAAACCGGCTCGGCCACGCCGATGGCATAGGCCAGCTGAATTTCGCATTTTTTTGCCAAGCCCGCCGCCACGATATTTTTAGTGATGTAACGCGCGGCGTATGAAGCACTACGGTCAACTTTTGTTACGTCTTTCCCGGAAAAGCAACCACCACCATGAGCACCCACGCCGCCATAAGTATCCACGATTATTTTTCTGCCGGTTAAGCCGGTATCACCAGGAGGCCCACCGATGACAAAACGCCCGGTAGCATTGATAAAAAATTTAATCTTATCATTATACCAATCACCCAAGACCGGCTTGATGACATACTCTTTAATGTCCGCGCGAAGCTTATCCATGGCAACGCCCTCTGAATGATGCGCGGCAATAACCACTGTGTCAATCCGGTGCGGCTTGTCATCTACATATTCCACTGTTACTTGCGATTTACCGTCTGGCCGCAAATAAGGGAGTTGGCCTTTCTTCCTAACTTCAGCCAGCCTTCTAGTCAACCGATGAGCCAAGGAAATGGTTAAAGGCATGTATTCCGGTGTTTCATCACAGGCATAACCGAACATCAAGCCCTGGTCGCCGGCACCCAGCTCTTTGCGTTCCCCAGTGCCATCGACACCCTGGGCAATGTCAGATGACTGCTCATGAATTACGGAAATAACACCCACGTCCTTGTAACAAAAACCGTACTCCGGCTTATCATAGCCGATGCGTTTTAGTGTCCGACGGACAATATCCTGGATATCAACATAGCAGGTAGTTTTGACCTCGCCGCCGATGATCACCAAGCCGGTAGTGACAAAACATTCCACGGCTGAATGGCAATTCTTGTCCTGCTTTAGCATTTCGTCATAAACCGCATCCGAAATCTGGTCGCAGATTTTATCTGGATGCCCCTCGGTCACTGATTCCGAGGTAAACAATCTTTTTCGTTCACTCATATATTAATTATTTAAACAAAAAATCTCTTAAAAGATAAGAGATTCTATGAAGAGTCTAACCTCTTATCTTTCCCCCACACTAAGGTGGGCGGTCGGACTTGGCACCGTTTCTTCATCTCTCGTTTCTCTCGAGGCTACGGGCGGCAGGCCTTTTTGGGGGGCTTGCCGACCAAAACTCGTTGAAAACAAGCGAAGGTCGGTTGTCGGAGCGTCATTGGGCCGTTCCCTGATACTCACTCTTGATAATTTGGTTATCTTGTAGATGAACACAATTATTGTAACATATAAAAAAAATTGATCAAATAGAAAACCCCCCACCATTTGTCACAGCTATCCCTGCCAAAAAATTGGTGATTATTGTCAATTTTTCATTGGGGATGTTTAAATTCAAAATCGAGACAAATGGTGGGGGTGAGCCCTATCTCTTATAAAAGAGGGCTGGGATCCTTACAAACAATTGCTTGTTCGGATCACCAAAGTTAAGTATAGCATATTTTTGCAGAAAAATCAATTTACTGAATAGTTTACATTACCTGGTGACACTTCTCTGGTAGGATAGTGACACATGTTAACTATTAAAAAAGAAAGTGTCATATGGTAGCAAAATATCCAAAACAATTACGGTTTAAATGGTATTTATGGGTGGAAAAGCACAACAAGCCAGTCACAGATA
>CAZQBL010000016.1:0-74107 GCA_964592105.1 uncultured Gammaproteobacteria bacterium | reverse complement strand
AGTCAATCAATTATCAATAAATTTGGAATAAACAGCTAGTTTTATATGGCGTTGGATAAATTATAAATGGGCAGTATAATAGCTGAAACCAGAAGCCCGACAGCCACGCCCATAATTACCATAATAATCGGCTCAATCATGGTGGTAAGATTACGTAAGGAATTTTCCATTTCCCGGGAATAAAAGTCGGCCAGTTTTATCAATATTTTATCCAATTGGCCGGACTGCTCACCCACACTCATCATTTGCGAAAGCATAATAGGCACGTCTTTGCTTTTAACGAAAACGGTGGTAATGGAGGATCCGCCTTCAACCTGCTCAATAGTAGCTTTGGTGAGATCGTGGTAAAGGGTATTACCGACCACGTCGGCGACGATATCTAAAGACTGAGTTAAAGGCACGCCCGAAGCTAGCAAAGTGGCCAACGAGCGGGAAAAACGCGAGAGATAAGTTTTATTAAAAATTTGGCCGACGATTGGCATTCGGATTTTGATTAAATCCATGTACTTCCTGCCCGTCGGCGTTCTGACCACAGATCTATAGGCAAAAACCAAACCAATTATTACGAAAATTAAGATCCACCAATAGCCCAGCAGAAAATCGCTGATACCCATGAAAAATTTGGTAGTTATTGGTAATTCCACTTTGGAGTCCTTAAAAATCGTTGTTATCTGCGGCAAGACAAACATCATCATCATGACAGCTACCACCAACAGGGCGCACAAAATAAAGGCAGGATAGATAAGCGCGCCCTTGGCTTTGCCTTTCAAATCATAATCTTTTTCCGCTTGATCGGCCAAGTATTCAAGTATTTCATCCAGCTTACCGGTGGTTTCCGCCGAACGAATCATTTGAACAAAAAAATTATTAAAGACCTTGGGATATTTGGCCATGGACTGAGAAAGCTTGGCGCCGCCATCCACTTCATCAGCAATGTCGGAAATAATGGATTTAAGCGCGGTATTGTCCGTCTGTCTAACCAAAACTTTCAAAGCCCGAACAATCGGTACATTGGAGGAAATCATGACCGAAAGTTGGCGCGAGAAAATGACAATTTCCTTGGGCTTGACACGGCCGCCAATTTTTAGACCCTTGAAAAAAGCTCGTTGAGTTTTTTCCTTAAGCTCAACGATAATCAGGTTTTTGTCCCGCAAAATGCCGTAAGCAATATTTTCAGTCGGCGCTACAATGACGCCACTGGACAAGGTCCCGTCTTTATTTCTAGCTTTATAGGCAAAATCCGCCATGTGTTTATTTTTGTTTAATTACTGAATTACTATCACGAATAAACACTAATTCACTTTAACGAGCAATTGATTAAACTGGTGAAATGTGTTTATTTAAAATTCGTGAGGGGGATACTTTACGTTTTAAAATTTATCCTTTTTTAACAATTTTTTTAATCTTCTCCACCACTTCTGAAGGCATGAAATGCGCTTTAATGAGATAATCCACCGCGCCCAGATCCAGACCTTTCTTGACATCGTCACGCTGTCCCAAATTAGTCAGAAGAACCACGGGTATATCTTTGGTCTTTGCCTCTGCTTTTAGATTTTTCAATACATCAAAACCGCTCATTTTCGGCAAAATCACATCCAGAAGAATAATATTTGGTAACTCTTCCTTGACTAACTTTAAACCTTTTTCACCATCTAAAGCCAGATGGACTTCATACCCCTCCAGATTTAACTTGGTCACATACATGCCGGCCAAAAAAGCATCATCCTCAATTAAAACGATTTTTGTTTTATTTTCTTTTTTCTCCTTTTTTGTAGCCATAGTTTTGATAATGAATAAGGTATAATGATTAATTTAATTGTCATTCAGAGGTCGCAGCGAAGCCGACGGGTAAAAAATATCTTCTTAACGCTGATTTCTAAATTAACCGTTAATAAAGATTCTTGCGTCCTCGTGCTGGGGAATGACAAACTAGCCGCCTACGAGCTATTCTTTCGTGACCCTGATAACCTCCTCTAGAGAGGTTTTTCTTTCCAGGGCTTTAAGAATGCCGTCCTGCAACATGGACACCATGTTCTGACGCTTGGCCGCTTCTTTGATGGAATCGATAGTAGGATTAGTGACAATAACTTTTTTCAATTCTTCATCAATTTCCAAAATCTCGTCAATCAGTATCCTGCCTTTATAGCCGGTATTTTCGCAACGCACGCAGCCTTTGCCAACATAGAATTTTAAATCCTCCGGTTTCATTTTTTTGCCTAACCGTTCAACAATCATCTCCTCCGGCACACTGGCTAACTGCTTTTTTATTTCCTGAAGTATTTCCGCTGGCACGTCTGCGACTTCCTGACAATACGGGCACAAACGCCTAACCAAACGCTGGGCCACTACGGTAGTCAATGAAGCGGTAATAAGAAAAGGTTCTATTTTCATGTCAATAAGCCGGGGGATAGCGCCAAACGAATCATTAGTATGAAGCGTGGAAAGTACCAAGTGGCCGGTCAATGAAGCATGTACGCCCAATTCGGCAGTTTCATTGTCACGAATTTCGCCAACCATAATTACATCCGGGTCCTGGCGCAAAATAGAACGTAAGCCCGAAGCAAAAGTCAGACCGACATCGGCATTTATTTGTGACTGATTAACGCCATTCACATAATATTCCACCGGGTCTTCCAAAGTTACAATGTTAACCGAATCGTCATTAAGAATAGTCAGCAAGGCCGATAAAGTCGTTGATTTACCGGAACCGGTCGGACCAGTCAAAAGAATCATGCCCACAGATTTTTCTACCGAGGCTTTCATAATTTTCAAATCACGACCTTCAAAACCGAGTTTTTCCAGATCCAAAACCACGGCGGCTCTGTCCAAAATACGCATCACGACTTTTTCATTACTATACAGAGGTAGTGTGGAAACACGATAATCAATCACTCGCCCCTCCCATTCGGTACGAAAACGGCCATCCTGAGGCACACGGGTTTCATCCAGTTTCAAATTGCACAACACTTTTATGCGAGCGACGATGGCCGAATGCACATATTTCGGCAAAACCAACGAGGTGTGTAAAACACCATCCACCCGGTAACGAACGCGGGTTTCGTTTTCCACCGGTTCAATGTGAATATCCGAGGCATTGCCCTCAACCGCGTGCTTTAAAATAACCGAGACCATTTTGGAAACCGGAGCGCTTTTCACGACTTCTTCCATGCCCTTTTCCGGCCCCAACATGTCTTCCAATGAATCGCGTCCCTTAGTCTCCGTACCGGCCAAGGCCTCCTCGACCTCCGCCCCTAAAGTGGCAAACTGTTTGGCGGCGTAACGAAAGCCGCTCAAAGAAATCAGATAATATTTGGTTTTGAAATTATTTTCACGGGCGATGAACTCTACGGCTTCCACGGCTTTAAAGTTGGTGGGGTCGACCATGGCGATACTGACTTGGTCATTTTTCTTTTCAAAGGCCACGATATGATAATTCTCCGACAATTCTCTGGGGATGATATTGAGAACCGGACGGGAAATTGTTTTACCAAAAAGATCAATGTATTCAACGCCCAAAACAAAACTTTTGGCTTTGGCTACTTCCTCCTCTGGGACATAACCCTTTTCTAATATCAAATCAATCAGGGCTTTTTCGTCGGCTACCAGTTTTTTTAATTCCTCCAGTTTCTCGGCTTTTATCAGACCCCGGGACACGAGTATGGAACTTACTGTCTTTTTGTTTGAATCGACTGCCTCCATAATTTTATTAAAATATTATTGGCTCAAACGGGTTGTAGTCGCCGGAGCGCAACGGAACTCCTAAAATATCAGTGCTTGATTCATTACCATTGCCATCCACACTGGTAACGGTGTAATAATAAGGCGTATTGGCGGCGATATTAGTATCCATAATTTTTTGCCTTTGAGGATCACTTTCAGAAGTCTCGCCGGTACCACCACTATAAATAATACTCCCTAGCACCCCGCGCTGTGAAGATCGATAAACATTCACCGAAGTAAAGTCCTCACTATCAGGATTCTGCCAAGAAATCTCCACTGACTTGTTGCCCACGGCCTTAACCTCGACATTTTTTGGCGCTTCGGGCGGAAAAATATCAGTCGGAACGCCCGATGGTTCCTCTGTCACGTTTGACGGCTTATCGTCCTTATTCACGGTCACAACGTGATAATAATACCGAGTATTATCGGTTAAGCCGGTATCGCGGTATAAAGTAGGAAGTTTCTTGGTCGCGGAATTTTCTTTCAGCGTGGCAATCTCCTCTCCCAAGACGCCCGGTTTAACTGATCGGTAGATCCTGATTTTATCAAAGTTAATATAATCCGGTAATTCCCAACTGATAATCAAAGTTCGCCCTTTGGTCGTATCCTCAACTTTTACATTCTTGGGGGGCAAGGGCTCATTATCGCTCAAAGCCACAACCTCATGCTGATTGGTAAATCCTGAATACTCTGGTTCGCGAGGTCGATAAAAACGTGGATCGGAAAGTAATTTTTCATCAAATGTCGGTATGGAAGTTTTGACGGCCTCGCTTTTATTACTATTAACCTGAACGGCGCTATCTGTTTTGGCAAAAAAATTTGTGTAGGCGAAATACCCACCTCCAACTAACACAACCGCGCCCAGGATTATGAGCAAGGTTTTTGTAGTTTTTGAAATTGTCACTTTTTGTACCAACATAGCTTGGCTTGGGTTTACTCTATTGATAATAAGTGGAGAGATTCAAACTATAACTGTCCTTATCGGGACTGTAAGAAATCGAAGTAAGTTCCAGCAAAGGCTGATTCCCGCTTAATTCTTCCAAAAATGTTTTCAGGCCGGCATAACTGTCAAGACCGCGAATACTCAAAGAGATAGTTAATTTGTTCAACGACTTTTCCGAAGACGCTTGGTCTGATTTTTTCTGAATCATGTCCGTGGTCAAAGGTCCAACGTCAAGCGAGTCAAGCTTGAGGCCCATATCTTCGATAAATTTTTTTATTTTTAAAACTAAATAGGGGATATCCTCCTGACCTGGCAGAAAAGCCGCCAGCTGATCCAGTTCGTCCGCCGTTATTTCATCATAACGATTTTTGAGCGCCTGCAACCTCAGCAAAGTTTCCTTGCTGGCGAACAATTCGGCCTGCTTGTTTTTTATATCAACCAAACCGATATTCTTTATTGCACTAACTGTATTTTTAATGAAAAGCAAATAACCGACCAGTAAAATTATCAAAACGAAAATAACCAAAACCACCGCGTAATATTTGGTAAAAATCAATTTTACTTTTCTGACCAGGGAGTCAAAACGCATAAATTAATATGATTGATAAAATATGCTGGGTATAACCGATAAAGTAATACCGAAATTAACGGTTTCTTTCGGATCAGTCTGGGTTTCGGCCGGCAATCTCGTCAACGGAGCCACACCAGCCGCAGTGGAACGACCCGCAAAAGTAATACCTGAAATAGTCGCGCTGTCCACGAAATCAGAAGCTTGCTGGTAGATATACAGCTGTTTAATGGCGGTTTCGTAATCTTTGGCACTGGCACTTAAAGTCACTGTGCCATTCACGTCGGCGGATAAACTTTTATAATACACTTCCGGTAAGGTATAACGTTCGAGCTTGGTAAACAACTGGGACCAGGACACGTGTTTTTCCAGCATAGTCTTAACGTTATTGAGACTTGTGTTTAGTGACTTGACCTCATCCTGTAAATTTTTGTAACTTCGTATAGAAGCGTCGAGAGCAGAGATTTCACTGTTGATGGAATTCAATTCCTGGATTTTTTGGTTGAAATACCAGTTGGCCGCCAGCCAGCCGCCAAAAACACAGGACACGGAAACAATAAAAGCGAGAGCTAAATATAAAATTTTGGTAACGGGAATTTCGTGCTCTAAGGCCTCTTCGGGCACAAGATTGACCTCCCAATCAAGTCCGGGTATCTTTGAAATCGACTCCTCAGGTAAAGTAAACCTCAAACCGTTTTTTCGTGATGATGTTTGTAATTTTTCTTCATGGCCGACAGACCGAATAATTTTCTCTCCCAAGGATTTACTCACTTGGGACGGTACGGTTTCCCCCAATAGCTTGTTATCAGGCGTAGCAGGAATCGTTTTCATTTCGGCTTTATTTCTGGAAAATAACTTTTTTATTTTGACCCATAAACTCTGCCACCAACTATTCGTCGAATAACCAGACTTTTTTTCATTATGGGGCAAGGGCTTGAGCGGGGCGATGAAATTCGATTTTACCTTGGGCGCCACTACTGTTTCTTTTTTTGGCGGAACCGCACTAGGAGGGGCGGAAACCTCAGGACCGCTGGGTTTTTCAGAGATAACTTGGGGTCGTGGCGGCTGTGGCGAAAACACTTTTTCGGTTGGCTGGGGTGATATTTTCTCAACTAGCGGCGGAACAAAAGATTCAACTGCTGGTTTTGGAGCGGCGGGATAACTCTCTTTTTTTATTGGAGCTTTAGGGGACACTGAGGGCTTCTTTTCTTGCCGAGGCAAAACAGCTTTGGTGGAAATTTGCTGTTCAACTTTCTTGATATCCTTAGGCAAAACAGCCGAGTTGATTGGTCTCGGTTTCCTGGAAAATATTTTCTTTAACCAGACCAACAATTTTCCCCAAAACGATCCTTTGTCCGATTTGGCCGTCTTTAAAGTCTGATCCGGTGCCGACACTATTTTTGATGTTTTATCATAACGCGGGAAATCTTGACTCGGTGCGCCAATTGCAGACGCAAAGGGCTTGGGCGTTGTACCATTGTCAAAAGCTTTAAACTCCTGAGTTGTTACTCTAATCACTTCCGGCTGTCTTTTCGGCATCGTCGCGTCGGGCACGACCTTTTCGATTTTTACCGGCTGATATTTGGGAAAATGTTCAGTAGGGGTGGCGGCGGGGACAATAATTTTCTCCTCAATATGAATCGGCGCGACTGATTTTTTGCCAAAGATACTTGCAAAAAAACCTGATTTTTTTACTGGCTTAGGCAAGCTCGATTTAACGACGGGCTTGGGTTTGGTAAATTCTATCTGTGGTCGCAATGCAACTTTGGGTTTTTCATATATTATTTTCTTTTCCAAAATTATCTTTTGTTCGGCCAGTTTTTTTTCTTCCTCAGTCTCGGTCGGGATTTTTTTGGGTTTTTTAATGAATGTTTGTTTAAAAAAGCCCAAAACACCGCCACCGCGTGTTACTGGCTTGGTTTTTTTCGGCGCCTCAACCGGTCCTGTCATCTGAATTATCGGCGCTGGTGTTTGTTTTTCTTTTTTTATTTTTGCCTTTTTGTCAGTCGGCAAAAGATTGATTGTCATCTTTGGTGTTTGTTTTATAGTTTACAAAACCACTTTTGTACCGATTTTTAGCAAATCCCCAAGATTAAATTATCTTTAGAGATTAACTGCCTGTGGCCTTGTATTTATTTTTACTTATTTATATTGTAGCATATTTAAAAAAATAAGTCAACCCTACTACTTTTTTCTTACTAGATAAACTGGTTAATCAAACATCATGTTTTCGCTCAAATAGAATCTATAAAAAGTGGCGGAAGTTGACACAGGCATAAAATATAATTATCAAAAAACGACTTCTTTCAAGAAGCCGTCCAAGTGATTTTGGATAAGTTATCCAATCTCCCGTAAAGCCAATCCAATAGAGACCGCAAACCTGGGGCCCAGTTCTTTAAGCATAGCGTCGATATCAACCGGATGAATAACCCTGGCCCAAGGATCACCGATAAATGCCTTGATATTGAAAATATTATAAATATAGTCAGCGAGACCGGCCACAAAACATGACCCGCCGGTTAAAATTACTTTTGATACCGGCTGACGACTTTGACTCTGATAAATGTTAAGAATATAACGCATTTCGTTAATCAAAGAGTTGATCAGGTAAGCAACCGGCCGCGGCAATTTCTCCAGCGGCTCTTTCTCCAAAGAAATACTCATGTCCCTTTTGTACTGCTCTGCCTGCGGCTCAGAAAGTCCCATAGTTTCGGCCAAACCTTTGGTAACGGAACGACCGCCTACGTCGATACTCCGGTTCAAAATTGGCACACCCCCGGAAAATATTATTATACTGGTGAAACGGCTGCCTAAATCAACAACCATGACCGGATTCAAGTCATTGCCCACCAAAGATCTCTCCAAAGCGAAAGATTCGGTTTCCAGACCAACCAACTGCAAACCGACTTCCTTGAATAACTCCACATACCGATTAACTAGATTTTTCGGGGCGGCAGTCAACAGCACTTTGAGATTACCCTTGGCGGTTTCTCCCTTGGCATTTTTGGACTTTTCTTTATCTATTTCGTCTTTTTTTCTTTTTTCCCCTATTTCTTCGCCGTCTGAAATTACCTGACCCGGTTCTTTCAGAACCTCCCAGTCTAAAATCATTTCTTCCAAAGGAATGGGCACGAATTTTTTGGCTTCCCAGCGCACGGCAGAAATCAAATCCTTTTTTGCCATAGCCGGCAGATTGATAATCGAGCTGAAAACGGAAAAAGATGGCAAGGCCGAGACCGCACGATTGCTGGTGACCCGAGATTGCTTTAGTAATTCACGTAAATGGTCAGCGATTTCCCGGAGAGCATCAGGCGTATCATCTTTGATGATATTGTAGCTTTCATCCACATAGCCATAAGTAACCAACTGGGGTCTGTTGCCCACGGGTTTTAATTCAACGACTTTGAGGCTTCCGCCTCCAATATCGACACCAAGATAATATTGTTTTTTGGCCACGTTCTTAATTTATAATGTATAATTATATTTCGCGCATTTGTCGTGCTGAAACTTATTCAACATGATAAATGCTTAAGACTACTTATGGTGTTACCCTCTGATATACGGGCAGGGCTTTTATAAAATCGGACAAGCCCGGCGGAGTGTTAGCCACTACCCTTCCATCATACACGATTTGTTCGGCGGCGGCAAGATTTCTTAAATACTTTCGGTCGAAATTATAGCCCTTGGCCACAAAGAGTCCACTGACACGCAGAGGTATACGATAATCAACGTCCAGAACTGTGCTAGCGTGTCTAATGCTGCGATACTGACCGGCGCCATCATCACTCTGTTCTTCGTTTTGACCGCGGCGCAATCGTAAACTAAATGCTTGTTCAAATCTACTGTTGTAGTCATCACGATCAAAAAACGAAGCAACTAGTCGCGTAATATCATCTGAAACAACCGTAGTACCATTGGCCCAATCACTCGAGCTCAATGATTGCGCGACTTCAGCCACGCGGGTAATGTCAAGCTTGGGGGTATCATAATAATGTGGCAAATAGTCATTGTCAAATGCCGGATATCCTTCATGCAAACCATAACGCATCTGGAAACTACCACCGCCGCTGTCGCAAATCTCCATGCGCAACCGTGCGTTGACTATTTCAGCTTCCTTGGGAACGGCCAATGGAGCAAACTGTAGAATTGCCCTGTTGGCACGACTATTATTCCAGCCAATATCAATACAATTTGGGGTATCATTGAAATATGTTGAGCCCTGCTTTGACCCCGATGCATCGTGGCTGACCTGAACACTGGTTCGTCGCGGGGAATACTCAATAACCAATTCAGGATAATAATTCGGATCGCCATTATCAAAAGTATAGAATCTCAAAATATTATTCTCATCCAATGAAGCCGCATTACCTTCTTTTATAACAATACCTATAGAATTGCCCTCGATATAATCGCTCATATTTACGAAATGCTGAATCAAACTTTTCAAATCAGGAGATTCATTAACCGCGCCAGCGTCGTCAACCCATTGACTGCCATTATTCCAGCCGGTTAGAAGTGGAGCGGTAATTCCATTGGCGATGGCTATATTATACAATTCATCCCAATTACCATCTCCATTGGCATCGTACGAGTCTAAACTGTTCATATTTCCCGTATTAACCAAATAAATCCGGGGGGCAAAAGCTTCTGGGTTACCTATCTCGCTCGAACCAGCCGCTGTCAGACGTAAATAGGCTCGCTGTATTTCCGATCCTGCCGGGACATCCAGTGGGAAGCGTAGGAAGCCGCGATAAACTTCCTGGCCATCAATATTATAGCCGACGCTTAGGTCGTTAAAATCAAATTGATCTATATATTTCGAACCGCTAGGTACATATACCACATTACCATCGTCCCTGCTATTTTCAATACTCACTGAGAAAGGCTTCACTCGGCCGGTGCTGATCGTGCCTTCAACCACATCAGTTGTATTGGGATTGTCCTTGGCCACGAACACGGCAGACAATGTCTGAACTTTTGAATTGATATAGATATTTCCCTCAACAATAAATGCGGCCGACGGCAAATCAGTGATATTATCGTTACCTGAATCCAGTTCAGTATCGTCATATTTAATATCCTTGTTGATTTCCAAATTACCATTGATAATGATAGTGCCGTTGCCGCTGGTACCATCACCCCCTTTCATGAAAGTAATAGTCGAATAGTCCACGCTGGCGTTGCCGTTCACGTAGTAAACTTTGCTATTCAGAACCGGAGTGGGCCCCAAATGGTCACCGTCACTCAAACTTAAGTCACCGGAGCTCAAAGTGACGACCTCCTGACCGAATCGATTCTTGTTGGAGCCGCTGACTTGGGTTATCAAATCAGTAATATTAATTCTTGAAAGCGGCCGGGTGCCCAGCGGCTCTCCGGCTCCCTGAGTCCAGGTACCAAGATGCGCCTCGCAATCAGCTTGGGTGTGGTAATTGGTGTTACTGCATGAACCGCCAATCAGAGAACTTAAACCTGATTCAATATATTGGCTGGTCGGCAAGCCGGTTTGGGTCTGGGCGTAATAACCGGGTATGCCCTGAATATCGCCGTTAGCCAAGATTAGATAGGTTGAAGTGTAATACCCAGAACCGCGCGGCGGCGGCGCCAGCGAAATATTCTGTCCCGCATAAATATCACTGTACTGGGTCTGCAAGTAAGGGATACCCAAGAGCGCGCCAACGGGCATAAATTCTATCCAGCCAACGCCTGATTGGACCTTGTCTGGAAACCATGCTGTTTGGCTCTGCCAAGCCCAGCCGAACAAACTGTATAATTTTACGTTATTAGGATTGACATCCGGGTCGCCTAAGAAATTCTGTGAATCGACTTCCGTTCCGGTCAAACCATAAGTTCCGGCATTACCCTGACCATCATCATAATTACCATTTAAATGGATCCAGCCCCAATCAACAAAGCCATTGATCAAACCCTCGTCCTTCTTTGACAAAATCCTGGCCCAGCCCTCAATCTCTCTGGTAGTGCCATTGAAATTCGCGGTTGTGATCCGGCGGCATTCTTTGACGCCAGACTCTGGATCTGGACAATCAGAATCCGAAATACAAGTTTCCAAAATACAAGTAGCCGTATCTGGGGCGTTACAATCAGAAACGTCATGCTCGGTACATTTTATTGTATTGTTGTTTGAGCAAACTCCATATTTTTCGCCAGTGGTATCGGTATTGTTATAACAAAATCCATAAAGCACTCCGTCCGGGGGCGTGCCCGCGCTCTCTTGGCACGAACCGGCCACCCCGCCGCAGTCATCATCGTCGAAACAACCATGTTGCGTATCATCTTTACAAACTTTAGCGTATAAACTTACCCACCCCAAACCTGTGTTTTTTGGCGTCTGGTCCCACTTGGAATATTTTATATCCACCGCAGAACAGAAAGAATCGGGATACAAATTAACGCAATAAGGATAATCGGGATTGGCGCAGTCATTGTTTGAAGCGCAGCAAGTCTGTCCACCCTCACCATTAGTCACGCAATCTCCATCGTCCCAATCATACGTATATTCCAACCAGGCGATATGGGGATTACCAAAAGCGTCAAAAGACATGGACGGAGCCAAGGAGGCGTCCTGGGGGGTACGCGAAACGCTGAAATCTTCGTCGTCACGATGGACAAAATCATCGTTACCCGCACCGGATATAGTGGTCCAGTGTTGCTGGTTCCAGTACCGAAAAACAACCTCTTTCTTGAAACCCGGTGCATTTTCTCCCCAGGAAATCTGGGGCAGGTCGTCTTTCATGGTAATGGCAATCTGCAAGGTGCCAGAGGCTGAGCCGGTACGGCTGGCATTTTGATGGAATTTTCCTGTATCATAATTTACCCATAAATCAGGAAAGCTGGCAGACGCGGCAGACGGGACCCAACGCACGCCATTCCATTTTTTATAAAAAATATCATTGGGATCGCGCCAGACCACGCCTGGCCGGTTTTGCGAATCAAGAGCCAAATTGGGCGATTCGGCATGATAATTATCCGGCGGATTATTTTCTTCCACATACCCCGCCACACCAAAATTAACGTGTAAATTGGCACCGTTATAACCCTGATCGCTGTCGCCGCTGACGGTCACCCAGTTTGCCCCGTCCCATCTCCTTAAATAAACCGCACCGGTTTCATCGCAACCTTCATTGTTCGGGTCTGATTGCCTCCAAACTATATATGGCCGCTGCTCGGCTTCATTGCTCAAAGCCAGCTTGGGATCGGTGGAACAATAATTCTCCTCTGCGCCAGTATTACTGACATTGAGACGATCCTCTCCTCCGGCTTCACCGTTAGCATCAACCCAAGCCCCATCACCTGAACTGGCCGTAGAATCCCAGTATTTATAATATATTTCATTATTAAATGTATAAACCACGTGCGGCAGATTTTTTTTATCCAAAACAAGATGCGGTGTATTGTTGCCGTTATTTCCGGGAGGGGAAATTCTAAGCCCGGACGTTCCACGGTTTGCTGGGATATTGGCTGTGGCAAAATCCCAACCAAGAATTGTTTCCCAGCGATTATCAGCCGTATCCCACTTCAAATAAAACACACCTCCGCCCTCTTCATACCAAACCAGATGAGGCAGACCGCTCGAATCTAACGCCAATGAGGGCATAACTGAAGCCAAGGCGTTAGTATTCGTCACATTGACTGAAGGGGTGGAACCAGGAACATAGATCGTGTCATCGGCGGTTCTCCACTCGCCATTTTCTTTTTTTAAATAATAAATGTCGGTACGATCACCGCCGGCACGATTTGCCCAAGCCAGATGCGGATTGCCGTAAACATCTACCGCCAAAGATGGCGCGCCATAAGCTGAGGACACATTCTTTACCCGGCTCACATTCTCCGCCTCTGTCCATTCTCCACCCAAAGCCAGACCTGATGCTGACCAGGCATACCCTTCCAGCGGATTATACTCACGGCCCTCAACATAATAGGTGTTCAAGCCCCACTCATCAGCACTATTACAGCTATAGCCGTAAACAGTGGGATTAGCCCACATGTTCAGGCAATTAAGCGAAATCCAGCCAGCATTAGAGGACCAGGCCCAGCCCACCACATTGTTTCTGACCAAAAATAGCGTAGCCGCCGGACCGAATTGGGTCGGCACCTTATCGCCGTTTCTGGCCTGAAAACTAAAATCATACTTAGAATTTTCCAGTCCGGTCAGCAAAACGCCATCATCCCCGCCCCAACCGTTGCCAGTGCCAGATCCGCGCACGCTCCAATACTTTTCCGGCGTGGTCAGATAACTGTTTGGTTGGTCACAGCTGTCGTTCCAGGTCCAGGTGCTGTTATAAGGCGGGTTAGTACAATCATTTTCGTTGCTGACATTTGGATAGCCAGCACAGCTGCCCAAAAATCCCGTTGTCGGGCTGACATATCGGCGAAAATCAACCTGATCAGTGGCAGAATATTTAGTCACGCACATGGCGTACCGGGTGTTAGCGCCGGCTTCGTTGGTTGGCTCAGTAGTGGGATGGGGGTTGCCGTCGTCGGACCTAATAATAACCGTAGTATCAGTCGTGCCCTCCTGTTTGATTAGCCGCGGTGCGTGCGGCACATTGGCCCAGGTAAAGGCGCAGGTCATGTCTCTGGCCCATGATGTCGAATCGTTCAATTGATCGCACTCGCCGTCAGTCGGATCCGTATCAACGCAATCACCGTTGTAGCCGCGAACGTTATAACAATATCTGCGGTTTGTAGATAATTGCCGATCAACAACACTTAAAGATTTATAAACATTTGACAGATCAAAACCGGTCTCGCCGCCGCCTTGAGGCGCTTCAGTGCCTCCTTCTGAGACTGACACCACTTTAAATTGCAAACCGGAATTATTTAATCCAGTTAAATTACAGAAATCCTCACCATCGCAATGTCTCTGGGGATTAGAAGTAGATATGGTTATCCTATTTTCCTGGTTTACGCGACTAATTTCCAAATTGACAGGCTCGGGTTGTTCGAAGTGGGTGTATGCAGAATTATCTGCCGATACACCTAATGTCGAAGGTGCACCCATTTTGCCTAGATTATCGACTCCGCGAACAATAATCTCGTACTGATGGTTAGGTAGGGTCATGGTTGGAGTCGTAGGATCTTTGGCACCTTCCTGAAAAAATTGCTTGAAAATAATACCTCTTTCGTTGATCTGAGGGATTTCAACTTCATTCCACTCAGACTCCCGCCATGGCTGTTTAAATTCTTCCCCCTCGGTTTTCAAACGCACTGTTTCACCACACCCGAATTGTTCAAGGGGAATACCTGCCAGACAATAATCATTACCATCTTGACTATGTAAATAAACTTGATAAGCCTGTATCTCACGGCCGCTCACCGCCGGCCGCCACCACCAGAAAACCGGGAACTCGTCTTCACTCTGCGGATCAAAAGGATCGGCTAAGTCGCATTGTGGATCTTCCGGCCAGCCATCAAGATAACTATTTTTCCGACAAACAGGATTATCATAATGATTGACAGATACTGGACAAGGCGGCAGGGTGTCGGAACCGACCGGCGAGGGATCAGTCACCACTCCTACCGAATTCCTGGCCCTGACCCGGTAATAATAGCGCGAGTGGCCGGCGTCGCAGGTCAATTGATTATGGCTCAATAACCAGGAACCGCCTGACTTAGGATAGGCTGTCCAATCTTCTGCTATATTCGTAACGCAATTACCGCCGCCGCAAGGAGTGGCATCATTACAAGCAATAGCCGGATTGTTCGAACAGTGACCCCAATTGACATTGTCATATGAGTATTCAGTTAAATATTGGGTGCCATTCGGATTGCCATTTGGATTAGTAATGGTCACCTGGCAAAAATACTGTTTTGTGATGTCATCGTCATAATTGCAGGATACACCCGGACTGCCAGGTACGGCCGCCAGAGTGCATTGTTGTGAGCCTGTTTGCCAGTTTGAAACAATGAGATCGGTATTGTTTCGCGACCTAGCCTGAAAAGTATAGCAAGTATTAGGAGTCAAGCCAGTGAGGTTGACCCCTGCGGCGCCTCCCCAGGTTGTACCGCTGATGATGCATGTTTGTGGACTAGGACAGTCATTAGCCACATGACAAGTCATATAATTATCCACCGAGCACATACCGTCGTAATCATACCAGCGCTCGTTGGATTGCAAATTCCCATTTGCTCCGCTTACGTTGATATAAGAACCTGATGTGGTCCCTACCTCATAATCAGTCCAAGCCGGATTAAGAATATTTGCCCCACCACAATTCAAAGTTATTTCTCCTTGAAAAAAATCAACAAGATACAGTATATCCAAACTATTAATGACGCCGTCGCCATTAACATCACCCGTCCAATTTTCCACGAAACCGCCGCCATTTTTTATATAATTGACAAAATAGGAAACATCGCTTCCCGTAACATCACAATCCCTATTCACATCGCCGCAAATTGTATCACTACACCCGGCTGGCGGAGTTGAAGGCTTTGTAAACCCGTCAGATGGCGCAGTATCAATTTTGACAGTCATGCTGGTGCTGGTGATGTTGCTGATAGCCGGCGCGGACGGCCGTCTCGCTCGGCTATATCTGGACCGAAAAACTGTCGGCTCGGTCAGTACGCCGTCACCATTTACGGAATAAAAACCAAACTCGAACAAACGATTTGGCCATATTGGATAAGGCACCTCCGCCGCGGGAATCACTATCGGGAGCAAAGCGTTCCACTCAGCTAAAGTATGTTGGGTGCATCTATTGGGGTTACTGGTCAAAACATAGGCGCTTACCGTGCCGACGCCGGACTGAGTATATGCTCTTTCCATAAGGTATCTGGTGCCGACGGTCGGAGTTGCGGGCGGCCAGGTGCCATTGGGAGCCAAAAATCTCGCTCCGAGGCAAAAAGTCGGCAGGCCACCCGGCAAACCACCGCTCGGAATCTGATAATAATTCCAGCCGGGCGAGGTCACTGTGGTCGGCGCTACGGTAATTGGAGAAGCCAGGGTGTACCGATAAGTCGGCGTGCTAAGCTGAAAACTTTCGCCGATCCAGTAAGGACTGCCCGGCACGTCATTGGCGCGAGAAGCAATGCGGTAGTAGTGTTTTGAGTTGGGAGTAGTCGTAAAGTCATAATGGGTCACCGTGCAGTAGCGGTGGGTAGTGCCGTCGTCATAATCATAATTCGCCTTAGAGGTATTATGACAAGAGTACTCTCCTCTCAAATAATTATAACAACCCCCGCTAGGGCTAGCCGTCGGGATATCGCACATATCAATCCAGGTGCCATCAGCGCCTGTCAACGAGGTTTGTATTACCCAGCCGTCTTCATCAGTGGTTTGATCGGAAAAAGTCATGGTCAGCGAGTCCTGGGTAGTAGCTGGCAATATTTCAAAATTGTTAGGCGGCGCAGGTTGAGCTAAATAAGTTACGGTGAGAACTGGCCGAGCAGCACCGCCAGACCCAATGTGATATTGGACCCAACAATTTACATCATCATTTGGAGCAACTATACCCCGATAATCTAAATTAAATTGACTTGCGCCAATGGTGCTGATATTGACAGGGCTGACATTAATGGTCACAGTTTCGCCCGGCCCCCAAAATTCGCCCGTGCCTATTCGGACATTGCCGTCTCGAGTAGTAAGGCAAGAATTCCAGGTACTGCTATCCAAAGTACTCCAGGTGTCTTTGCAGGAATAAATCCGCTGAAAGCTTGACCCGTCACTTAGACATGCACCCCAGCTGTCCATAGTTACTGCCAAAGTGGCAGTCTGGACAACAGCGCTGTCCACGATTGAACTGGTGTCAAAACTCAAATAGGAACGGGCTTGATAGTGATGTCGTGTATATACTGTATGATTTTTAACCTCGCCAGGCGTATAATGTAGAAAAGTCGATATGATGCCACCATCAGTCCGCCGTCGCAGATAGCCCCAAGGGCCGCTGACATAATAAGGTGGAGGCGAATAAGTCGGCTCAATCACTACTGGGAAAGTCGCGGTTTTCAGCCACTGCTTGCCTGCCTGATCAATCACTTTGCTTAGAATAATCCCCTCCCCGCTTTCCTGTATTTCATAATGCAGACCTGAGCTGATTTTTTCGGGATTATTCTGCTCGTACATGACCGGCGCCGGCGCCAGCCAGGCTATTTTCTTCGTTTTTTCATCATGAAAAGTAATGGAGCCGTCTGGTTGCTGTTTATAATAAACGCCGTTTAATTTTATTTTTTGGCTGATTCTATCTACAGTCAATTCCTTTCTGGCGATCAGTTCTTCCAGAAATTCGTCGCCGGTAATGGTGTATTTGGCGTCTAAGCCGTCATAAACATTCGGATAAATAATCGTATTGTCGTCAACAGCAGCGGTTGATCCGTTAGGCTCAACGAATGAAAAAGCCACTGACCGGTCGCCAATTTGAAACTTGGCAAAATTATCTGCTGTTGCGCTGGCGCTGAAGTACGACCGGAAGCCGTTGGTTTCGTTTTTATAAGCAAAATCCCCCTCGGAAGCCACTAAGTTAGTGTCAATCGGCTGATAAGTTCCATTCGCATCAAGATACTGGCTTTGGCCCAAGGTAAAAGTAGCGGTCCTCGTGCCATCTTCGTTTAAAACTTCACTATAATTACGGCTAATTTTCTGTACTGATTCATCTATCTGCGTTTCCGGATCAACTCCAACCGGACCCACTGCCTTTTCTGCTGGTTTACTCATCATATAAGTTATCAAAAACAACCCAGCCGCCAAGACCCCGGCCAGGGCCAGAATTAATACTGTATAGGAGATGTATTTAGTGAACTTACTCATATTATTTTCAAAGCCACTTTGATCGTTCCTGGCTAAAGCCAGTGAGAATTTATTATCGCGGCCATTTAAACGATTCACTTGACCAACATCAGTTTGAAGTGCAAATGGGTTAGTTTGGATATCTACTGAACGATCTGCGCCAAATATCCAAATTTTTGTATTCTTTAAATCGTCCGCTCATTATATAATATATTATGAATCAATAATTACTTACAGCCCCCGGCACACAATTGCACTTATTTTATGGTCGGCACCAATCGTAATACCTTTGATGAAGTGGCCATTGACAGCGCAAGAGGCCAAACCCCCAAAAACCGGAACGGCTACGTCATCACCCGCCGGATCCCAAGTATTATTTTTGGCCACCAGATCGCCTCCTACTGACAAAGTGCCGCCGACCTCAGCTGTACCAAAAATATTGAAATTGCCGTTTTGGGCAGGCGAGGAGTCCAAATTAACAACGGTAGTCAAATCGGTATGTCCGAGGCCGTTGCCGGAAAAATATTTATGCAACGTGGGGGCGGCGGTGCCTGACGTCTCGGGAATCCATAAATATGTCCCGTCAAAAAGTATTTCCTTGGGTTCCTCGAACGAAACTGTGAAATAAGTATACTGGCCAGGATCAGCCAATAAGAACCGGTACAGCCGTCTGTCCTGCAAACTGACCACCCAGAGGTAAGTCCCGTCCGTCGTGCCATCTTTAAGCTGCACGCTACTGAACGCGCCAAAATCCTTAGCCGGATGGCGCGGATCGTTAGGATTGGCTGCCCACACACGTACCAATTCCGTGTCGGAACCCTGATCCGGCAGACACCAGACATGCAGACCGTCTGCCACCACATTATAGGGAGGGCAGGCCAGTTGATCGGTGGTAGTATCAAAACGCAACGGCCGATCGGCCGGGTCGGTGGGATTTGAAGGATTTTCAGCCCAGAGACGAATTAAGTATCCGCCGTCGCCACGCGCGGCTACCCAAATATATTTTCCATCGTAGGTAATGCCCATGGGATCATAAACGGCGCTATCAACTAAAGCATCCAAAGAATATGCGGAATCGATGTTCGCCAAAAAGGAATTTACCTTGATAACCCGATCATCACCTCTATCAACTAACCAAATATATGTATGACCACTTTGATGACTGACCGCCAGATAAGGCGTGGTGTCGTCGGAATCTAACTCCAGACTCGCGCCGCTTATCACCAATGGCGCAGCCGTTTCGTTTACCGGATCAAAACGCCGTAAATCACCATCCTGATCCAAAAGCCAAAGGTAGCGCCCGTCAAAAGTTATGGCCCACAAATTGTCGCCGATTTGATAGGATTTAATCAATTGACCATCAGAAGCGCGAAGTTTAAAAAGGTTATTGTGGGTCACACTGTCATCCCGATTTGTCGCCAGCCAAACATAAGTACCATCAAAAGCCAGCACGCCGTTATCGGGCCAAGTGGACGACCATTGTCCAAAAGAATAATTGCTCACCGCCTGCCCCGAGGTGAACGGTATAAGTGACCGCCGAAGATTTGTCGGCAGAAACCTGCTGGAAACTACATCAGAACCGGCGCCCAGATTACCGTCAAAATAACCGGCCCAGCCCATATTGATAGCCGCAGTATTTTCCCCATAAACAGCCGCGTACAAATATGAGTTTGTTACGCCATAGATACCAGCACCGCCCTTGGTCTGGCCATAAACGCCGGACCTGGCATTCGCTCCGCTACTGCTTGATAAACCCCAAACGCCATAACCCCGAGCATTGTTATTTTCACCTCTGACTCCGGCATAAACTTGACTGCTGCTCGAAGCCAAAGTCGTGCCAAGAATTCCGTGCCCACTGGCACTTTCTCCCCACAAAGCCTGACCAGAAACAGGATTGAGTTCTGTCCCGATCTGCACTTTGCCACCATAAACAGTTAATTTTGCCGAGTTATTAGTGGGCTTACTAGCAATATCAACCTTGTCTTCATCGGCACTCACAAACAAGGTGTCAGCGACTCGCAAATTATCCGCTGCGCCCTTTATTACTTTACCGGTCCCCACAACTTCCAGAGGGTAAGTTAATAAAGTGGTCAGGTTATCAGGATTAAAGTTTGGATCAAGTTTTAATTTTCCGGCCTTGGCCTGCGGCTCCCCACTGACAGTCAACGGAGGATAAATATTTTTTGTTGGCGGCGGTGCTGTCGGCTCGCGCCAGTCGGCTCTCGTCATTTTTGCGCCAAAAAGCGCGATAAAAAAAATCATCATAAAACTCATATACAGTCCGGCTGTTTTTTGAGAATAATTTAATTTTCTATTTGAACGATTCATTATGTATTGTTTTACTTTGTCATTGTCCTAAAAATGACAATTAAATTTTCTACAATTTTTTACATACAATGCCGGTTGAAGTGACTTCCGTGGCAAATTCACCATCATCGCATGATGTACCAAAATTTTTATTCACTCCCGCGCTACCCCACTCATTATTCTGAACCACTAGATCGCCCACTACCGTCAATCTTCCGGCCAAAACAGCGGAACCAGAAATAGAGAAACTACCTGGCTGGGCAGTGCCTGGCAAAGAACCCTGAAGATTCACCGCTCCAGCCAGGTCAGTCGCGCCAAGGCCACTGCCTGAATAATATTGATGCAATACGTAACTATCATTACTGATGCCGAGCCAGATGCTAGAACCATTAAAAATCATCCCCGAGGCACGGCTGTAATTACCCACCCGCACGCTCTCAACTATTTGATTCGTCGCGGCGACTACGCGGGTCAAATGGGAATCATGCAACCGACTAGCCTCACTTCTATCTTCGGCGTTTGTACACCCCGGATCCGGCTTTCCGCTGCAGCCGGGACTGCCCACAGCGCCGTCAAAATCACACAAACCATTGCCGTCATTATCCTTGCCATCACGGCACTCGGTTAAGCCGAGTTGATTAGAATAAATCCAATTACCATTACTATCTTTAGCACCTTCGGTATCCAGCATCTTGTTTTGGTTATCAGTATTGCCTGTCACAATACATTCTGCTTCAGCCGGCAGACCATTGCAGCCATCCCAATCGCACAATCCGTCATTATCATTATCAATGTTATCATCGCATAAACTGGCTTCGTGAAGATCAATAGAATTGCCCGAATTACGGCAATTCGGATCAGCACCATCTTTTAGGCCATCACCATCATTATCAATGTCATCACTGCATTCCCTAGCCGCTATATTATCATTACTGGTACCGTTATAAATCCACATATTCGTCCCGTCAAAAGTCATACCGGAAACCCGGGATCCCATCATCTGGCATGTCCCGCCCCCGGTACAATCCCCATTTTTTGAACAATACAAATTAGTATTGGAACATTTGCCCGCCTCATGGTAAATGGGGAATCTCCCCGCCAGAGGACACGCACTCCCGGAGCAGTTATTTGGATCAAATTTATAAACGCTATTGCCAAAACCATCCACTCCGATCGTGCCCAGCCAGATATAAGTGCCGTCAAACTCAATCAAATTAATATTACCCGTGGCTATACCAATATCAGTAAAAGTATATGTGCCGACTACTGCAATTGTGTCATCATTAATATTGTTTGGCGTATTATTATCGCTAAATGATATTTTTATAATTTGATTGCCATTATTGGATTTATTTGATGTTGCCCAGATGTAATTTCCATCGTAAATGATTTTATTAGGCTGAAAATTTACCGGCAAGCCAGACGAGGCCGTGAATAATTTATTAGCACAACTGCCGACTGCTGGACCTCCGCCATCCGGATCGGTGCAGTTCTGCGTATCTATTTTTCTTAGCGAGTTTGAATATGAATTAGAATTCCAGATATACCGACCGTCAAAAACAGCGTCAGCGCCCATCTCCCTTTGGCCTTTGTTAAAATCGCCCAGGCGCGCTCCATCAATCGCCCGAATCTTGGTAATATCTCGGCTTTGCAAGTCATAATTGTTGAATGTCCAAATATTAGTGCCGTCAAAAACCATAAAGTTTGGATTGCGTCCGGTGCCATAATCACCTATTTTTTTTCCATCCACGGCCCGATATTTACTGACGGAATATCCGCTTCTATTACTGGTCCAAACATAAGTTCCGTCAAACAATACATCTCCAGAAGCGGCTCCCTTGGGGACATAAGTAACTGTTGTATATGGACTATTTATTTGATTCTGGCTAAGCAGACTGGCGTCGGCATGAGCACCCCAAATATAAGGATTAGACGGATTCCGCCTGTCAAAAGTGAAATCATAGACTATGCCCGGCAATGGATAATAATCATGAGTAAAGGTTGCATTGGCAATGTCAAACTTCACCAAATGCTCGCCATGTTCACTGTTACTGGCCCAAATATACGGACCGCCATCGGAGCTACTATCAAAATCAATGACAAACGGTCCGCCACTGCCCCATACATAGCCGGTTTGCCGCGTATATTCCGCTTCTGTCCTGCCTGTCTCCGGATCTATCTTGCTGATGCCACTGGCCGGCTGATAGTTGACCCAGCTTGGATCATGAGCTATCCAAATTCGGTCATTAACACTGTCATAAACGATATCCGCCGGCTTACGACCCGGCAAGGCGATGCCGGAACTGTTCTGCTGGCAATATACCGAGTAATCATCCGTGTTGGAAGCCGAAATTTTGATCAGCCCTTCACCGGAGATAGATTGCTCTCCGGCGCTGTAAGCTTCCATGCCATTAAAACTCACCCAAATATCACCGCGGCTTGTATCCATAGTGATACCCGTCGGATGACCTAATGCTTTCATTACCAATCTTTCATCATTAGTGATATCATTGCCGTCAGGTGATTCCCAGCCAATATTAGTGCACTGAGTATCACCAGTATTCCAACTGCCTCCAGCCCCTTCACATTCTTCTTGCGTATCTAAAAGCCAAGAATAATTTGGCGGCACTCCAGGTACACCGCTGCAGCCGAAATCAATATTAGCGTCACTGTCATTATCAATACCATCATTGCACCTGGAGGGATCAAAAGTTAGGCACTGCCCAGAGGGCTTGATCGGCGGCATATAGCTATAATCATTCAGGTTCAGACGCCCAAGGCTATAATCATAGTTGCCGCCATAGCGGTTAATCCAATTAACAGTCCAGATGTACGGACCGCCGGTCGTCTGATTGTCATAAACCAAGTCAATAGCAGTGCTGTAACCGCTGGGTGGACAGTCGGTGACAGGGTAATTTATTATTTCAATATTGTCCGGATCAACGTTTATTCTGGCGATTGACCCACGGATGCACGTTCCGGTATTGACCTTGGTAGCCGCCCAGATGTAACCGTTTACAAAAATCATTTTATTGGGCACGATATGATTGTGATAGTTATCAGCCGGATAAAACTCTTGAGCAATTGTGCCAGAGACAGGATCAATAATAAACATATTGTCAAACTCCCCCGCCTGCGATACCCAGAGATAATTTCCGTCAAAAACAATGTGTTTAGGCGAGGTGTAACGGCTATCCTCCACCTGTCTCATTTCCCAACCAGCTGTATAGGATATTTGGGAATTTTGCAGGCGATTGGGTGAAAATTTCCTGCCGATGATCTGATCCGACCCGAACAGGCGTTGCTGGAAATACCCGGCCCAGGAATTCAAACCGCTGGCCTGCCCGTAAACACCGGCGATGATATTGGTAGGATTGTAACTTGCCGCGGTGCTGCCGACTACCGCCGATGATGTTTCGCTTCGTCCAAAAACCCCCGTCCCGCCGAATTCATTAATTCCATAAACTCCGAACCCGCTGGCACTCGTACCATAAACCGCGGCAAGGTCGGCACCCTCGGCATAAGCATAAAGGCCGCTACTTCCGGATGACCGGGATTGTACCGCCGCAACGCCGGCTAAATCAGTCGTCACTCTTACCCTGCTGTCCGCCACTTGTAGAGCCACGGTGGGATTGGCCGTACCTATGCCGAGACCAGTGTCATTGACAACTAAAGTATCCGTATCCACCGCCAGGGTTTGGCTGGCATAGAGGGTAGAAAAATAAGCGCCCTCACCTCTAACCTCCAATTGGTTGTTGATTGGCGGCATACTATTCAACGGATTATAAAGTGGATCCAAAAGCAAACGCCCCTGTTTAGTCTGCATATCAGGACCAATGTTTAAAGGACCAAACACATTGCCGCCCGGCGCTTCTGCCGACGGCTCTTCCCAAGCCGCCCGAGCCGCGTTTATTCCAAATCCAGCAATCAAAAGCCAACAGGTCAAACCAAGGTACAACAGCGTTGATTTTTTTATTGATTTAGTTTTATAGACAGAATGTCTCATCTTAATTTTCAAAACGTTTTTAGTACTGAAGTGGTTGTAAATTTATTTTGCAATAATTTTCTTTTTCTACTTCTTTGCTTCATCGCTTGGCCGACACTTACGCTTCTTTAAACTTTTCAATAGTTTCCCAAAAACTGCCAATTACAAATTACTTATTATTACAACGGTCGGCACTCTATACGTATTACTTCACCCGACCCGTTGGTTACAACATTTTTCACGAAATGTCCATTCGGACAAGAATAAGTACCCTGATCCAAAGCATCGCCGTCGTTTTCGCTGACGTCACCGGCGACTTCTTCGCCCCAAGTATTTTCACTAACATCCAATTCATCAGCCATGGCGTTGGTTCCGACAATAGCCGAGCCGTTAACATTTATATCTCCGGTTTGCTGAATTAACTGGTTATTATTCTGAAGAGTCAGCGCTCCTCCTAGATCTGTGAGGCCGTACCCAGTACCGCTATAAACTTTTTTCAAAACCGAGCCGGCCGAAGACCAAACATAAGTTCCGTCAAAAACTAACCCGCTGGGCTGAAAATTCAGCGTGTCAAATGCTGCCGCGCCCACGGTGGGATCGGCTGTCATCAAACGTAAAACGCCGAACTGGGTGCCCAACCAGAGATATGTTCCATCAAAAATAATTTCGCGCGGCTGACTCCCGGCTCCGAGGTTATAAGACTCATATTCAACGGGCAGAGCGAAACAGGCACCGTCGCCAATGCCAAGCGCTGAATCGCAATCAGAATCAACCGAACAATATTGCAGGTTGTTCGGATCAAAATCCGGCATAGTACAAATTTTGTCTGTCAGTACGAATTTGGTGAGAGTACCACTACCGTAGTTGGTCACCCAATAGTAATAATTGTCATAAAAAATCTGCCGGGGGTCGAGCCCAACCAAGTCTGACCAGGCCATGGCTTTTCCGTTTGAAGGATTGATATTAAAAACAATGCCATTGCCGGCGCTGTCCTTACCAATAACCCAGAGATAGCTACCATTAAAAATAATCTGACCATCTACGACATCTACGTCGGTGGTGGTGGTTAAAGAAATTTCTCCTGTCCTGGCGCAAGTACTGTCGATTTTTATAATTTTTCCGGCCCTGCTAGAAATCCTGTCCAAAACCCAGTAATTACGGCCATCAAAAGACACGCCCCTGGCATTGGTCAACGTGTTGTAACTGCACAAAACCGAACCACTGTTGGGATCAATCTTCGATACCGTACTTAGTGCCTCTCCACCAACTGTCACCCAGATGTTTTTTCCATCATAGGCGAGTCCGGTGGGAAAATTACCAACGTTGAATGCGGCAATTCTAAATCCGTCGGACGCCCTGATTTTATGTACATAGGAACCGCGAAAACCCCAAAGATAAGTGCCGTCGAAATATTTTATGGCCGGCGCACCGTCATATGGCACCGGATCACCATAATTATATTCCCGGGTTATCTGACCGGAAGTAAAAGGTATAACTGAAGCTTGCAAACTAGTAGCCAAAAATTTTGCGCCACTTAAGTCTTTATTAGTTTCCAGACGGCCGGAAAAATATCCAGCCCACAAACCATATGGATTTATGTTATGACCATAAATTGCCCGGCCGTCAACAGCATAGCCATAAATGGCGCTTATCTGATTTGAAGTATTTTCGCCGCGTACGGCCGTCCCGGAAAAATTATAACCATAAACTCCGTAGTTACCTGCTGATGTCCCGACTCCAGCCACACCAGCGTAGTTAGTATTTGCCGTAGATCCATAAAGGGTATGCTGATCAGTGCTGTCAGACCAGGCCGCCAAGCCAACCCCAAGACCAGCAGCGTCGATATATGCGTTGCCCTGTACCGTCAACTTATCTGTGGGAACTAACGTGCCGATACCAACTCGATTGTTCAATGAATCAACGTACAGAGTACCTTTATTTACGGTCAAGTCTTCATCTATAACTGAATTGCTTATCTTCGCGCCTTCGCCGGTAACTTCCAGTTGAAAATTGATATTGGTCTTATCGCTGCTGCCCAAGCGTAACTTTCCGCTTTTGGCTTGATTTTCTCCACTAACATTCAGAAATCCTGGCATATTTTCCTCTGGAGGTTGATTAGTCGGTTCGGTAAAGGCCGCCAACACTTTTTGACCGTCTCCCAATACCAAAATCATCAGCAAACTAAAAAACAGGCTATAATAAGCCCATTTTGTAGATTGCCATTCAAATTTTTTTGTATTTTTTCGCGTTTCCTCCATAATAATCTTGACTAAAGCCAGGTAAAAAAATTAAGGAAAAAACCAAGGTTGACAAATTAAAATATTTTCTTGATAATTAAAAAGGTAAATGACCCAAAAAATCAAAAAATAGTATTCTTATTTTAACACATTATTTGACCTTATGTCAAGTAAAAAAAATAATCAAAACTCTGACGCCCACCAGAAAATTAAAACCGCTTACGTCGCCTCTTCTGTTATTATTATTGTTCTGCTCGTAATTGGCTTGGTCGGATATTTCTACGGCAAAAAAAACGGACAGGGTTCTGGCAAAAACATAGTTCCGATAATCTCCGTAAAAGAAGTCGCGGCACGTAATAACCGGATCAAAGGCGCTAATACCGTAAGCTACAACGGACGAGTCACCAGGGTGGAAAATGATAAAATATACTTTTCCACGCAGGTCAAACAGGCAAATGGCGCTTCTCAAGTCAAAGAAATCGCCGCGGTAATCAATGCCAACACCCAACTTTTAAAACTCGATCTGTCCCAAGCGCCCACGCCGGGCAACACTGGCGATTACAAACAGAATATTTCACTAAGCGAATTTAAAAATGGTGATCAAATTATCGTGCAAACCGAAAACGAATCTGTGACTGAGACTGAATTGTTGGCCAGCACTATAAATTTGCTAATTTCTCCGGGTACGTAATTTATAATTAATAAGAAAGGAAAAACTTATATGTCTCCAATCTTGTGGATTATCATCATCGCTCTCGCTGCCGTAATTTTTTGGTTCATAGCAGTTTATAACGCTCTGATCCGCCTGCGCAACCAAACGGACGAAGCCTGGTCAGACATCGATGTTCAATTAAAACGCCGCTATGACCTCATTCCTAATTTGGTGGAGTCAGTCAAGGGCTACGCCAAACACGAGCGCGAACTTTTTGAAAAAGTAACTCAAGCTCGCGCCGCAGCCATGGGCGCTCAAGGTATTGAAGAAAAGGGCAAAGCAGAAAATATGCTTTCCGGCACGCTAAAAAGTTTATTCGCTATCGCCGAAAATTATCCGGAATTAAAAGCTAATGAAAATTTTCTGAAATTGCAGGATGAATTATCAGACACCGAGAACAAAATTCAGGCCGCCAGAAGATTTTATAACGGCAACGTCCGCGACTTCAACATCAAAATCGAAAGTTTTCCTTCCAACATCGTCGCCTCAATGTTTAAGTTCAGCAAACGTGAGTTTTTTGAGCTTGAGGAAGAAGCAGCCAAAGAACCGGTGAAGGTTAGCTTTTAGTAACAAGGTTTAGAAAAACAATTAACAGCTTTCTGTAGAAAACTAAGAGGATAAAAAATCCAGCCCATGTTTTACGGGCCCAAGTTGTAAGCCTCTCCGGCTCAAAGCTTGGGACCCAAAGTTCACGGCCATCTATGCCCACCATCTACACACATATAGCCTCAAACAAACGCAGGTCAATAATACTAATGGTTGTTTGTTTTGCTGTCCTTATCAGCCTTGGTTACGCCATTGATCAGATTGAAGGCACAGGCGGTTATTTCTGGATTATCATTGCCTTTCTATACGCCTTGATAATTGCGCTGGTTGGCTATTACTCTGGCGATAAAATAGCCCTCTGGACTTCAGGCGCCCAACCTGTTACCAAAGAACAAAACCCCTATGTAGTGCGCCTGGTGGAAAATTTAGCCATCACCGCCGGTCTGCCTATGCCTAGGGTCTATATCATTCCCGACGAAGACATCAACGCTTTTGCTACCGGCCGTGATCCAAAACACTCCTCAATTGCCGTAACTCAAGGTGCGATCGCCAAATTGACCAACGAGGAGCTAGAAGGAGTCATTGCCCATGAAATGTCGCACATCGGCAACTATGATATTCGCTATATGACTCTGGTGATTGTTTTAGTTGGAACCATCATGATGCTTTCGGATATTTTCTGGCGCACCAGATTTATCGGAGGCCGACGCGATAACCGTGACCCAGGCGGGAACATTTTTTTTCTAGTCGGGCTGTTATTATTGATACTGTCGCCAATCATCGCCCAGCTCATCCGTCTGGCCGTATCGCGCAAACGGGAATATCTGGCCGATGCTACTGGCGCCTTGCTCACCCGTTATCCCGAAGGCCTGGCCTCGGCTTTAGAAAAAATTAAAAACCAAGGCGCGCGCATCGAACGGGCTACGCACTCAACCGCGCATCTCTACATCGCCAACCCGATGGCTGGCGGCCTTAGTAACCTCTTTTCTACTCATCCACCTATTGACAAACGCATAGCCGCCTTACGCCAGATGGGTTCGATCAATAATTAAATAATTATGAATAACGATAAACCTGCTCTGGCAAGTGAAGTGGCCACCAAAACGGCCACCTCGACCAAAATCACCGTCGGAATCATGATCTTTGCCGGCTTCGTCGCCTTGGCGACCATCGTTTTGGCACTGACCAACATATAAACTATTATCAATACAGCTTACCCAGCCGACCAAAGTATGGTTAGGCCTTTTGAAGTCTTTCTGAATTGACTTGATAATGTCTGGTTAGTATAATATACTTTACACATAAAATAACCTAAAATAACCTTTTTATTAAATTATGAATAATAAAATTCTAGATAAATTTTCCACTCATCTAAAAAACGCTCTAAAAAAAGCTCGGGAGTTGACCGCAAGCCTTGGCCATACCGGGGTCAACCCTGAACATTTGATTTACGGGCTGATGCTCCAGCGTGGCAGTATCGCCGCGGAAATACTCACCAAAATGGGTTTGAATGCCGAACGTATTCGCAGTTTGGTTATTCAGAAAAATAAAACAGCCTTGCCGACGGCCGAACCCGTGAAGAATAATGGAGCGGTCGTTTTGTCCGAGGCCACCAAAAAAGTCATAGAAAAATCAGCCCTACTGGCCAGTCGCTATTCTCATAAATACGTGGGTACCGAGCATTTACTCTACGCCCTGATGGAAGTAAATACACCCACCATGATTGAGCTTTGGGAGAACAATCGCATTAATCTGAACAAACTAAAAACGCACCTAGACACGGTCATGCGCAGCACCTCCCGCTTTCCGGACCTCACCCAAATTTTTGAACAGGCCAAAGAATCGGAAAAAGAAGAAAAATCAAAAGGTGAATCAAAAAACCCGGCCTTGGATTTCTTTACCACCGATTTGACCGACCACAAGTTGCAAAAAAGTATTGATCCGGTTATCGGCCGAAAAAATGAAATCGAACGACTCATCCATATACTCTCCCGTCGAACCAAAAACAATCCGGTACTAATCGGCGATCCGGGTGTGGGTAAGACCGCCATTGTTGAAGGTCTGGCCAAAAAAATAATCAGCGGCGAGGTACCGGACGCCCTACTGGACAAAAAAATACTGAAGTTGGATCTGGGTCTGGTCGTGGCTGGCACCATCTACCGCGGCGAATTTGAAGGGCGTTTGAAACAGATTCTCGATGAAATAAAAAAAGACCCCAACATCGTGCTTTTTATTGACGAGCTCCATACCGTTGTCGGCACCGGCTCGGCGGCCGGCTCTATGGACGCCGCCAATATTTTAAAACCGGCTTTGGCCAAAGGAGAAATCAGAACCATCGGCGCCACCACCTTGGACGAGTACCGAAAATATATAGAATCAGACGCCGCTTTAGAACGGCGTTTCCAACCGATAATCGTCGAGGAGGCTTCCCCCGAAGAAACCAAGGAAGTTCTCCAGGGTATCAAGGAAAATTACGAAAAATACCATTTAGTTCATATCACGGATGAAGCCATTGAAGCGGCCGTCAATCTAAGCACCCGCTATCTCCAGGATAAATTTCTGCCCGACAAAGCCATTGACTTAATTGACGAAGCCGCTTCCAAAATCAAAATCAGTCAAAAAGGCGAGGGGCTGCTCAAAGAAATTCATCAGACGGAAAAAGAAATTGAAAAATTCCAAAAAATTAAAGAGGAGTTGGTCAACAAAGAACAATTTGACAAAGCTTTGGAAATAAAATCTCAGGAAAAAAAGCTTCGGGAACACCTGATGGTTTTGCGCCAAAAACAGGAGCAGTCGGCCAAGAAATTCATCGGCAAAATTACAAAAAAGGACATTGCCGAGGTTGTTTCCAGAATCACCAAAGTACCCCTGCAGGATCTGGTGGTCGAGGAAAGAGAAAGATTGTTGCACTTAGAAGAGCTGCTGGCCGAAAAAATCATCGGCCAGGATGAGGCTATGAAAGTAATCGCCGACTATATCCGTCGCTCCCGCGTGGGACTGGCTGACCCCAACCGGCCAATTGCTTCGTTTATTTTCCTGGGCCCCTCGGGCGTGGGCAAAACAGAGACCGCCAAAGTACTGGCCAAAAGTGTCTATGAAGATGAACGGGCACTCATCCGCATCGACATGTCTGAGTTTGCCGAAGGTTTCAACGTCTCCAAACTAATCGGCGCTCCGGCCGGTTATGTGGGTTACAAAGAGGGCAGCAAACTAACCGAACCGGTCAGGCGTAAACCGTATTCAGTCGTACTATTCGATGAAATTGAAAAAGCCCATCCGGAAGTGTTCAACCTTCTCTTACAAATATTGGAAGACGGCCATTTGACTGATGCCTCCGGCAAAAAGGTTAATTTTAAAAATACTATAATCATCATGACTTCCAACATCGGCCTTCAAAACCTCAATAAAGGCGCCAATATCGGCTTTGAGGCCAAGACCGAGGAAGATAAACTGGCCGCCGATCAAAAATACGAAGAGATCAAACAGCAGGTACTAAAAGACTTACGGCAGAAATTCAAGCCGGAACTTCTGAATAGAATTGATAAAATCATAGTTTACAAACCGCTGGATCGCACCGTAATCTATAAAATTGTCGAGAAACAACTCAAAGAACTGGAGCGTAAATTAGCCGAGCAGAAATTGAAACTGGACGTGAGTAAAGACGTAGTCAAGTTTATTACTGACCAAAGCTATCTACCAGATCAAGGCGCCAGGGCCGTGCGTCGCAACATTCAGGAAATGATCGAAAGTAATATCGCTTCCAGCTTACTGAACAATAAATTTAGGCTCGGCGATACCATCAAAGTAAGGGTTAAAAAAGAAACAATTGTTCTGAATTAAAAAAATTTAGATAATAAATACCTTCCCTGCCTTACCTTTCGTCTTGTGTAATCAATGCCTTATTGATTTGTGCTTATTTACGAGAGATTAATCTCCGGTGAGCACTACTTACATGAAGAAAGGTGGGGAGAGAAGGTATTTTTTTAACCACGATGAACATACTTAAAAAATTAAAAAGTTTGATATTGGATAATGTTTTCCCTATTAGCTGTTTGAATTGCGGTCGGGAAGGAGAATGGCTGTGTTATGATTGCCTTAACGATATTCCCATCAATACTGACTTAAAGTGCCCCTTATGCCAAGAAAATACTCGGGGCGCTGTCTGTCAAAAGTGTTCCAAAAAAATATCCTTAGACGGTCTGCTGGTGGCTACCAGTTATGACCAGAAAATCGTTCAGTCCGCCATCCAAACGCTTAAGTACAGCTTAGTCCCTGACTTGGCCGACTGTCTTGGCGGACTTGTCAATAAATTTATCATACTGTTTGACAGACATTTCCAACCGGCCATACTTAATGCCTATTACTCAAAAATTTTACTGACAGCCGTCCCTTTACATAAAAAACGACTTTTAGAACGGGGCTTCAACCAAGCAGAACTATTGAGCTTGAATATCTCCGGGCAATTTGAAATACCGTACCAAGCCGGCCTAATTTATCGAAAACGATATACCGCACCACAAGCGCAATTGACAAAAAACGAAAGAAGCGCGAATATATCCAGTGCTTTCTCATTTAACAATAACTTTAATGTTTCCGGAAAAAATGTTATAATTATCGACGATGTCGCCACCACGCTTTCTACTTTGAATGAATGTGCAAAAGTTTTAAAACAAGCCGGTTGCCGGCAGGTCTGGGGTCTCGTCATCGCCCGAGGCGGCTAAAATAATTTTAGTTCGGAAGGGTGGCCGAGTGGCTGAAGGCAGCGGTTTGCTAAACCGTTAAAGGGCCTTAAAACCCTTTCGCGAGTTCGAATCTCGCCCCTTCCGAACTAAAATTCATTTGAGAGTCGATCGGAGCGCAGACGGAGATCCAGTCCCGAACGGAATGAGGTTGGTGGGAATGGCGAAAGACAGCGAAAGCCGAAGCCTAATCTCGCCCCTTCCGAATTCAAAATTAAATGGAGGCATACCGAGCCGTTAAAACAGATATCAAAGCGGAGTGCCACGGTGGTTGAAGGGAACGGCCTTGTCCCGCCAATGGCGGTGGGATGTCGGAGCGGTTTAACGAGCTGGTCTTGAAAACCAGAGTTCCTGCAAGGGAACCGCAGGTTCGAATCCTGCTCCCACCGCCATGCGCAGGACCCCGTCCCAATTTAAAAAGATGTAGAAGAGATAAAACCATAAGACCAATGATGGTCTTGCAGGCTCGCCCCCCGATAAACACGAGACGCCTCATCTAATGATAGAGTGAATCACTCTCTCTCCGCTTCAAAAAACTTATTAATTATTTACAATAATAATATGGAGGAACAAGCCAAAGAACAACCAGAAGACCATGGGAAAATTTTAGCCTCTTGGGATTTCCCGGAATTCAGGGAATACCAAAGGTCCAAAACTTGGTACATTACCGCGCTGGTAATATTAGCCGGATTATTAATTTTTGGCTTTACCAGCAACAATTATCTGTTCGTGGTTTTAATCATGATTTTCGTGGTTATTTACATCATGCGCTCACGCCGAAAGCCGGCCAGACTGACTTTTAGCATCACCGAGGATGGTATCGCCATCGGGACGGAAATGTTTTACGAATGGAAACAACTAAAAAGTTTTTGGATTGTCTATGAACCACCGGAAGTAAAAAACCTGTATTTCGATTTCAAAACGGGATTGCGACCCTCTCTCACTATTCTGCTCGGCGACCAAAACCCCCTCACCGTTAGAAAAATATTGCTTGAGTATTTAAAAGAAGATACGGAAAAAGAAAACGAAACATTTACCGATTCCATTAGTCGCTTACTGAAACTTCAATAACTTCAGTTATAATATATAAAAATTTTCCTAATCCTCTGCCCTCGTCGTTCAACGGATAGGACACAAGATTGCGGATCTTGTAATAGAGGTTCAATTCCTCTCGAGGGCACTAGAACCATACTTTTCGGTTTTTCAGAAACCATTTCGTGGACAGCTCGCCGGCACCAAAGAACGGAGCAACAAACTCTGTTTTTTTGTGTGTGTCTTTGATAAAATGAGTGTATGCAGATAACGCTCCAAACGGAAATTGAAAAATTACCGCGCGTTGGTCCCGTCCTGACCAAACGCCTACTTCGTTTAGGATTGAAAAACGTCAATGACTTACTTTTCTACTTTCCGTTCCGCTATGATGACTACAGCGCCATCGTGCCGATCAGTACGATTAAAAAGGACGCCAGCGTTACCATTCGCGGCAGAATCAGCATTATCGCCAATAAGCGCTCCTTCAAACGCCGAATGTACATGACGGAATGCTTAATATCAGACTCTTCGGGCACAATCAAAGCCATTTGGTTCAACCAGCCATTTATCACCAGACTTCTGAAGGCCGGTGATGAAGCCTATTTTTCCGGCAAAGCCGAGTACAGTTCCTATGGCCTGCAACTCATGAATCCTACCTACGAAAAAATAAAAAAAGAACAAACTCATACCGCCCGAATTGTCCCTGTTTATTCTCTCACCGAAAATTTAACCGAAAAACAAATTCGCTATCTCATAAAAATGGTTTTGCCGCTTTGTCAAAACATTATAGAGTGGGTCCCGGAAAAAATTCTTAAAAAATACGAGTTGATAGGCATCCAACAGGCGCTCAAAGAAGTTCACTTTCCGATCAATAAAAACGCCCTTATTCAGGCCAGGCGCCGGCTCAAATTCAATGAGCTTTTCCTTATCCAGTGCAAAACTCAATCCTTACGCCAAAAACTTAAGCTGGAAAAGGCGCCACAAATATTCTTTAATGAAGTTCTAACCAGAAAATTTGTAGCCGGCCTGCCTTGGCAGCTGACCGCCAGTCAAAAAAAAGCAGCTTGGGAAATTTTACGCGACCTGAATCAGACAAAGCCAATGAATCGCCTTTTGGAGGGCGATGTAGGTTCGGGCAAAACCGTAGTCGCCGCTCTGGCCATGCTCAATACCCAGACCAACGGCTACCAAGCCGCCCTAATGGCACCGACCGAAGTGCTGGCCGTCCAGCATTTTCAAACTATCAGCAAATTATTAAAAAATTACAAAATTAGCATTGCCCTATTGACCGGGTCCGAGAAAAAACTGAACGGTCAAGCGGTTTCCCAAAAAGAAATTCTGAAAAAAATTTCCTCGGGGAAAATCAATATTATCATCGGCACTCACGCCATCATCCAAACCAAGGTAAATTTCTACAAGCTGGGACTGGTAATAATCGACGAACAGCATCGTTTTGGTGTGGACCAGCGAAAAACTTTAAAACTAAAATCAGACAACGGGCCACTCGCCACGAGAAACGTGCCTCACCTTCTCTCCATGACCGCTACGCCAATTCCAAGATCGCTGGCTCTGACTCTTTATGGCAACCTAGATTTGTCGCTCATAACCGAGATGCCCAAAGATAGAAAAAAAATTATCACCAAAATCGTGCCTCCGGAAAAAAGACAACTAGCTTATGATTTCATCCGCCAGGAAATAAAAAATCAACGTCAGGTTTTTGTCATTTGTCCACTGATAGACGAATCTGATAAATTAGGGGTCAAGGCCGCGACTCTCGAATATAAAAAATTACAAGAAATCGTCTTCCCGGAGTACACTGTCGGACTGCTGCACGGACGGCTCAAAGCGGCGGTTAAAGCCAAGGTTATGGAGGAATTTTCCCAAAACAAAGTAAACATATTGGTGACTACCGCGGTAGTGGAGGTCGGCATCGACGTGCCCAATGCTTCGGTCATGATGATTGAAGGCGCCGAACGTTTTGGTTTGGCGCAATTGCACCAGTTCCGGGGCAGAGTCGGTCGGGCCGAACACCAATCATACTGTTTTATCTTTACCGATTCAAACAATGACAAAACCTTAAAACGGCTGGAGGCCCTTATCGCTGCAAAAAATGGTTTTGAATTAGCGGAAAAAGACCTGGCCTTCAGGGGCCCCGGAGAAATTTTTGGACTACGACAATCAGGATTTCCCGATCTCAAGATCGCCAAACTAACGGATCGCTTGTTAATCCAGCAATCAAAAGAAGCGGCCGCGGCTTTATTCGCGACTGACCCCCAACTGGAAAACTACCCACAAATCAGAGAAAAATTAGCCGAACTGGACCGGGATATCCACCCTGAATAACTCACTTGACAAAGCTTAATAAGCAGAGTCATACTTAATAGTATGACATATTTATTATATGTACAAAAAAACAAAAACCTAAAAGAAAAACTCTATTTTACCTAAAAAAATAAGAAAGGAGAGAACGACAAACTACTGATCTTTAAAATCTTTAAAATGAACCAGTTTATTAAACCTCGAAAAACAGACATCCTGTATCCATCCTAAGAGAGGGGAGTTATGGAGAAAAAACAACCTTCCGTTGACAACTTGGCTAAACTACAAGCAGAACTCGAACAAACCAGGCAACAAAGAAGTATGACGCTTGAAGCCATTAACAGGACCCAGCCGACAACTCGGGGTCAACATATGGCCGATGTAACCGATAATTCTATCGACCAACTAGCGCTACTCAATACACTTGAAAAAAAAATATCCGCCATTCAGCACACCATCAACAGAATCAACCAGGGCCTTTACGGCATCTGTATTGATTGTCAGCGCAAAATACCCAAATCGCGGCTTGAAGTGCACCCTACGGCCAAAAGATGCTTCACTTGCCAGACCAAGCATGAAACGGAGGCTAAGTAAATCTTCTAAAAATAAAAAGGAGATAATAAACACGGTTACAAACAAGGCGGTTCGCCACATGCGAATCGCCTCTTTTATATCCAATAAATATACTCCTCTAAATTAATTATAGATAATTACTTACAACTTCATCAACGGAATGGCCAAATACCAACTGCAAGCCTTTTGGTTCGTCAATAAGCCGGGTTGTTGGCATAATCACTTCTTTAAATCCCATTTTTTTTATTTCTTCCAAACGCTGGTCGCTTTGGGCCACCGCCCTGATTTCGCCGCCCAAACCCACCTCACCAAAAACTGCTACCTCCGGCGGAATAATTTTATTTTTATGGGCCGAAGCAATAGCCAGACACACCGCCAAATCAATGGCCGGCTCGGTTACTTTAAACCCGCCGGCCACGTTGACGTGAATATCCTGATTGCTCAAAAACAAATGGGCTTTCTTCATCAGAACGGCCACTAACAATTGCAAGCGATTAAAATCAAATCCGGAAACACGCCGTTGGGGATAGCCGAAATTCGAACGAGAAACTAGGGCTTGAACTTCCACCAAAAAAGCTCGGGAACCTTCGATAATAGCGGCCACTACCGAACCGGGGTTCTGACTTTTTCGTTCGGATAAAAATATCTGCGAAGGATTAGCCACTTCTTTCAAGCCGCCTTTCTGCATATCGAAAACTCCGACCTCGGAAGTCGAACCGAAACGGTTTTTAACGCCGCGTAAAACCCGAAAAATATGACTACGGTCACCTTCCAAGTATAAAACCACATCCACCAGATGTTCTAAAGTGCGTGGACCGGCTACATTTCCCTTTTTTGTCACATGACCGATGATGATTATGGGAATCATATTCCCTTTACCTACGGTAGTTAGTTTGCTAGTCGCGGCTCGTACCTGAGCTACGCTACCGGCGGCCGAGGCTATCGACTGATCAGACATCGTCTGAATGGAATCCAAAATAACCAGAGACGGACGGAACTGATTAACTGTGGCCACCACCGTATCAATGTCAGTTGTTCCAAGAAATTTCAAATTCGAAGTAGAAAGCCCCAGACGTGAAAACCGTATTTTAACCTGGGAAGACGATTCTTCTCCGGAAATATACAAAACTTCCTGTCCGCTTTCAGCTAGCTTACCGGCTACCTGCAGAATCAGGGTTGATTTCCCGATGCCCGGATCGCCGCCCAGCAAAACCAAGCTGCCAGGCACTATGCCGCCGCCTACCACCCTGTCAAATTCATAAATACCGCTTTTCAAACGATCAGTAGTTGAGTTCTCGACCTCAGAGAGCGTTTCCAGCTGACCGACCGGTACCGCCGGACCTTTTTTCATGGCCACCTCCTGTTTCAAGCTGCTCCAAGCACCGCACTCGGAACAACGACCGAGCCACTTAGGAAACTGAGCGTCGCATTTACTGCAAACAAAAATGGTTTTTACTTTGGGCATAAATAATTATCCATCAATACCAGTACAAGTTTCATCTGGCTGCCACACAAACGGAACGAGACCACTGCTGACTTTATCATAAGCTTGTTTTACCTTAATAACATAGTTTCTGGTTTCTGCATACCCAGGATTTCCGATACACTGCCACCAGGTTTCTTGTTTACAGGTCACGCTGCACCAGTTAGCTCCCGGCCCGCCGTTATAAGCGGCGAGCACAAAATCCATATTCGTAATATCACAAACCGGCCCCCAATTACATGGATGCTTGGCATTTTCTCTGGGGCAGGCATTCTGCTTAAGGAAGAGAAAATAATCGGCCCCGGCCGTAATATTGGTAATGGGGTCTTTCAATTCCGTACAGGATTTATTAGCGGTTTGCGGCAAAAGCTGCATCAGGCCGCATGCCCCGGCTGAAGAAACTATTTTTTCATGGCCAGACGATTCAACCAGCATTATGGCCTTTAGCCAGTTCCGGTCAACGCCTTTTTGAGCGGCAATATCAGTTATTTCCTTATCAAAACAGGAAACGTTGTCTCCTTCCCACTTAACCGGCGGCATGCCTTTAGCCGAGCTTGACTTGCTCTCCAGGCTTTGGAGAATTTGCTCGACCGGTCTGACGCCGGACAATCCCTCGAACTTCACCAAGTTGGGATTGATCGTTAATAACAACAAATAAGAAGCCAATAAGATTATAAAGCCAGAGAGTGCGGCAGTGATCTGGTCTTTGGCCTCTGAAATCCGCTGGGGACTGCCTCCGGAAACCACGTACCGTAAACCTCCCCACATCATCATGATCGTAGCCAAGATACCGCCGACGCCAACCAAAAAAACATAAAGCGCCACAATATATTCTCCTAAAGTAGCGCCAGTTATCTTTATGGACTTGCCAGCGTTAAATATCTCAGAGCCCGGTATAGAAAAATTTAATTCAAAAAACAGTGACTCAGACTTCTCGGTTTCACCGCTTATTTTCAGCCACTCTGCGCATTGTGGATTATTATTTAGATCTTGGCATGAAAACTGGCTCTGCCGGCAATCCAATGAAGCGCCGCAGGGAAATTCAGCGTCGGTCACCGGTTTGCCACAAACTACGATCTCACCAGGCGTTGAGGGCTGACAAATACAGCATTGAATGAGCGCGCCGGGCGCCGGCTGGTTGCAGTCCTGCGGACAGTCACCGGGCAAATAAGACCAGCCATTTGTACAACTGCGCTCCACTGGATCCGGCAGACCGCAAAGGCCAGCCCCGCCATAACAGCAATCGGCCAGGGCCTGATGTAACGGAATTAATGCAAAAATTAATGCTAGCCATAATCCCAACCACAAAATTTTTTCAGTGGGCCTAAAAACAAACATTTACTTTAACTGCATTTTATAAACCTTCCCGGTTGTCGCGTCCTGAAAATACAAAAGACTGTCGTCCTCTGATAAAAATAGTGAACTGATTGAGTATTTCTTTAAACTACTTGAAACCGGTAAGGCCACCGGGCTTTTGGCTCCGGTGTTAGTGTTGATAGCATAAATAGTATCGGTCGTACCGGCAGCCAAACTTCGGGATAAACCAGAACCATCGGGCAGATTGCTGGGTACGGCGCAATATAAAGTCGGGCTACTCTTAGAAAAAGTACATTTATCCGGCCAAGTTTGAAGTCCTAAATTAATTCTATTGGCGCCTATCTCGTCTCCCTGCGCGTCTACAATATAAAGATTAGGATTATAGGCGGTCGATTCGTTGTAAACACTGTAAATCATCTGTTCGCCGCTGGGGGACCACTGAGCTTCAAAACCACGACCCTCGGTCAGCAATGATTTAAAATTTTCCCCATGCAGCCCTATCAACAGCACTTCCTGTTGGTCAGCATTAACGCTCTGCCGAAAGGTAGCCACTACCTGATTATTGGGCGACCAGTTGATCGCCACATCACCGCCTTTATCGCCGATAGGCTCAATGGATTGGACCTCAGTGCCGTCAGGATTGGATATTTGCAGCCAGCGATCATCCTCATTAGCAGCCATATTTTTAAACCCAAGCTTGTCACCCGATTGTGAAAATTCAACATCTACCCATTCTTTGGGCAAAGTCGCCTGTTTTTTGGTGTTGAAATCATACATTATTTTTCTTAAATCAGGGAAGGTGACCACCACCTTATCACCGGCCGGCGACCAGGCAATTTCCTTGGCCTCGGGAAAAAGCTGATCGGTCAATTCAACGGCCTGACCGTTTTTGTCTACGCGATAAAATTTACCCTGGTTTTTATCATAGTAATTCAAATTACCGTCCGTGGAGAGCTTGACGGAAGCGACCGGGGCGTCAACAACCGGCTTGACTGAAGTAGGTCCGCCGCTGGCAATATTGGAAATCATCTGGCCGTTAACATTGCTGGCCATAGTATTGGTGATAACCTTATTGGTATTTAAAGATACGGCATTTATATTGGCGCTTGTTGTGCCGTTGATTATCGGTAAGCCACCGCCGTTGGTATTTTGGGCCGTGTTGGTATTAGCGTTATCATTCGTGGCCGTCTCGACCAAATCTTTTATAAAAACGAGATAAATCAGTACGGCGAAAGCCAAAGTGGCTATGACGAAAAGTATTATATAGAGAGCTTTTTTATTCATAAAAAATTATTAATTACGATTACGTTGTTCGAGCTGCATAGCGCAGATCATCCCCTGCCTAATCTCGTCTTGAGTACAGGCGTTCGGATATTGTTGGGGGGGATATTGGGCGCAGTCAACCTGGACTTCGTTGCTATTGATCTCGTTCCCAAATAGCGGCCCCCTACCTTTTGGCCAGCGGCAGTCTATGTCTCTCTGTTCTGCGCAACAGATTGACTCAATGTTGGCTGCAGCCACCGGGCGCTCACTGAAATCAAAACAAAACGTGGGAAACATGCCTCCACCAAGAGAATAATATTTTACACTATCCAATACTTCAGTGCAGGGAGTCGAAATGAGATCACCGATGCCGTGAAAAGTGCAGTCTACCCTGACCCAGTTGTCCGGGCAACGCAGCTGCTCTTCCCAGGCGCATTCCTGGCTGTCGGGCGGCTTGGACGCACAGGCCCCAGAAGTAAGTCCGGCGGCATATATCGCGCGACTGACCTGCTGGCATAAATCGCTATAGCTACTTTTACACGTATCCTTGGGGTCCCGACATTTATAACCTCCAAGCCCATAGAAACAAATTTGACCACTCTGCCCGCAATCACCCTGCCAAATGCATTCTGTCTGGGTTCCATTTTCAGTATGCAAGCCCTTATCGCCGCAGCCTGTGCTGCCCGGGACTACAGGCATATCTCCAGCCGAAGACAAACACCAATCGGTATCTATGTTAATAGTATAAATCTTACCAACTTCCGGCAATTTTAGGGTTACTAAATTAGGATTGATTGTAAAAAGAATAATATATGAACCCAGGGTAATAACCAGTCCGACCATAGCCGAAAAAATAGTGTCTTTGGCCGCTTGCAAGCGGCCCGAATTGCCGAAAGAAATCACGTACTGAATTCCCCCGTACATAATCATCACCGTGGCCAAAATACCGGCCACCCCGGCAAAATAACGGTAAAAGCCGGACAAATAGCAGGACAAATTTTTAACGGCATTATATGACTCCGTATTTGAAATTGTTACTTTTTGGGTTACTCCCGGCAAAGGAATGGCTACTCGGATGGCCGCCTCTTTTTCCTCTTTGGAGCTGCCTATTTTGCAACTGTTATCTACTGAAGTATCGGCCGCGCGCACCAGCTGGGGCATAACTAAAAACAGGATGGTGATAAGGATAAAATAAGTTACCATGGCCAGAAGAAAAATTCGGCGCGTTGTCATAGATTATTATTATATAAAATTTACTTCAGGATGAATAAATTGCTTATAAATTTTTTTAAATTCCGAGAAAGGCCTTAATCGACTCCCAAGTAAACTCCAATTGATGCGTCACGACCCAGGCGGCAAATATTATTAATAACCAGATGGTTCCGCTGATAACGGCAATAAGCAGTGTTTTTCCCACCCGTAATGGCACCTCGGCCATACTAAACGTCGGCACCAGAGGAACTTTCACGTCTTTGAAATTTATTGTAAACATTCTGCCGATGCTCAACATGCCCAATATCCTGAACAGAAAGAAAGCCACGCACAAAGGTCCGGTAAACAGCATTATATCAAAAAACGAAAGCGCTAAATCCTCAAAAAACTCATGTACATAGCTCCATAAAAGCTTATATTTAATAACCACCGTGGCATCCAACTCTCCGATTTCACCGGCCGCCAGAGCAGCTTTGGCTTTGTTGGCCTGTTCCAAGGCCATACTGTCTTTCTGTTTCTGGCGAGCCAAGGCGCCTTTGATGCCGCCCTGTTGTTCCTCCAGCGCTGTTTCTCCACCACTTTCCTTGGCCCCTTCTTCTTCCTCACTCTCTTCTGTTTGGCCGGGGGAAGGAATATTAAGGTACTCCTGCTGTTTTGCCCGGAGATACTCTCTTCTCATCTGGGTCTCGCGGCTACTCATGGCTTCCGGGCTGTATTCAGCGATTTTTTGCTTCATGAATTGGCGGTCATGCTCCTGCTTAGTTTCATGAAAAGTCCTGTCGTGCTCCAAAGCATTATCCACCGGTTTTTTGGATTTCCTCTCGACCTCATTCAAATGCCTTTTCATGTCACGCTCATAATCCGAAGTCCTTTTATTCATGTCCTTCAGCCACTGGGGTTTGTCGGCGGAATCTATGGCCATATTGATGTTAGTTTATTGCCAAAAGGCACTATCTACTTTCCAGTCATTCCCCTGTTTTACAAGCTGTAAAACAATATCCTGATTATAGGCTCTAACGTCATTGGTATTTTCTCCCTCCTCAACCCGCGAAGTCGTGGAGCGAACCTCGGCTTTTTTATCCGAAAAACTGTTTACTGTAGTTGACAGCACTTTGGTAGTTATGGATATAAAGGTGCTTTGACTATTAAGAGTTTTTTTATGCGTGGTCACGTAAGTATCGGCCCAAGATTGCATTTTAGTCGTCATAAACTTTTTCAAATCAATAATATTCTGAAATTCCGCTTCAGAAGAATAGCTGCCGAAGCGCTCAGTAAAAAGATTGGCCAAACGCACCATGGCTACCTGCTCTTCGGTTTGAGCGTTGGTATTCTGGTTGGCGGCGGTATTGGTGTTGATAACTACAGTTTGGGCGTTGTTCACGGGCGTGGTATTGGTGTTGCCGATTATTTCTTCGGCTGGTCGTGTCAACCACCAAATCACGAAAGCCGCGGCGACAATCACAACTACAACAACAACGATTAATATCCTTTTATTATTTTCGGTCATGACCATATAAATAATTTATTATTTTGATTATTATGTGCCCACCATCGCCATTCTGAGCGGAGCGAAGAATCTTTATTAATCCATTTATAATATGTAATATGAAATCAGTCAAATCTTTCCAGTTTGGTTAATTTATATACGGTGTAAATCTTGATTTGCTTCACGTGAAATCAATTCCGTGAATGAGGATTATTCGGTCGTTTACCCAGGACGACGTCCCTCCGAACGACTACCCTTGTGTCTGTTGCATCTGCGCCTGATCAAACTCTTTCTTGGCTTGCTCAATCTCCAAAAGCTGCCTAGGATCGGAAGTGATTATTTGATCTTCGGTATAGGAAGCTACGATTTTAATGGCGGCATGTTTTGAACCGGCAAAGAATATACCCTCGCCCACGCCGCATTCCAGAAGAAGGTATTTTTCACCTTCGGTCAGTAAAAAAGTTTTGGCAATAAGATCGATGGCCGCCGGGGATTGTTTCATTAGCAACTGTATGGATGAATTGGTAACTATCGCCTGGCCGTATGGAGAGCGTAAAAAATCGTTCACATCCTGAGTAATGGTCGTAACTCCCAAATAATACTTACGGCAGCGCTTGACCAGGGCATAAATGAACTTGGCCGAATCTTCCTGTTGCATCAACCACCAACCTTCGTCAATAACCATGATACGCTTTTTCAGTCTGGAGCGAACCACATTCCAAATATAAGACACGATCAGGGAGATGCCTACTGGTTTTAATTCGTCCTCCAGATCGCGCACGGAAAAAACCACCAGCTGATTATTCAGTTCCACGTTGGTTGGATTGTTCAGCAGACCGGCGAAAGTACCCTCGGTGTATTTTTTCAACCGCACTACCAGATCTTCAGCTCCGACCATACCTTCCAGCACTTCCTCAAAATCCTTGAAAATTGGCGGCTCAATATGAGTTAAATCCGAATCGCTGGTAATATCTTTTTTGGCATATGTTTCGATAAGCGCCCGATCAACAAGTGAATCTTCTTCGTGTGTAAATTGACCTAACATTAGACGCAAAAGACCTTTTAAGGTAATAACCGCCGAACGAATTATATCCGATGTTTTTTCATCTTTGCGGGTAGGGCGAGGCAGGTCAAAAGGATTTATTTTGCTTTCTGAACTTAATGAAATATTAATGTAAGTGCCGCCGACCGCGTCGGATAAATATTTGTATTCCATTTCCGGGTCGATAACAATAACGTCCGTGCCCAACATCATACTTCGCAAAATTTCCAGTTTTACGGCGTAACTTTTTCCGGCGCCGGAAGTGGCAAAGACTACTGAATTAGCATTTTGCAAAGAAAATCGGTCAAACAAAATTAAACTGTTATTATGGCGGTTGATGCCGTAAAGAATACCGTTGTCAGAAGTAAGTTCCGAAGAAATGAAAGGAAAAGACGAGGCGCATGGAGAAGTAGAAAGATTGAAACTGATACCTAGTTCATCATTAGCCAAAGGCAAAGTAGAGTTGAACCCTTGCTCGGACTGATACAGCACGCGTTTGGTATAAACCAGCTTGGAACCGAATAATGATTCCACTTTTTCGGATATCTTATCCAGCTCATCCTTGCTACCCGCGTAAAGAGTCACATACAGGGCGAATTGGAAAAATCTCTCCACGCCCTGGGTCAAATCATCACGTAATTTTTCAATATCCCGCAAAGCTGTTTCGCGGATAGGATCGCGCGGGGCTCCTTTTTCCGCGTCTGACAATATTTGCGCCTCCAAAGCGCCGACCTTATTCCTTAATTGTTTTAGAATAACTTCGGAGCCGATAGGATAATAATACATGGCTATATCCAAAGGCACGTTGAGATTGATAATGGGCGCGAACCAACCTACCCGGATATAACGCGGGTAAGTGACCACAAAAAGCGTGCGCACGAACTGCGAGCCAAGCTCCAAGTATTTTGACTCCACTTTCATGGCAGCCGGTGCAATTAAATCCTTAACCGTAGTTACGCCTCGTCGATAAACTCGTTCCGCTTCCAATAATTCCTTTTTTTCTTCAAGCTGCTCGCGAGCCAGTTGCTGCTGTTCTGCTGGGCTTAACTCCGGCGGGGTCTCGGTCGGCATTACTTTTGTTTTGCGAAATAATTCCACCATAATTAGTCGAGATTGAGTTTATTGATGTCCACTAACCTTTGCTGATCGTATGTGTCCGGATTATAGGTATTGTAGAAAAGCTCGATCAAGCTCTGAGTATCCAAAGGAACGGCCTGTAAGCCGATAGAGCTCAAACCGTCAATAATGTATTCCAGGCGCTTAGCCAGTTCCAAGCGGTAGTTTTCGAATTTTTTCTGTTTGATTATAATTTCCGAAGTCGGTGAAATCGCTTCTTTTAAGCGGGCAAAAAAACCCTTGGACTTCATGGTGGCCGCGGAGAAAGGCACCACCATGTAAAACTTCTTACTCATGATATCAGCCAGCTGTACCAGCTCGGCGATGTACTGTCGGTATTCCCTGGTTTGCATCTTCAAAAGTTCATTGGTTTGTTCTTTTTCAATGTTTTTCAGCCGTTCCAAATAGTCGTCTATATTGAGCTTGCGCGACTGAACTAAAACTTGCAAAGGAAATTCCAAAGAATTCAAAAATTGGATATAGCCTTGAATCACGGCGTTTTGTTCCTCCTCCGATTTAAGTGAAAAGTTTATTGATGACACCAAAATCACACCGCGCAATGTTCCGTCTTTCATGATAATCACATTATCTCGAATTTCGGTAATAGGTAAATACTTCTGAGTGGATGGCAGGGTTTGTTTTTTAGAAATTTTATCTTTAGCTTGAGCCACGTTCTTAATTTATTATTTATTATGAATAATGTATAATATAAAATTTATTTCCTTGAGTCTTGGTCCTCATATTTCTTAAAATAATACATTACTCAATCAAACTTCGCCTTCGCGATACGCGCCGCCGGTATCAACCACCAGCGAAAGCTCGCTTAAGCGCGAAGCGGTCACGTGTTTTTTAACAATAATTTTGGGCGGCTCTTCCTTTTTGTCTTCTTTTTTCTTTTGAATCACGGATGTCTCTTTATTCCACACTTTCAGAATCGGACGGCGCAAAGTCTGAATCATGTTCAGAACAAAATAATGAAATGGCCGGCCATTAATCTTGAAAAAAGCGAAAACTCCGGTCAGGGCAAAAATAAACAAATTTTCTATAGCCGCCAGCCAAAAACTGGCCAACTTAAAAACCACAAACATAAGTCCGGCCCCTACCAGAAAAGTCAAAAACTGCCTGACGGTCAAAGGACCGATGATTTTGTTTTCTACGTCGATGAATTGTGGGACAACGAATTGATCCATTTTTAGAAAGTCAAACTATTATTAAGTTCATTTATGGCCAGAAACTCCTCTTTTTCCAAATACGGCTTATTGTCCTGCTTTCTCGTTTTGATGACGCTATCAAGACCCACACCACCTTCCAGACTCTCACGACCCAAAGCCAAATAAAGTTGATAGGTTTCCGATTTTTTCCAGGCCTTGATGCCGTCCAGTCTCATCTGCCAAGAATCTTCTTGCAGCAGCTGGATTTTCTCCAAAACTCTTTTGGCTGCCTCATAAGGGTTGGGGCTGAACTTGCGAAATTCCGCCAAATCTATTTCAGCCATTTCCTCAACCGGTCCAACAACCTTAATCGGCTGTTTGATATCTACCATCTGCGGCCGGCTCGGCTCGGACGGCCTTTTATAAGCGATGTTCGTCATCGTCTCCTGAGGCCTCTCCAGAACCAACGGCGAGGCAGGGGGAGTCGGCGGTGCCGAAAATTTCGTGGCCAAAGGCGGCCGGGAGACAGAAGATGCTATTTTTGGTTCTTCGGCCTGACTAATTTCAACTTTAGTTTTCAACGGCTGACTGGGCATGGACGAGGGTGGCGGTACCGGGGGAGCAGTGGGTTTGGGCTGGGGTCGTGGTATAAAATCCGGCGGCGCCTTACTTAAATCTGATTTTTCGACCATTGCTGTTTTCAATGGCCGGCCTTGAGTTCCAGTCATGATTGGCGAAATTTTGGCAGCCCTAATTTTATTCGCTTCAGTTATGGCATTATCCACAATTTTTTTGGCTACTTCAGGCGCCAAGGCTAAACCGCCAATTTTCTGCGGGCGAGTCAGCACTTCCTCAGTTTCCAGCCCGGTGCGAACATCATTGAAAAAAGATTCCATCACTTTGCCAAAACGCTTATTCAAAACCTCATCATTGAAATTAATACCGTTTTTCTGAATAATACTCTTAATCGCGGAACTGACGTCTGTCGTATCCGAGACCACCACGGTTTCTGTGGGCTTGGCCATTATCTCTTTCAGGGCTTCGGCATGTTTTTTTATTTCGTCCTCATCTTCCGGGGAAAAATAAAAAGCCGCATGAGGAGAGGAAGACAGCGGTGGTTGAGGGGCTAGAGGGAGAGTAGATGCTATTGGTCTTGGCTGGGATCTTACAGGTTGCTTAGGTAGTGGCTGAGATTTTGACGTCATTTCTGCTGGCTGACCTGAAGTGATTGTTGGGCCAACCGGCTTATAATCCACTATTTTATCGTCTTGGACTTTTTTTAACTGGCCACTTTTATCCTTGATTAAAAAGCCCCCGGGAAAGATATTGTTTTGGTTTTCCTCAACCATATTTTACTACAAAAAATCAACTCAAAGTGGTTTTATTATAGCACAAACACATATAAAAATCAAAATACAAAAATAACTAAAAAAACACCGTATTTTTAAGGTCTTGTCTGTTTCATTTAATAATAACTCGTAAAAATGCGCGTTTATTACCCTGAATTTAATTTGGCATCACGGATATTATTATCAGAGATGTGCTTAATCAGGTTCAGCATAACAGATATATCAACGACAGCAAACAGCATTTAAATCTCGCTAACCAATTTCTTATCCACAATCTTATTCTGGCTCCACTCAAAACTACCCGTGGCCTGATTGCCATAAGCCAGCCCCTGATAGGCCCCGCCCAAAAGCTGACCTATTTCCACGCCGATAAGCGCTGAATCGTTTTCGTTGAGTTTTAATTTTTCCTTAAGAATGTACTGTAGTAATTCCGAAATGGCCGCCGGGTTTTTGGCGTCCAATTTCAAATTAGCTACAGCCATGGCCACCTCCGGAGCTGGAAATTTTCCAGTGTATTTTTTCTGAATGTATTCCGAGACCGCCGCCAGCCAAGAAAGATTGTCATACAAAGAATTCAATAAGGCTCCCTGCCTGGCCATTAGCTTCAGACAGGCAATAGCTTTATTTTTATCGCCAGTGCGCGTAGCCACTGACAACTCTCTGGAGAGTTTAGAAATTTCACCGCGGGTTTTAACTATAAGCTCGTCTTCGATTTTTAGGACTGGTTCGCGTTTCAGGCGATAAGTTTCGTATTTAGCCTTAAGCATGTCCAAAGGATTGGCCGAAGGAGTAAATTCGATATTCTCAATTTCGCCCTGCTGACCAGGCGTCTTAACAGTGGCAGCCTTAGTCAAAACTTCCTCACCGGCTGGCATGGGAATTATTTCCCATTGAGCGACGATTCTGTCAGCCATGCTCTCTGGAAAAAACTTGAAGTTACGGTACAGCCGCAACAGCTTCCTAACTTTCTGCCTATCTTTTTCTGAGATATGCCTGGTGTTTGGGGAACTAGTCAAATAACGAGATAAAACCACGTTATCAAAAAGCCCGGAGCCTTCGCGCTGGATAAAATCTTTAAGCCAGTTGCCCACCGTCGGTGGCTGTTCTTTGTCGCCCAGAAGTAAACTACCTTCTGTCAGCTCTTCTTTGTTTTCGTACAAGGCCCGTTCGATATTCCGCCTGAACATAGGATCCTCAAGCATGAACCTGATTAAAGTAAAATTGAACTGGCTGATAATAAAACCGTCATCCGGGTGGTCCAAAGACAAAACATCGCGTATGCCTTCGCGGAAAAGCTGTAAAGCCTCTTCCTTTTCTTTTTTGTCGTCTATGGCTGGAATTGTATGATTGTCCATAAAACTGCTTAAGAATAATTATTATCATTATGCGAGACGCACTTCATATAAATCAACTAGATTTTTTCTATTTGGGTCATTCATATAATCAGTGAGGTTTTCATTAAGATTTTCGGTGATTATTTTATTGCTGAACCCTTATCTTCTTCCTCATCCTGATCTCCATCATTTTGCTTATCCACATTATCTTGTTCATTTGCGTGAGTTTTTTTATAAACCCTATCAATCAATACCTTCAATCTCTGTGTTGCTTCTCTCGATCTGAGCACGGAATTTATTTGATTTTTATCTATAGCCTTGAAGCCCTCTATCGTAGCGTTAATAAGTGCCTTGGCCTGATCAATTTTCGCTTGCTCGTCTCCTTGCAAATTATATTTATCAATCAATCTTTTAATTGCCTCATTATTTATCAGGCCGTTTTCGTCGATATCAATCAAATCAGGGTTTATTTTGATAATATGTTCAACTTTAGCATTTTTAATGAAATCCGCGACATTATTGGAATATTCTGGATTCATTCTCTCTTCACCAGTATCTTTATCTTTTATAACTCGACCCAGTGCGGTTGGCAGATCGCCACTGATATTTGCCAAGGCCAAACGATCGGGCAGAATCCTTTTATCACCTTTTTCATCTCTTACTTGATTGCCAAGCTCATTAACCAAAGACTTCAAAGAACTGATTATCTTCTTCTCTCGATCATCAGTTGAAGCGGCATCTTCCAGCTTAGATAGATATTTTTTACCAAAATGATCCCTCATAACTTTCAAAAAATCTGGAGTCAATGATGAATCGTCCTGGCGGGTTAAATCCACCCGGCCTTCCGCCGCGGCTTTTTTCAGCTGGCCTCGGCCGGTTTCCGTGGACAAATCATGGTACAAATGCGCAAAGCGCTTGTACATGTTTTCCTGAAATTCTTTAGCCAATAAAGTATTGGAGGCGGTCAATTTCTTTATGAGTTCCACGTCGGCGCGGGCCATGGACACGTCCATACCCTTGAAGCCGTCTCTAGCCGCCAAAGCCAGACCGCGAGCCAGACGAGCGTCATTGGATAAATTGTTATCATTAAGACCGCGGTGCATCAATTCCGGAGAAATCCCGGCCGCGATCATTTCCTGGGAACTTTTGCTAATTCTTTCCTGTTCACCTCTGGCGCGCAAAGCCCAGGACTGGGTCCTGCCCAAAGCCCAACCATAGCCCAGTTCCTGAACGAATTTAGGCAACCTTTTACCTCCAGCGTAAACGCGGTCTTCTAATTTTTGGGCAATCCTTCCGTCTTTATCCACGGCTTCGCCGCGATCATTAACCCGATAATAAGTCATCGCTTCTTGATCATATTTATACTTCAAATCAGGGTTATCAACATCCTCAATTTTTCCATATTTATCAACCAGCGACCCATCTTTAGTTAATAATTCGTCGTTTCCTAAATGTATCTTTTCTATACTACCATCAGACCTCTTCACATGAGCTTGCCATTTTTTTTCTGTGTCATCATAGCTAACGCCCTGTAAATCAAGATTTTTAAACCTGGCCATGGTTGTATCCTTTAAATAAGCTCCGGCTCGGTTATCATATGCGTAATGACCCCTCACGCTTGAATCAACTGCTTTTCCGTTTGAATCCACGAAATCGCCTTTTTCGGTCATGGAAGCAGCGACCCTGTTCATGAAACCTTTTTCCAATTTTTTCGTAAAATCACTTACCCCCTTACTGCCTTCCCTCATCATTTTGGCGGTCGTCAAAGCCAGCGGGGTGGCGACGCCCCCGAGCGCCAAGCCAAAACCCGCTCCACCAGTCAAAGCGCCCGCGCCTCCAACCACTAACGAGCGCGCACCAACTTTAATAGCTTTTTCGGCAACCCAGCCGGCTCCCTTTCTGAATCTACTAGTGCCATCACCAGCAATTTTTTTACCGGCCTTCTCCGCGACATAATCAATGCCTTTGCCCGCGGCTTTAAACGCTGCTCCGGGGATGCTTTTAGCGCCTTCGTAAATACCATAAGCCCTGGCGCCAAACCTGGCCGCTTTTTCTTTGCGTTTTTGCTCACGCATGCCCTGAAAAGCCCGCCATCTGTCCTGAACCCAGCGCGCGCCCGTCACGGCCATAGCACCGCTTTGGATTTTATTTAGGGCCTTGCCCGCAAAATTTCCAGCTATCCCGCCCATTTGCTGGGCGGTTAATAACGCCATTATCAGCATGGAAATGCCCAAAGCAAATCCCAGCATGTTATCAGTTGACGAGGCTTTAGTAATGGCCGCTGATAACCTGTCATTGCCTACCGTTTCTACCAGCTGACCGCTGGCGCTAACCTCATCCTTGGTTGTAGTAATAAAATCCTTGGTGCCACTCGGATCGCCGATAACAGTCAATGACAACCAGACAAAAAAAGCCAGAACCGGACCAATAGCTACCCATTTACCAAAATTTGACCACCACTTGGAGGACTGCTGCTGCCAGGAGCCGGGCAAAACCGACAGCAGATAAGCCAAGGGGGAGAGCACCACCAGAATCCACAACATTATAATCCTGACCAAAATCACTACCAAAAGAGCAATCATTACCACCAAGGCAATAAGCACCATAGCTAGGGCTAAAACGGCCGCTCCCAGAAAATCAGCGGTGTTAATTTCGGGAATATCATCCCGCAGCTCCAATATTTCCCTCATGCGGAAGGCCTGGGTGAAATTGCCCGCGGCCGCGTCTTTGAAGGCATTAACAAAAGTCATCATCACTACCTGTCCGAAATCAATAAAAAAACCAGCGATGACTTTGGAAAAATTGATAAGTATGGCCATGATGATGAGGTTGACCAGCAGGCGGTTGTAGCGGTAGCGTTCGATTTTCAAAATAGTGCCAAAAGCGATAACCAAGAGAGCCACGATGAAAAACATGTTACAGACATCGCGCACAATGCTCCAGCCCACGCTCACCGGCACGGAATTGATGAAATTATTGTACTGGGCGATGTTGATAAATAAATTAATAATAAGCACGAGTAGTTTTCCCAGCAAGGAAACAACCCGCAAAATTATCCAAGCCAGACCCTCGCCCAAAGTTTCGACAATTCCGGCCTGGGCCGAGTGGGGAATGATTATAAGAATTACACCTAATAAAAAAATTGCCGCCACCGAAAACGCGCTCAATGAAAAGAGTTTCGTAGATTTATGAAATCTGTCTGATATTTTTTTCCGAAGCCCGCTAAATATCATTGTTTTGGCTAATCTTTAACCATAATAGTAATATTCGAGGAAAGCCAACGATTTAAATCACGAGTACAAGTATCACCCCTGGTCATTCCTCCCCGAGGATCATCACTGCAGAAGCCCCAATTATCGACTATTTGAACGCGTGGGGTATAAATACCTGGCACATCATAGAAATGCGCCAACATCATCGGACCGCTGCCGAACGGGCCCTGGATTAGAGAATTGTGTAAAATATCATTATCCCAGGCTACTTCCACCGACTGGATCGGCAGCTGCTCGGGATTAACATTAATATTAAAGTTAAGCTGGATCAACTGGGCTTTGTTCACGGTGATGTGTGTCTGGTTTCCTGAACCAACGGAGAAATTGTTGGCAACCGGCGTAACGCCGCAATAATCAGCGGGGTAAGCACCTGTCCTATTATTACCCGGGCAGACTGTCATATCGGCAAAGCTTGTCCGCCAATTTGACGTGATCAGATTAGGAGTATTATCATACTCACCAGTAGCTGGATTCCAGGTCCAGGCATCGTAAGCATCGGCAAATAACTCCCTGATTCTCATGATAGCCTGCTGCGGATCGGTGATATTGGCCGCGCCACCGCTATTGGGAAATTTAGGAATAGTACATAGTCCATTTGAACCACAATCAGAATCCTGATCACACAGAACCGTGTTCATGTCGCTACAAAATCCGGTACCCAAACCGATACAATACCCATTGTCGTCCGCCAAATTGATATTATCGTCGGGGCCATCATAACAGTCTATTACATCACTATTGTCCGAACAGTCATTCTCACCAGTGCTACAGGTACGGTTACGACACCCGTTAGGATTAGCGCAACTGTATGGACTTCCACCCCGCGAGGTTGAAGCCGAAGTCTTTTGAATATAGAGGGGTCCGAGCCCGCTGCCCGCTGACCAGCTCTCAGGATCGCTGGAAGAAGCCGGCTGAACAATACCGCCAAACGGTACATAATCCTGGGTGTAGCCGAAAAGCAAATCAGGAACTTTATAGCCGGCTAATTGAGTGGTCCGGCCTGTCCAGGCCTTGTTCTCGCCATTGGATTGAACTACTTGGGCAATTTGCGTGCAATATTCGCGCAACTGTATCACTCCCTGAACCCAGGCGCCGCCTTCATTATCACTACCATCAAACATATAAGCATAGACTCTTGAAAGTCGATGTTGGGCATTAAATTCGACGCGAATATCCAAAATATTACCTGCAAATTCCCAGTGACCACTCCCGGGATCATTGCCCCAGTTGTTACTGCGATCAGTGATGAAGTAAACATCTCCAACACCTGGTACATATTGTCCTGGATAGGCTCGGGTTGGTCGCCAATCGCTGTGCGAAACCGCTTGCGCTGTCCAATATATTTTATCAATCTGCCATTCATAATATTGATCAGCCGGATCGGTAATATTGCGCCAGCCGGGCGCCACAGGAGTCTCGTCACAACCACAAATCCCTGAAATTGTCTGATCGTCACAATCGGCCAAGTCTTCCATACGACCACAGCTATGTTCTCCCGCACAACTCTCATCTTCGCTTACGTCTCCCCCGGCAATGTGGCTATGAAAAACTCTATAATAACCAGTGGGCTGTTTACCACAAAGTTCGATGGGTACATCATCGCCGCAATAGTTATTATTGGACTGACATTCCACGTCACCGTTAAAACCTCCTTGATTATAATTCCCTTCTGCCTGGACGCACATATACAATGGCGAACGGCCCTGATAGCCGACCTGGGTAGTGTTAAAAATATTAGTCTCACCGCTCAATATGTCTATCGGCCACCAATTAAGGCAGTAGTTGGGGTTGTGCGGATCGGCTTCCAAACAATAACCGTACCAGCCACGGTGAGTGACATTATTTTCATCAGTATAAGTGCAGGATGAAGCATTCGACTCCGGATACATGCGGCAAGTACGCCGCACCAAAGTCGCGGGAGACGGGGGGTTCTGCACTTCCAAGACCGGTTTCATGGACACATCATCAAGGTAAAAATCAATGGCCGAGCCGGTGCGCGACTGGAATCTCAAACTGAAATCACTGGCTGCGTTTATTTCAGACATAATTGCCGATTTATCAGACGGCCGAAGATTCCCGGGATCACCGGCTATCCAGTTATCCACCAGCTCGGAGATATTCATCTTTACGATGAACTCTTTCCACTCTGTGCCGACATCATAAGACTGGCTGACAGGCATCCAGGTTTGTCCGCGGTCATGAACAGGCTGTTCAGCCGCATCCCAAGCCAAAAAGACATCTATCCGATTACCGGAACCCGCGGGCAAGGCTGATCTTTTAACTTTATAACTCAAAGCAAATTCCTGGCTTGAGGAAATCTCAGGAATAGTAACCGCAACACCCCACCAAGCCGGCACAGGGTATGTTTCAGGATGGCTGACAATCAGCACATTATTTTCATCAAGATTGGCGCTACCTTGCTCTGAAATAAATCCGTCAGCGGTTTCCTCGCCTATGGACACACCGGCACCCTGCAAAGGATTATTCCAAACGCCAAACTCAGATGTTTGAATCGGCGCTTCTGCCAATATTTGACTCCCACAAGACCCATCACCGCAGGCGATATAATCACTCACTATTTTATTAGCCACAGCATTGCTGTCACCAAAATCCCCGTTCCTGATCATATCTATACTTGATGCGCCGCTCTTGCCAACTTCATTCATGGTGCTATACGGATAATATCCTTGGATGATCTGCGGCGTGGCCGGACAGACTGCCTGTTCGTCATCTGGACAAACACCGCCGTTCTGACAATTGGCACTGGTGGCACAGGGGCGAGTTACGTCATTACTGCAAACTTTGCACTGGGCGTTGTTCGTACACACAATGTTGGGATTATTCTTGCATCGCCTACCCCATTCCAAACCCGCCGTGACCAAGCCAGAATAATTTTTAATTTCATCAACATAAACTGGTGAGTTATAGGTCTCATTAGCATGGGATTGGAGTACGGGGTGTGTACACTGCCCCGAATCCGGATCAAACTGGTCGCAAGCGGATAACTGCAGACAAAGGTTTTCGATTTTACCTTGTTTATTTTTTACGGGCCAGGCGCTCCTGCACTCCAGCCAGGTGCCGCAGACGCGGTCACGGCGTATCTTAATAATAGTATTGGCATTACAATCCATTGCCTGACCTGCAGGATCACTGCATAAAACCGGCGGCCGTTTATCAGGAGAATTATCGGCGGAGTAATTCAGTGTTGTTGATGAAGTGTCGTTGAAGAGGCGGCAACCCTCATCTCGACTGACAATACCGTTGCACGAACCCTTATCTAGGGTATTGGAAATATAGTAATACGATTTACAATCACCTGGTATTCGCGCGTCGCAGAATTGCGGATCTTCCGGATCCCTAATTTCCGTGCACCCCGAAGCCGCAGCCTGGCACACGCCTACCCAGGGACCAGTGGCGTCCTCTATTGGTCTTTCAGGAATAGGACTGCAGGCACCGCCCACGCCACAGTCAGAATCCACAGCACACCAGTTACCGGCACGGGGACCGGCAACACAAACCCCACTGGTAGTTGGACAGTCCGGCGCCCCGCTCTCTGTACCTCTTTTATACCAGCCGCTGACTTCCTGGCCGGTCACGCGCTTAAATTCACAAACTCTTTCTCCTGGATCTTTGAAATACATGGGGCTTGAACCCTCAACTTTATATTCTTCACAACCGATTTCCTCATTCAGACACAGGATATTGTCATAATCATCCGGGTTATTGCGTACATAAGTGTCGGTAAAATTAACAATATTAAGATTATTGTCCAAATTCGGTTTGCCTAAAAGTTGGCAACCTTTATCATTAGCCGAACAATATTTGATCGGGTCATTAATCAGAGTCGTGACTGTATCGGCCGGCGCCGTAAGATTGTTGATCGGCAGCGTAGAATTCAAAGGATAAACAGTCGCAAACGGCGATCTTGAATTCTGGGTGTCAATCATAGCCGAACAACCGACCTTATCGGGACTGCACAATTTGGTAAAAGATTTCAAATAGTGAGTGGAATTATTTCTATCCACGTATTCGTCGCAATTTTCCCAACCCGAGCATTCCTGATATGAATCCTTGATGAAATAAACATTGTCCCTAACCTGCTTAATTACTATTGAATCCAGATAGAAAGCGTTGGTAGAGAATATAGATAAACGCGCCGCCGTCAAATCCGCATTTTCTGGCACGAATAAAGGACCTAACTCATAGCGATTCCACTCTCCGCTTCTGGCCGTGGCCTGCCCAGCGAAAGTCAATGGCGTGGCCGTGTTGAGAACTACGCTAATATTCGTATCAACACCGCCGGCTTTGGCCCAGAAAGAAATCGAATACGAATTACCTGCCGCAAAGCCGAGTTCGGTGCCCACATTTTCGTAATTTGCGACGTTGGCAATCAGCATGGAATGTCCGCCCTGCTGGACTGACTCATTGCTGTAGTAAGCATTGCCGGTCCAAGGATTTACCGTGCCGTTTTCAAAATTATTTTGATAAATAGTCCGCACGTTATCACCGGTATTGCCTTTATAGGCACGGCAACCAGCGTAAGCAGCGCTGCAGGACAAGCCTTGTCCGGGAATCATGTGATATACCAGAGAAGCGCCGTCTATTGAATTACGATAATTTATGCACTGATCGGAAGCATATATCACGCGTGATTTCAGGCGATAATAAATGTTACCGCTTTCATCGTAAAACTCAGTGCAGTCGGGGTTAGCCGCCAGACGATTGTCAATACAATCCTGATTTGTATTACATGCGGCGTTAGTAATGTTGCACTGATGAGTGGCTAAATTGCAGGTATCTACGGCCGGGTCGGCACAAATTGCCCAGTAATTAGAATCAGCTGGGTTGCTGCTATCGTTGCAATTCGGCCAGGCCGGTGCGACACCGCCCTCGGGGTTCATGTTAGTACATGGCGCGTTACTGCCACCAACGTTTGTAGTTTTTAATCTATAATTTTTCAGCTGATAACCAAACTCATCGGAACCTTCCCATGAATAATAATTAGCCACGCCAGCCGCGTCCTCATTAACGCATTGCCTGATCAAGGTATAATACTCCGTGCCTTCGCCGCCTCTGGCCACTTCATCAAGATTGGTATACTCTTCGCAGCCCACGGCCGAGGCCGGACAGGAAACACCGGTCGCGGCCACAAAAGATACCGGGTCGCGTTCAGCGCGCTGTGGCACATGCGTAATAGCTAATTCTCGGTAGGCCTTGCAACCCGCGTATTGAGCCGGGCACTGATTGCATGAAGACGGATCCAGCGGATTACAGCCGAGCGGATTGGAAATTGTTCCATTGACAACCTCGCCGGTTGAAACCGAGGTAAAGGCCTGACAGCCAACTTCGTCTGCGACACAAGCCAGAGCAAAAGCCGCACATTCCGGTCGGGTTAGATTGTGGGCGCAGTCAAGATAACCAGGGGATTTTTTAATGTATAGTTTGGGCGAATCTTCGTAAGTCTTATATGGAGTGAGTCCGCCTTCCTCCACCTGAACATTGTCAATATAACCCACGCAATCGTTGCGTTCGAAAACAACGTAAACAGTAGTTTCTAAATTGCCCGCAACTTTGGGCAGGTACACCGTACCTGAATATCGCGTCCAGGTCTCGGTTAAATTTATAGTGCCGACTGGCGTCAGAACATTACCAAAAGCGGTAACGGGCCTGCCTAAACTCGCTGTTAAAGTACCGGGGTTGGCGCCGCAACTGGCGCTATCGGCTTTAGCATAAAAAGAAACAGTAAACGATCTGTCATTATTAATAGAACCTGTCTCAACCGGCTCAGAAACCAAGGTATCGCCAGCCTGAAGTTTAGCCGAAGTCTGACCGGAAATGCCGTCAACCGAAACGGCTTCAGCAAGGCCCGGTGTGTTCCAACCAGGAAAATCATCGTCGGCCCCATCGTCTTTGGTGCCGGTGAATGACTCAAAATCCGAATTGACCTGCAAGTTTACGCCGCTGTCTTTAACCAACATAAACTCATGACAGCCCTCGCCGCTAGCCAAACATGATTCGACATTTTTATTGAAGTTAATCTGATCACCATTATTGTCCCATTGCTTGGTATCATAGTTGAATTCAGTATAATAATTCTGGCAACCAACGTTGCTCGAGTCACAACCATTGACATCTATGGTATTTTTCAAATAAGAAACACTGACCCCATTCCGCCGCTGGAAAGTTTGGCAAGTGTTATATTGCGCCAGGCAAGATTCGCCTTCGAATTTCCAGATCGGTTTTTCCTCAATGCAATAACCATAGCGCAAACAAGTTCCATCATCGGCTTCGGCTACGCAGGTTTGCTCGTCAGCGCAATAATCCTCGCGCTGAACCGTAGTCACGGCAATATCTTTCTTGTCAACGCTACCGTCGTGATTGGTATCCCCCGTAACCACCTGGGAAGTGGCCGCGATTTTTGCGCTGGCACCCTGTTTTTTACAAAAAACCGCCGGACTTTTCAACACCCAGTTAGGATCTATCAAATGATAAAACGGAGAACTGGTATTATGGTATTCTTGTATTAAAGTATTCAGACTGTAATTACCTCCGGAAAAATTCTTAATATATTCGGCGGCCAGTTCCCAACCCACCGGGATGATTCGGTATTTGCGTAAAATCAGCAAACTCCGATAAGGATAACCACTCAAGTAATCCGGCTCTCGTCCATTGGCATCGTAACCAAATACTTTATTACCACCCAGCAGGCCCTGATCCAAGGCTTCCTTAACAGTCAGCTGTTGCTCTATCGCTGTCCTGAAATTATTATCAATAACGCAGTTAGTCGGCAAGGGATCGTTCTTGTCCGGACAGCTGGCCAGCTGGCCCAATAGATCCACTTCGCCGCCGACTGAATAGTTGGTTTCGCTTATTGATGAAAAAAGCAACTTAGCGGCAGCTATGCCGGGTATAGAACCGGCCAACCCTCTGGAGCTGCCGGAAGACGGGCTAACCGCGCCGGGATTAAAGCCCTTGCCAAAAATATATTTCTCCATGAGCTTGGAAGCCAAGGTATTGGTAAAAACGCCAACCGCGTCGGCAATGGCAGAGCCGGTATAAGTCACGTATGGATCAAGCGAAGCTGGTAGAATATCTTCAGCCGCGCTTTTTACCAGAGACGCGGGTGTTTTCACCACACCGGAAATTTTTGTCGTTTGCGGAAAAAATTCTCCGGCCAATGACTGGGCAAACTTTTTTGCGTCAACGGCTTGGGCCTTAAACAGCTGTCCTTCGCTGATTATTTCACCGAACATGCCCAGTTGATTGGCCTGGGGATTGAAATATTTTTGCAAATCTACCAATTTTTGATGGGTAGTGGCGTTGTAATTCTTGATTATATCCGATAAAGGACAAACGCTGGTTACTTTTCCACTGGTACCTTCAAGATACTGCCGGGCGTACCCGGTCAATTTTAATTTCAAAGCCACATCAGTAGTACACAAATTTATACCGGCGGGATTACAGATACCGACGGTACTCCAAACGTTATAACCCTCGGGCGGAAGATCACAACTACTCTCGGTGCATTTGACTATCGTGCATACCCTATGTGTCAACAACCAATTATATCCCTCTTTCGTTTCGGGGTTCTTTGCTGGATTAAGAGTCCGCCCCATAACCACCTCAGCATGAGTCGGATGGCAAGCCAGTACTACCGGCGGACAATCCGAATCCTTTAAACAGGTTTGATAAGAATGTCCCTCGCACTTGCCGGGGAGGGTTTCGTTGACCAACATGTTCAGTAAATCACCGGCCGCCGCGTCACCGGCGTCTTTCAAAAAATTAAGAGGCTTGGTGGGATAGGTCGGTTTTTGCCCTGGCTGGCCAGTGGCGATTTTGGTAGCCATATTATAAGCCAGATTATCCAAATACCTTTTCAGCATGTTTTTGAAAGCCACATCGCCCGCGGTTTTCAAGGACTTTTGTAAACTGTTCCAGATTTTCTGCCAAATAGAGAGATGCAATTGCGGACCGACCTCGGTCGTGGCCCACTGAGCATAAGCATCATGGGTATAAAAAAGCAGCGGAGCCGTGATAAGCCAGCCGCAAAAAACCAGCAAAAACAAAGTCATCCGCGAGCTGGTTTTTTTAACTTTTTTTTTCCTTGAAAACATTGTTGACTTATTTTATTGGGTTGAGTTCTGCAGCTGCTGCTCTAAAGCATCCAGATAAATAGACCGCAAGGTAGTGTCGTCAACCGAGCTAAGAGTTTCCTCGGCCACACCCGTTTCAATTAGCAATTGTCTGATCTCCGTGGGCGTTAGGTTCTTCAACTGCTCGTAAGTCACTGTTTGCTGATCGCCATTTGAAAGAGAATTTATATTGAGGGCCGTGCTATTGGTGTTCGTTGAAGCCGTACCGCCATGCTCGGCCAGCACCTCATGATAAGTTTGCATCAGTGAGGCATCATCTATTTGACTCAAATCCGCTTCAGAGGCGCCGTTGTTACGCAGGAGATTGCGAATCTCATCGGCCGTCAAATTATTCAAATCAACATTTGGCTGGATATCCCCAAAGAATACATTGGTGTTGGCTTGCGCGTTGGTATTGGAATTCACTGAGCGTCCGCAGTCCTGACCCTGAGGGCAATTTGGATCTGATCCTTGGGACACTTCTAGGTAATCCCCGAGGCCATCGCTGTCCGAATCTGTGATATATGGGCTGGTGCGATACTGATAAAGTTCATCGTAATCAGAAAGTCCGTCCTTATCCGTATCTTTTCCGCGAAGATCTTCAAGTACCGCCGATGACCGAGTATTCGTGGTATTTTCGTTATTTAAAAGAGAAAGTTCAGCGGTATTGGTGTTGATTTCAACTTCAACCAATTTAATCCGGCGCTGCATTTCAAAAATACCGAAAATCAGCGAACCTATGCCTATAATCAACAAAAAAACCAAAGCCCCTTTTTTTAAACTATTCTCGTTGTTCTTCGTCAGCTGGTTTTGTGGAAAATTTGGCTGATTGATTGAATTTTTTTCGGCTGTTTTGTTTTTATTTTCCCCAAAAAAATTGAACATTTTGATAATGCCATTATATCATATTATTCTCTTTATGTCAAACTGAAAAAATCATGTTTTTTATCCAGCCGAATGGCGATCTCTATCCAATTTTCCAGGCTTAAATCCTGAGCCCGGGCTTTGTTTTTGATCCTGGCCAGACTCAATATTCTCTCTATTTCCGTGTTATCGCGCCGAAAACCGGCTGACAAGTTATTGTGCAGCTGTTTCCGCTTGGCCGAAAAACCGATTTTGACCACACTGAAAAACTTTTTCACTGGAATTGCTCCAAGCATCTTTTGGTAGCCGAACGCATCATCGTCAATCTCGCTGATTTTCAAAATTGCTGAATCAACTTCTGGTTGAGGCCAAAAATTCTCCCTGGAAACTAAGGAAATAATCTCCGGCCGGCCGAAAAACTGCACCGCCACTGATAGTAGACTCATTTCTCCCGGGTCGGCCGTGACCCGCTCGGCCACCTCCTTCTGAACCAACAGGATCATGGTGCTTGGCTTGGGTTTATTTTCTAAAAAATTCCGCAGCACCAATGAAGTGATATTATACGGCAAGTTTGCGACTAACTTGTATTTTTTATTGACCAACTGGCGGCTGATTACCGGCCACTGTTTGAAAACATCACCCTCTATTATTTTCAGGTTGCGGCTAACACCGGCAATTTTCTTCAGAGCGGCAGACAGGCGCTTATCAAGCTCAACTGTTATCACCGAACCTGCCCTACTGATGAGTTCGCTGGTCAACGCTCCAAATCCGCCACCTATCTCCAAAACAGTATCAGCCGAATTCAACTGGGCCGTCTCAACGATTGAATATAGAACTTTTTCTGAAATCAAAAAATTCTGGCCAGACTCCCGTCGCGGCCAAAAATTATATTTCCTACACAACATTTCGATTGTCTGACGAGAAACGAGATTCATTAAGCAATATATAATTTATAATGAATAATGTATAATTATTCTCTAGAATTCTCTATAATCGTGGCGAAATTTTAATTATTTCCTATGATTTTAGTTTTAGTAATGCTTGAGATTTTCTCCAAATTTTATTATTAGCAAAAGTAAAAATCAGGCCAGTTATCGGTCCAATGGCGGATTTACGAAGCGTTATCAAATAATTGATAAAATTCCTCCTGATCAACGCGCTTGATCCCTCGGCGATATTACCGGCAATAGAGGTAACTGATCTGATTATCTGATTGATCAATACTTTATTAATCGCATTATGATCAATTTTCTTACACAAACTAAATATCATTAACCCAAATACAAAAAATTTTTTCCAGATGTCCAAATCCTGATATTTCTTAAAATTATACATTATAAATTATTCATTATACATTCTCTTTCAATAACATATATAATAACGAAAAAACCGCGGCTACTGCGAAAATCGCGGTCCAGGGAGTGCTAACAAACTGCAGTATCGAAAGCAACAACGCTGCCGTAAAAAATTTGGTAATGGCAATCGACTGCTCATAAAAAACCACATAGGAAAGTACTTCTGTTTTTCTAGCATTACTGTATGTTGTAGCCACCAACGGTACAATCAGGGCCTCCTTGGCAATACGTGAAGATGTATCCAGCCCAAAAACATGCCAAGTGCTGCTAGCCATGGTGCGCAATAACCAAACGAGGGAATAAAAAACACTGCCCCAACGGATAATGTGTTCCTTTTTGTATTTATCGGCCAAACGCCCTAAATACAAAACAATAAAGCTGGTGATTAAAGTAGCCAGCGCCACTACCGCCCCAATATCCAAGTAATCTTTAATAACTACGTAAATGAATATCGGCCAGAGCGACAGGACGATCAGCTCTTCACCAAACCCCAGATAAGCCAAGAAATTGCGGCGGTGTTTTGAATCAATCAACTGCTTAAAAACATCGCTGTAAGAGAATTCCACGCGATCGTGCACCTCCTTAATGCGCAAGAGCGGCAAAGCCGAAAGAATAAAAAGTCCGGCCACCACGACAAATAATACGCTGAAATTGGTCAATTCCAGAATGACGCCGCCGATAAACGGACCAACAATAAACATTATCATGCTCAAGGTTTCCACGCCGCCCACTTCACGACCGCGCTGCTCATCCGAGGAAAAAACTGCAAAATCAGCATGATAAGCGGGCCAATAAAGACATTTCTGGACGGAAAAAACGAAAGGCGAAACAAAAAACAGAAAGCTGAATTTGGAAATTCCAAAAAGTGTCAAATAATAACCGATTTGAAAAAATTGACTATAAAAAATCGAATGCTCAAATCCCAAGCGCCCAACCAATTTACCAAAAAATGGCAGGAGCAACCCATAGCCACTATAAACTAATAAATAAAAAAATATTATCTGCTTGACCGAGTAACCAATGGTATAAAGATAAATGGGCTCAAACAACGATACGGATGCTCGAGCTAAATCATTCATGCCCACGGCCCAATACAACTCCACCAAAGCGCGAGATGGGTGTTTGGCAAAATAGTGGGGAATATGAACAATAGATTTAAATTTATTTAACATGCTGTTTTATTTTAACCGGTCCTTGACGCAAAACTTTTGGTCCCTTATCCGTAACCTGGACCACCGTCGAAACCGGCACCTCCGGCAACTCACCAGCGTCCAGCAGCAAATCCGGCTGAGTCTCCTGGTCTTGGAACATATGGAGTACACATTCGGTGGTATAACAATTTCCCCGACCGGAAATATTAGCGCTTGTCGAGGTCAAGGGTTTGTTGCAGGTTTTTATAATCGCCATGGCCACTTTACTATCGGGTATGCGGACGCCGATGGTCGGAAGTCCCAGTGTCAAAAATGACGGCACACAGTCCTTTTTTTTAAAAATTATAGTCAATGGCCCGGGCCAGTGCTTGCTGATCAGACTTTTTTCCTTATCCGTGACCTGTGCTATCTGGGCCAACATTTTTAGAGAATCGACAATCACCGGTAATGGCTTTTGGATCCGATGTTTAATAATAAACAGCTTGCCGATCGCCTCTTCATTAAGAGCGTCTGCTGCCAAACCATAAGCCGTATCAGTCGGATAAGCCACCACGCCGCCCGCTAAAATAATCCCGGCCGCTTGTTTAATGACGCTCAATTCCGGCTTATGCAGATTGATTTTTACGATTTCCATAATTCTTATTTTTTCAAATACTCTTTAATTGTCTTTTTAGTCAAATCCCATTCCTCGTTTCCTTTTTCCTTTAAACCCAAATCGAACATTATTCTGTCAGTCACCAGAGAATAACATTTATTCCGCTCTTCTTCGTTTATGAAACCAAACGACATATTCTGGTGTACCAGCTGATAAATTAAGTCCTCCAACATGGCCGCCGGATTTTCATCAACAGTCAGGGTCAGTGGCGGCGTGAAAGAAGTTTCGCAGTCGGCCATATAAATAGGTAAAAAATCAGGAGTCATCTCTGCCCAAACAAAACCAGTATATTTTTCCACTTTCTCTAGCAAAAAAATTATGTATTCATCGTATATTTTTTCAAAATCCCCACCAAGGTCGATTATCCTCTGCCAGACATACTCAAAATTTTCCTGACCACGATAAAGTCGTTTAGCGTAATCGTAATTGTAAATTATTTGTGTTTTAGGAACCATGTTTTTTTATTAAGCATCCATTAATCTATTGTCTTGCTGCCCCTCCCAATCTAACTTTAAATTAAATTCGGGGAATTAGGGGGCGAGACAGCAACACTTATTTATGACTTACTTACCAATTAAAATCTAATTAGTGTCGATTCGTGAATTAAAAATTCATTTAGGCGATATCTCGACAACTAAACAACGAAATTAATCAGCCTGTTTGGTACGAAAATTACTTTTTTCGGTTCGCCGGATACGTATTTTTTTATTTTTTCTGATGTCAGAGCTATTTTTTTTACTTCCTCGGCCTGACTTGAGGCGGGGACTTTTATTCTATCGCGAAGCTTGCCATTGACCTGAACAATCAGTTCAACTTTATCCTCCTTAATCAAGGCCTCATTATAATTCGGCCAGCGTTCAACAGTTATGTTTTTTTCATGCCCCAGGCGCGACCACAACTCCTCAGCTAGGTGTGGAGCAAATGGTTTGAGTAATATCAAAAAAGTTCTCCAAAAAACTTTGGGCACAAACTCTTCCTTGGCTATCATATTAACCGTCTCCATGAAGGTGCTGACCGCGGTATTGAAATTATAAGTTTCAATGTCTTTAGTTATTTTTTTAATAAGCCTATGTCGCAATTTCTCCAACGGTAAAGGACAGCTGATCCCCTTGACTTTATCCTGTAATTGCCAAACGCGTTGTAAAAACCGATATACGCCCCGAATACCCTGCTGAGACCATGGTTTAACCGCAGCAAACGGCCCCATGAACATTTCGTACATACGCATGCTGTCTGCTCCGAATTCCTTAATCACCTCGTCGGGATTGATGACATTGCCGCGCGACTTGGACATTTTTTGACCATCTTCACCCAAAATCATGCCCTGATTCCTTAACTTGCAAAACGGCTCTGGTGTCGAAACCACGCCAAGATCAAAAAGAAACATGTGCCAAAATCTCGCGTACAAAAGGTGTAGAACAGCATGTTCCGCCCCGCCCACGTATAAATCGATGCCGTTTTTACCCATCCAGTATTTCTCCTTGGACGGACTAACCAATTCTTTTTTATTGGTCGGATCCAAATAGCGCAGATAATACCAGCACGAACCGGCCCATTGAGGCATAGTATTAGTCTCACGCCTAGCCTCCTTTTTACATTTTGGACACCTCACCTTGACCCAATCTTCAATAGTGGCCAGCGGCGACTCGCCTGTGCCGGTTGGCTCGTATTTTTTTACATCGGGTAATTTTACAGGCAATTGATCCTCCGGAACTGGCACTACGCCCGGGGTTAAAACTTGAATCCGCCAGGCAATTAAACCGTTCTTTTCGATTTTCTTCTCATAATCAGGAGCAAGCCGCTGGTAAAAACCAAATAATTCTTCATAAGTGTTAAAAACTGTGCCTTTAACACCACTAATCAGATCGGTTGCGCCAAAAAATTCTTTCAAATTTTTAAAAGTTCGACTCTCAATAACTTTGACAAATAAAACCTCCTCACTTATCTTATTTATACACTTGATATAGTCACCGCTTTTTATCCGACCAAAAAATCTCGCCTGTTCATCCGGGTTTAGAGCGCGTGTTTCCACTGTTTTAACACCACTTTTCAGCAATCTCCACATTTCCTGGTCGTAAAAATTCAAATAATGTTTTGTCTCGGTGACTTCCTTTTTACAGTAGTCACAATGCACGAGAGGTATCGGCTCGCCCCAATACCGCTGGCGAGAAAAAACCCAGTCGCGAAGTTTATAATTAACTGATTTTCTACCGATATTATTTTTTTCAAGCCATTCGGTAATTTTTTTACCGCCTTCCTCAGAAGACAAGCCATTATAAGTTTCGGAATTTCTAAGTATACCACCTCCGATATAACACCTTTTTCCGTTTAAAAGTTCCTGGTATTCGATTTCTTCGTCCCATTCCCTTCCTCCACTTGGCTGATGGGAACGAAGGGTAAAATTAAATATATTGGCTGGATTTAAACTTTTTGATGATTTCGGGGCAATAACATTCTTTATTTCTATTTTTGCGCCCTTCTTAATCTGCTCATTCGCAAATTGAAAATCTCTAATATCATGCGCGGGTACGGCCATAACCGCTCCGGTGCCATACGAAATCAACACATAATCAGACACCCAGATTGGGATCTTCTTGCCGGTTCCCGGATTAATGGCATGAAGACCTTTTAATTCAACTCCGGTTTTGTCTTTTGCCAATGAAGTCCTTTCCAAATCGGATTTGCTTTTTGCCTGGGCAACGTATTTTTCCACCTCTGAGCGATTGACCAATTGCGACGCGCTACGCGCCACTATAGGATGCTCCGGAGCTAACACCAAATAGGTCACACCGAACAAAGTGTCTACCCGGGTAGTAAAAACTTCAATAACTCCAAAGGTGCCATTGCAAGGAGACCCGGCCCGGTGGGACGACATGTCAATCTCAGTTTTAATCCCCTTTCTAGACGAGATCACTTCGCGGGGATTGCCCCGCTGAATTACGGGACTCGCCATAACAGAAAAACTAACTATCACCCCTTCACTGCGGCCGATCCAATTTCGTTGCAATAATTTTATCGGCTCCGGCCAGTCCAGATTATCCAATCCGGCTAAGAGCCTATCCGCATATTTTGTAATGCGTAACATCCACTGGCGCATATCTTTCTTGACCACCGCCGTGCCGCATCGCTCGCACTGGCCGCTGACCACCTCTTCATTAGCTAGACCTGTTTTACATGACGGGCACCAATTAATAGGCACCACCGCTTCATAAGCCAGACCTTTCTTATACATCTGCAAAAAAATCCACTGCGTCCATTTATAGTATTCGGGGTCAGTGGTATTAATTTCCCGCGACCAGTCGTAAGAAAACCCCAGAGACTTTATCTGTCGCTTGAAATTCTTGATATTTTTCTTGGTTATCTCTTTAGGATGAATACCGGTTTTAATGGCGTAATTCTCCGCCGGCAAACCAAAAGCGTCCCAGCCCATAGGATGCAAAACATTATAACCCTTAAGGCGCAAAAAACGAGAAACAATGTCGGTGGCCGTATAACCTTCTGGATGACCGACGTGCAATCCTTCGGCCGAAGGATAGGGGAACATATCTAGAACATAAAACTTTTTTGCAGTTTTTAGCTCTGTAACTTTCCACGAGCGACTTTTCTCCCAGACCTTTTGCCACTTTTTTTCCAATGACAAATGATTATATTTTTCAATCATAGTTAGCTAAAGCTTATCATTTTTACTTAGCAAATTCAATACAACCGGACCAAAAACAAATTAATCTCCACATAATTGACAAGGGCTTCGGCCCATGGTATGATAATTGCTGATCTTTTTTTCATTTACGTTTTTACCAAGTTTAGCCTAAAAATAAGCTTAACTAACTAAGAATAACCTTATTAGCTGGCGAGCAAAAAAGATTATTCTAGAAGCCCTATTGAAATTTCTAAACTTTTGCGCCTTCATCGGAAAATCCTTGGGGCAACTTTTTTCCCTGGCAGTTCTCAAGCCTTCAACACTGGCAGGAATTTTTATCTTTAGAAAGTTACTGGTGCCGCTTTATAAAGTTTACTTCAATCTAAAAAAATGGCTGACTCTTATTTTCGCTCCGGCTAAAAATAAAATAATTTACCCCTTACTGAACAAATCGACCATTCACATTATCATTATTATCATTACCGTGGGCGTAGTAATAAACAATATCCATGTTCGGGAGATTCGTGCTGAGGGATTCGAACAAAATACTATTATCGCCTCACTGACCATGGATCCTTACGATAAAACAATTACAGAAACGGCAATCGACGAAGTCAAAAAAGCGGCTACAAATCGGGGTTTGGCTATGCTCAAAGCCACTGACGGGACCCAGAGCATGATTACGGCTCTTTCCGATGAAAATACAAGTATCATCACCTCCGAGAGCAGCGGTTCCTTGGTCAAACCGGAATTAGCCAGTACCACCTTAGGAAACAGACCCCGAGAGTCAGTGGAATACTACATTGTCCAGGGCGGGGATACCATCAGCGCTATCGCCGAAAAATTCGGCATCTCGACAAATACGATTCTTTGGGAAAACAAACTGGGGCCTCGCGACTATATTAAACCAGGCGACCGGCTAACTATTCTGCCTCAGTCAGGAGTCTCCCACCAAGTAAAAAAGGGCGACACCCTGGATAAAATTGCTCAAAAATACGGAGTCCAGGTGGCCACCATCATGGATTACAATAAACTGGCTGATGCTTCAGCCATTAACCAAGACCAAATTCTCATTATTCCAGGCGGCTCGATGCCGGAAGAACCAAAGCCTCAGATTTCTTCAAATAGCTCAAAATTTGCTATTTTAAGCATTTTGGACGCTCCGCCACCCAGTCGAACTGATTCAGGTTCACGCTTGCTGTGGCCGACTACCAGTCACAAAATAAATCAGTACTACAAACTCCGACATACCGGTTTGGATATTGACGGAAACTACTCTTCGCCCATTTACGCTGCCGATGACGGCCGTGTAGAAAGAGCCGACAGCAAAGCGCGGGGCTATGGTCTGCATATTGTCGTTAATAACGGTAGCGGCATAAAAACACTTTACGCCCATGCCAGTAAAATCTTTGTGAGGGTCGGGGATTCCGTCAAACGGGGACAGACTATCGGCATCGTCGGCTGCACAGGTTGGTGCACCGGCACACATCTGCATTTTGAGGTCATCGTCAACGGAAAAAAAGTGAATCCGCTAACTTACTTGTAAGCAGCTGCCGAACTTAAAAAGCCTAAATTTCAAAAAAATTGACGTTATTTGGGGCCTTAATAGTTTCCCAAGCTATTTTTTCGTATTCAATATTTTTCTGACTTTTTCTATTATCTCGTCAATAGTGAAATTCGATTTTATCAAATAGTCATTGGCCCCCAAAGCCCGACCTTTTTCGATATCAGCTTCCTGACCGAGGTTGGACAACAGGATTATGGGCAAGCTGGCTAATTGCATATTGGAATTTGAACGTATCCGTTTCAATACCTCAAAACCGTCGATACCCGGCAAAATAATATCCAACAGCACAACCTCAGGGCGCTCTTTGATAATTTTCTCCAATCCGGCTGGTCCGTCAATAGCGCTGGTTACCTGAAAATTTTCTTTTTCCAGCTTGGTGGTCAACAGATCGCGCAGAAACTGATCATCTTCTACCACTAAAATGTGAGCCTCCGGATTCTGATTGGTTTTTTGTTCCCTGACTTTAACTGTTGATTCCGCGGACCTGGCTTGAGTCGAAACGTTTACCGTTCCCAAAACCTTACGCACTTTTTCCGTAACCTCTTCAGGAGTAAATTGCGCCTTCACAATATAATCTCTGGCGCCTAAAGCGATAGCCTTGTCTATTTCCACTGGCTGGCCAGAGTTGGAAATGATAATCACTGGGGGCATCTTTTGTGAACCATATTTTTTTTGCAAGACGCCCAGGACTTCATAGCCGTTCAAGCGCGGCATGATAATATCTAGCAATACAAGATCGGGTGATACCTTATCCACTAATTCTAACCCGGCCTCACCATCGGGAGCACAATACACTTCAAAACCTTCCGTCTCCAGTTTTTTTGACAGGACTTCAATCAAAATTTCCTCGTCCTCGATGATCACTATTTTGGTTTTATTTGGCATAGTATCACTAAATTTTATTGATTAGTTATGATAATATTTGACTTTTTGCCTCGATAAATTACTCCCGCGAATATCACGATATACGAGAAAAGAGAGAAAAGATCGGAAACAAGAATGGATAATGAAGTAGTGGCTGTGTAGTAAGTATACGCTGTAATTATCAAAAGTAAAAGTCCACAACCAATCAAAATTGATCGTATCTTCACGGCCGCATCGTGTGATTTTCCCCCCTGCCACAAAAAAAACAAAGCGCTTGGCACTAGGGCCACAACGAAAATTGCGGAACTAAACATGCCAACAACCGGATTAATATTCCAATTGGTAATGCCAGTGGCCGAATTGTACTCAGGATAACCGAAATAAATCACGCTCAAAAATATGGCCACCAACGCGATCAGTAATAGTATGGCGAATACCCGCCTAGACCAAACCACGCTTTTGAATGAAACCGTAATCCGGGAAAATAACGCCAAGGCTACATACAAAAAGGCTTGGGCGATGATAAAACTCACCCCGACCACAAATGAATTATCAGGAGCGGCCAAACGCGGGATAGAAAAAAACAAATACGAAAAAACCAGAGACAAATAGGCCTGGGAAAAAAATAGGATAATTTTATTGGTCGATTCTTTTTTAAAAGATTGGTAAAGCTGATAGCTGCAGTAAGCGCAGATTATACTATTGCAAAAATCAATCAACGCACTGATAGGAAAAGCCATATTTAAATACTCTTAATAAATTTTTCAAACTGTGTGCCGAGCGGTCGCGGTGTCTCAATGGGCAAGGAAAAATAAAAAATTGTTCCTCGACCTTCGATGCTTTCGAACCAGACTGAACCGTGATGTTTCTCGATGATGTTCTTGACAATAAATAGGCCCAAGCCAGAGCCATCTGTTTGCATTCGGACAACATTGTCGGCCCGAAAAAATTTAGAAAATATCCTGCCCTGTTGTTCGCGCGGTATACCTACCCCGTTATCGGCAATACTGCAAATCAAACGATTATCCGCTTGATGCAACTCCACGGTCACCTTACCCCCGGGCGGAGTATATTTCAAACTATTATCAATCAAGTTCTGCAGTATTAAGTGAATTTTCTGGGGGTCGATATTTACTTTAGCCAATGGACTTTTTGGCTTTCTGTATTCAAAAGTTATTTCCTTATTCTTAATGGTCTCGGCCATTTCCTGAATAACGTTTTCCACGACTTCCTCCAAAGACATATGTACAAAACGATACTGAAACCGACCCTCCTCAATTCTGGAAACATTCAGCAAATCATTGATCAGCAAAATCATGCGCTCGTTGGTTTGATAACCTTTATTAAGCATTTCCCGTTGCTGGGTATTCAAAGGACCCAAATCCCCGTCTAAAATCATGCGCAATACCCATTTGGTGGCCGACAAAGGCGTGCGCATCTGATGGGAGGCCACTGAAATAAATTCCGTTTTCATCTGATCAACTTCTTTTAAGCGCCTGTTTATCTTGGAATAAATCAGATTCATTTTTATCAGCTCATTGTTGGCTCTTAAAAGCTCGGTTTCTACTTTTTGCAGACTTCTGACCACGTAACCGCTGCGATAGGTGCTCATGCCCATCATGGTAATCATGGTCATGGACACACTTAAAATGTAAGTTTTGTTTAAATACAAGTTGTCGGTAATAATACCGATGCCATTATGCGGAATCAATCCATGGTACTCAAAAATACTCAAAGCGATGAATAATCCGCCACCAAAAACTAAATTCAAAGGGCCGGCCATAACGCTAAAATGAACATTGGTACCAACCAATTGCAAAACATACAGAGGTAAAAAAATACTTTCCACACCGCCCGAAGCATGGACAATCAAGGTGATAACAATCATGTCTAGAAAGATTCCGATGTACGGCCAAAACCTGGGATATCTGATTGTCTGGTAGACAAGCCCTGAAGTCAGATTAAAAATAAAAGCAATAGTCGCCGCAATCAATATTCCGATCAGATCATAACTAAATCCAAGACTGTAACAAATCAAGGAAATAATCGACACGGCTACGATCATCAAATACCTGACAGATACCGACCAACGCAAACGCTTTACCTTTTCTTCTTCAGACAAGGCGATGATATCCTCCTTTAAAAACTGTTGTTCGGTTTTTTCTTTGTTTTGGTTTTTATTGTCTTGAGAATCCATGCGAATGAATCTTGAATGAATCTTTATGGATAGTCTCCTTAGTGATTATATTGTAGCACATTTTTATAAAAAAATCAATGTCCCTAGGTAATGTCCACACACATATTACACTTTTAGATAAACTAAGGGCATATGACAACTATGCCCAAATCAACTAAAGAAGAAAGATACGATGGATCAGGCCGATATATTAGATAAGGCCATTACCATTAAGAACGTGGCCCGTACTTGTTTTTTTTCAGAACGAACGCTTAAGTATTGGCTGACCCGCTATTGCAGTTGCGGCCTAGACGGCCTGGAAAACAAATCCCGACGGCCAAAGAGTAATCCTTGAAAAACTCCGATATGGATAAAAGAAGGAGTAATTGAACTGGGGAATAAGACAAGGAAATGCGCTTTGAAGTTACGGCAGCAATTGGCCAAGGAAAAATCACCCTGCACAAGAACACCATTCGTAAAATAATCAAAACGGAGAGCCTAACCAGAAAATACAGAGCGAGGAAGCTAACATACGAACAAAAATATATCAAAGCTCCTTTAACACCCGGCGAGCTGGTGGAGATAGACGTCAAATACGTACCCAAACTCCTTCAAAACAGGCACTATTACCAGTTTACGGCTATCGACTGCTCTTCACGGTGGAGGCATCTGAAAATCTACGAGGACTGCTCCAACCTCTCGGCCATTAGTTTCTTAAAAAAACTAACAACAATCGCTCAGTTTAGAATCAGGGCCGTTAAAACGAACAACGGCAGTTACTTTACCAACCGTTATGCCGGTTACCAGCAATCATCTAATCCTTTTAACCCAAAATTGCATGAATTTGATTTACTCTGCCAGAAGATGAATATTATCCATTACTTGATTGATCCGGGAAAACCCGCCCAAAACGGCAAGGTTGAGAGAAGCCACCGCTCTGACCAGAAAACATTTTATGATAGGATTGAATTCAAAAATCTCGAGGAGCTTAAATATAAACTAGAACTCTGGAACATGTGCTACAATGATTTAGAACATTGTGGATTGAACGGTTTAACTCCTAACGAAATTAGGCTAGGAATGCAAAATGTCCGTGGTTAAAACAGTGAGTAGGGGACATACTGTACGAGTTGGAACAGATCGGGGTACGATCCTGGTACTTGCTTCTTTGGTGTTGGCGCAACCATTTGCCCGGCACTCAGAGGTGATTAACATTACCAATTTATTTAAAAAAATGACAAAACGCCAAAGATTG
>CAZQBL010000015.1:0-45500 GCA_964592105.1 uncultured Gammaproteobacteria bacterium | reverse complement strand
TGGATAGGGCTTTTTGTTGGCAATACTCAGTGGTGGCGGAATTCCAGGTCAGTTTTAACCACCCTAAACTCTTTAAAAACCCCTATAAATTATAAATACTCTTAAGAAACCCTCTCTTCCTTGTTCCAACTTGTACTTGGGGCCCACCAATAATTATAGAAGTTATTTCATAATAAGAAATAAAAAAATTAACTCTTAATTTTCGGGCGAGGAGATTTTAGTTGTCGTAATTAGCGAGGGTTATTGCGCCCGGTACTGTAGTGCCTCGGCCACGTGCTCGGCGGTAATTTTTTCACTATCACCAAGGTCGGCTATCGTCCTGGAAACTTTCAATAATCTATGGTAAGCGCGCCCAGACAAATAAAGTTGGTTGACTGCCTGCTTGATCAATTCCAAGGCCCTAGGTTCGGCTTGGCAAAAGTTTTCCAGGCAAACAGCGGACATCTCGGCGTTTACATAAATACCGCGCCCGGAAAATCGGCGCATCTGAATCAATCGGGCTTTTTTCACCCGCTGGCGGACAGTTGCCGAAGTCTCCATTTTTCCACTGCCGCTGACTTTCGAATAATCTTGTCTTGGCACGGATAGATGAAGGTCAATCCTGTCCAAAAGCGGGCCCGAAATTCTCTTCTGGTATTTGATTATCTGTGTCGGAGAACAGGTACAAGATCGTCGTGGATCATTTAAAAACCCACAAGGGCAGGGATTTTGGGAAGCAATTAGAATAAAACGTGCCGGATACTGTATCGAGCCGGCAGCTCGCGAGACCGTAATCACACCATCTTCCAGCGGCTGGCGCAGGCTTTCCAGTACGTGCCTAGAAAATTCCGAAAACTCATCCAGAAACAGGACTCCCCGGTGAGCCAGGGATATCTCGCCTGGCTTGGGGAAGCTTCCACCGCCTACCAAAGCCACTGAGGAAGTAGTGTGGTGCGGCGAACGAAATGGCCGTTGTCTCAAAAGCGGAACTTCCGGAGACAGCAAGCCGGCAATTGAATAAATTTTGGTTACCTCCAATGATTCGTCCAAACTCATGGCTGGCAAAATCGACGGCATGGCTTTGGCTAGCATGGTTTTTCCGGATCCAGGAGGACCGGTCATTAGTAAATTATGCCCGCCGGCAGCGGCGATTTCCATAGCGCGCTTGGACTGCTCTTGGCCTTTGATTAACGAAAAATCATTCTGGTCCGAAAACATCTCAACTCTGGGCAAGGACCGTCCACTGCAAAATTTTAGATAATGAATCCCGTTCAGGTGGTCAATAAGCTGGGCGAGGTTATCAACGGGGAATACTTTGATGGAGCTTACTAAGGCGGCTTCGGCCGCATTACTACGCGGCACATAAATTGAACGAAATTTTTTTTGCTTGACCAAAAGAGCGACCGACAACACACCATTAACCGGCCGAACACTGCCATCAAGCGACAACTCTCCCATAAAAACACTGTCGACCAAATTGCTCTCGGAGACAATACCCCCAGCCAACAATATAGCTACGGCGATGGGTAAATCATAATGCGAGCCCTCTTTTTTCAAGTTGGCCGGCGCCAAATTTACCGTCACTACGCCTGGAGGAAAATCCACACCGCTGTTGCTAATACCGGAACGCACTCTGTCCCTAGCTTCCTGAACCGCCATATCAGGTAGGCCCACGATTGGCAACCTTGGCAAGCCACGAGCAATGTCCGCCTCAACCTCCACCAGTTTGGCCTCCAGTCCGACCACGGCGGCGGATAAAATTTTTACCGACATAAATAAAACCTTCCGTTGGGGGGAAGGTTTATTGATTACAATCAGGGACTTTATTTAAAGCCTAACAGAAAGACGTAGTTAAGTCAAATTTTTTTACTTTCTCTATGTTTTAAAATCATCCTTAGCAACCAAATGGCGCCCACCAGAATCAACACGTCGGCGAGATTAAAAACCGGCCATGACGTTAAAACAATGTAATCAATAACGTATCCGTATCTGATCCGGTCAATTAAATTTGAAAATGCTCCGACAATAATCGCACTCAAAGCAAAAACCACGGCCAATTCGCTCCGACCGTAGGCGCGCAGAGCCAAAAAAATCAGAATAAAAATTATCAATATGGTAACAATAATCAAAACCGTCAGAGGCAAACTAATACTGTAGGCGATGCCTTGATTCCTTTCCAAAATGAAGCCGATAGTTCGGGGAATTAAAAACACTCCTTGGTGAGAATGTGAGTGGATGGCCAACCATTTAGCGACCCGGTCAATAATAAACAAAACTAAAATTCCAATCTCAATTTTTACCAATCTAACCATCAAGATAACTATTTAGCCGTACAATGCAGGCAAACCGAGGCCTCTGGATAAGCTTTTAGTCTTGCCTCTTCGATGGCTTGACCGCATTTTTCACACTGACCGTAAGTCCCGTCCTCAAGACGCTTCAAAGACTTCTCAATTTTTTCCAGGGAAATTTCCAGATTCTTTTCCAGAGAAATGTTATCCTGAAAGTCCGCCACCTCAACGGCGTTATCTTCGTCTTTACTACCAAGGTTTTGCCATTTAGTTTGGACTTTGTCTTTATCAAATGAGGTTTCTCGGGTAGCACTCTTGAGCTGGCTGATAATATTTTCTTTGTTTGTTAATAATTTTTGCTTGATCTCGTCCATCAATTCTTTATTCATAAAATCTCTGACTAATAATTATTAATAACTCACTAAAAAGTATATCAATAAATAACTATAAAGCAACCCCCTCTCCAAACCTGACAGCAGGCTTGGAGAGGGGTTTTTATAATTGCTTATCTTAAAAATCCTAGAAAACTGGAACGCTGGAAATGTTCAGACCGCCGCGGAACCCTCGATGATGAGTAAAGAACGTGCCTTTGGCGTTACCGGCCGAATCAAATACCCGAACTTGCGGACCCATGCCCTGACCAGGTGCGGTCACGATATCGCTGACGCCATCCTGATCAATATCGGCTATCACAGAAGTGAAGCTTCCTCTAAGCCAGGAATAATAGGCGAAGAACTGGGAAAGCACAGTACCGGAAGTATTGAAGACGCGTATTTGCGGACCAGCATTGCTCTGAGGCGTAGCGATTATCTCGTTCTCGCCGTCACCGTTAACATCACCAACGGAAACATTGATGCCGCCGCGGAAAGTCGTGGCATAAGCGAAAAACCTTCTGATCAAATTACCTTCACCGTCGAACATGGCCACTTGAGGACCAAATCCAGGGCCCGGGGTTACCACCACATCGGCTACGCCATCACCGTTCACATCACCAATAGCTAAATGAAACTCCCCGCGCAATGTGTTGGAGAAAGCGTAAAATTGAGAAACCACCAAACCATCGTTATTAAAGACGCGAATGTGCGGTGCGGACTTTGACTGAGGCACTGTGATTATTTCCGACACACCATCACCATCAACATCACCAGTAGCTAAATTAACACCGCCGCGGAAGGAAGAAGCATAAGCAAAAAATTGAGATTCAACATTGCCCTCGCCGTCGAAAATCCTGATTTGTGGACCAGCGCCTGTCATGGTCGTTACAATTATCTCATCAGCGCCATCACCGTCAACATCAGCTACGGCCAGACGCAATCCCGTGCGAATATGCGAAGCAAAGGCAAAAAACCGACGTAAAGCGTGCCCGCTCTTGTCAAAAATACTAACCTGCGGACCAGCGCCAGCGCCTGGAACAACTATTATTTCGTCAGCACCGTCACCGTTAACATCACCTGACAAAGCTTGGATACCAACGCGCAAATTTGAAACATAGGCGAAGAAATTCAGTTTGATGTTGCCCTTAACATCCCAAATCGTTACTTGCGGGCCACCGTTCGAAAGAGGTGTTGCCAAAACATAGGCAGGTTTGCTCTTAACTGTGCCAAAGGCGCTGCTGGTAGCCAGGGCAAAATTAGTAAAGTGACTTACCGAGAAGCACACAATATTATTCTCCGTATCCTGGGTCACGCCGTCTGGTAATTGCCAGGCGCCAGCCGTGTCATTGTAGTACTTAGCCACAATATCGGTTTCCCCGACACCAATTTTATCTAAATACTCATCATTATAAGGAATACAAATATTCACATTAGAATTAAAACTAGTTACAAGCTGATTATTGGAGTCAAGTGCTTCAAAGTTCCAGGCAAAATTAACCGGTTTGGTATCTTTGGTGAAAAAGAGCTTAGTGTCTGGATTAGCCGTGAAAGTAACATTCCCTTCGGTGCCAAGCGCATTAGCTGGGATGCTCACTGTCGTACCATCAGGCAAGGTTATAACCTTTTGAGCTGTGGCACTAAAGGTCTCGGCATAGCCTTGGGGAATCTCAAACAGACCTTCTTCCAAATTAAAGGTTTTTTGTAGCAAGTCACCCTTCTTGACGGTTACTAACTGCTCTTGTGATCTGTAAAATTTCTGGGTACCCGGTTTCATGGTATCACAACCAATATACCAACTACCCTCGCTTAACGGAATTTTGGCCATACCGCCACCAAATATTTCTTTCCCCGAAAAACCACCTGCTTCCTGCCAAGCATGACAAAAACCCATATCCGGCTTGCTGCCGTCGGGCATGATCGCCGTGGCCACCACAAATGCATCAGCTTGACGATACTGCATAACTACACTAGTCGCCGGCGAGGTTGGTGTAACCGTTACCGTAACTTCTTTCGGCGGCATATAGCTATTTTGAAATTCAGGCGGTAAACCAGAGAAAAGACTGAATTCACCAGCAATAATATTAATTGAGAATGTTCCGTCACTGCGAGTTTGCGTGCTTGTCTCGATGATCTTGCCGCCCTTAACATCTGCTTTCACCTTGCCTTCCATCTGTCGAAAATTATTAGCGCCAACCCAAGCATACGGTATTGGGTTACCGCTGGGATCAAGCACGATTCCTGAAATCACCGAGTCGGCTTTGAAAGCTGTAATTATTTTTACCACCTGTCCGTCAGTCGGCACATAGGTTCTGTCGCCGGGCCTAGGATTTGAATCAACGTATCCGGTACTACCTTTTTCTCCGCGAAACCTGACACCAACCATATAATTTTTATTGCCCCGGACGCTGATTGAAAAACTCCCATCTGACCGCAATGCGGTCGGTTTCCAGCCAGACCAGTTGCCTTCTTCCTGGGCAAAAACTTCCGCATCAGCATTGGTCACCAGGTTTCCGTATTGATCTTTAACAAAACCATTGATAAAAGCGTCATTGGGTATTAAAGTCAGTCTAACATCTTTGGTCTCGTCTGCGGCAATGGTAACTTCCACTTCTTCTTTCAAGGAAAAATTACCGGCCTCAGGAGGCATGTGCATACCCACCACGTAAGTTTCACCGCCCAACAGCGATATTGAAGCCATGCCGCGGTCTATTCCAGAACCAAACTCCGAGCCGCCCATGTTCATTGCGCTTTTTCTGCGAGCATAGGCATAGCCATACATATTGGTGATAGCCAAACCGTCGGCACTGACCAATTTAACATTAATTGTCGCGTCAGCCCGTTGAACACTCAAGATCATGCCCGAAGCGGCCTGGTTATCGCCAATGGACACGGCCACCGGACGACTGTCCAGAGGAATATATTTTATATTTTCATTACGACCCGTATCAACTCTTAGTTCCCACTCACCGGCAAAAACGTACATAACAAATGAACCGTCAGGAGCGCTGTACGTATTGCCCCAGCCGCTACCGTTTCTTACCCAAGAATTAATCCAGACACCCCCGACACCGTTGCCATTCTTATCCACAACCATTCCAGAAATTGACGAAGTTTTTTCTTTCATGACAATCGTTCCCAAATCTTTTGTTTCATTCTCGCTCACTCGCACCCCTATCTCGCTGGAATAATATCTAGCCAGAGCGGGATTCTGATTATCAGGAGAGATATTTATTTTGTAATCACCGGGTGGCACGTGAGCAATAAAGCTACCGTCCTGGTTATTGATTCCGGTGCCGCTACCCGGCCGATCACCAGTTCGAATATCCACAAAACCGCCTGGCAAAATACGACCATCGGGCAGAAGAACCTTGCCTTTTATGACAGCCGTGGCTTTTGTCACAACAAAATTTAAATTGGCAGTCTCGACCGTACTATTATTGGCAAAATTAACTACCATCGGCGGCTGGCTATACATCCAATCACAATTTTTAGGGCTGTTTGTTTCCTGATTCCAACCGCAATTAACATTCACATTCCAGGAACCACCGGAGACCGAAAGCGTTTTTTCACCCTTACTATCTACATCACCACCGGCAACGCCACTGCCGTTATTTTTATTGGCCCAAACATTGGCCGTAGTAACCGGTGAACCATCACCGTATTTAACTGTGACTTTAATAGTCTTAGCGGCAGTAACCAGAGTTAAATTCTTAGTAATGGTTGTACCGTTATAAGTAACGGATACCGGGTCAGGCGAAACAACACCCTCTGTCCTGCCTGGCCACACTTCTAAAAAGTAGGTAACGCCGGTTTGTATAGTTCCCTGTTCATTGACAGGTGAAAATGAATAATAACCATTCTCATTAACGCCGGCACTGAAATTTTGTGAAAAATCCGCTGTACGCAAATTCACGCCAATACCGTTCATGCCCGAAGCAGGCGAACCGTCCGGCATCTTTATTTGACCTTTGACGGCAAAATTGCCAATCGCCATATAGGCAACGGCGCTAAATTGCTCGCCAGGACCTTCTGTGCCTGGCACCCTGACTTCAATGGACAAAGTATACCAACTTGAAAAACTGGGATTACGGACACCACTAATAGTAATTGTCTTTGTCCCGGTGCCCAGTTGACTACTAAGTTGATAATTCACGACATCAGAACTGATAAAATCGAAGGAATTATGGTTTTGGGAAGAGCCGCTAGCCCCTGAAATAGAAACTGTTGCGCCGGACAAATCATACCACTGCTCTCGCGGAGCGCTGCCCATAAAACCAAAGGTTAAATTCGTGTTAGACGGCAAAGTCGAGTTAAGCGACATAGTTGCCGTATAAGTAACATTATTAGCCCCTTCTGCGGTTGATGAAATGTCAGTAACCGTAATGTTGGATATAGTTGCGGTGACCGCCCGGGCAGAGGGAGCGCAAATTACTGCAATAAAAACTGCTATTGTGGCAATCGTGTTAAAAAATAAAATCTTTTTACCCATATTTTTTGTCCCTTTCTTAAAAATTTAGTATTGATTTTTAATCTCTATTTAAAATTAAAAAGACCGCAAATTAAGCGGGCCTTGTAATACCTCCAAATAATTGTCGAAATGCCTGATGTATGATTTATTGTTATAAACCATTAAACAAGCTAAAAATGACGTTATATATATACTCAGTATAACTCAAAATTGACAATAAGTCAACAATTATTATCCACAAGCAATATTATTTCATGCCAGCTTCAACAATTCTGCCAATCGACAATATATAAGCTGCGCTCCGAAGGTCGATTTTTTTTACTTTTGATATCGTCCAAATGTTCTCAAACTCCTTAATCATTATTTTTTCCAGTCGAGTTAGGACGTCTTTTTCGCTCCAGTGTTCATTTTTAAGATTCTGCAGCCATTCAAAATAGCTCACAATTACTCCGCCGGCATTAGCCAGAATATCCGGCACCACATATATCCCCCGATCAAAAAGCATGGCATCCGCCTCCGGAGTAATCGGACCGTTAGCTAGCTCAATAACTGCCTTGGCTTTTATTTTTCCGGCGTTTTGTTCCGTAATTTGATTTTCCATAGCCGCGGGCACCAATACATCCACCGGCAGCTCCAGAAGCTCCTTATTGGTAATCTTCTTATAATTTTCGCAGTCACAAACAGTGCCCACACAATAGCAACCTTCAATGGCTCCGCGTTTTTTCTTGACCTCCATGATATGACGTGGATCCATGCCCCGACTGCGTAAATCACAGATGCCCCCTTTTGAATCTGAAACAGCCACCACTTTAAAACCTTGGTCGTGTAAGATTCTGGCAGCATGATAACCGACGTTACCAAAGCCTTGTACCGCCACCGTGGTGCTCTCCGGTTTCAGTTTCAACTTTTTAGCAAGCTCCCTCAAAACGTAATATCCGCCCTGGGAAGTAGAAAACTCACGACCGGCCGAACCACCTTTGTCCAATGGCTTACCAGTAAAAGCAGCCGGCGTTTCTTTACCGGCAATTTTTGAATATTCGTCAACCATCCAGGCCATAATCTGCGGCGTCGTATAAACGTCCGGCGCTGGGATGTCTTTATCTGGACCGATATTTTCAAAAAAAGCCCTGACCCAGGCACGGGACAATCTCTCCATTTCATCTTTCGATAAGGATTTAGGATCCACCTGAATACCGCCCTTACTGCCGCCCAAAGGAATATTGGCCACGGCACATTTAGCGGCCATCAATAAAGCTAAAGTTTTTACCTCATCCAAATTCGCCTCAGGATGAAACCTAATTCCTCCTTTATAGGGCCCGCGCGCGTTGTTAAACTGGACACGATAACCTTTAAATTCGGCAGTCTCTCCATTATCCAGCGTGATAATGATAGTTTTTTCTAAAACTGCATCAGGAGTGCTCAATTTTTTGTAAACCGACTCTTCCAGACCCAGCGCTTTTGTGGTCTCATGTAATTTTTTAAGTACATTTTTAAAAGGATTTATCTTATTATTCATTGCTTTAAAATTTAGTGATTTTTTACTGTTTGCCAATCAATAATAATACCTTGCCGACCGCGCTTCTTTTGTAAGTAAAGATGGGCGCGTAAAGCCGCCTTGCAGCCCTCTCCAGCCGAAATGACAATCTGCTTATAAGACACCGTGGTCGCGTCTCCGGCTGCGAATATTCCAGGTACCGAAGTTTCGCAGTCCGGCGATATTTTTATCTGATTTTGAGCGTCAACTTCCACCAAACCTTTTATAAAGTCAGCTTTAACCACATAACCAATTTCCACAAAGACGCCGTCCACTTCTACTTCCCGAATTTTTCCAGCCTCATTAATGTCCTCAATAATTATTGATTTTACCCGCTGTTCGCCTTTAATCTCCCTAATTTTTGAATTCAGGAAAAACTCGACGTTTGGTTTTTTTGCCAGATGATCGGCCAAAATTTCCTCGCCGCGAAATTCAGACCGGCGATGGATCATATAAACACGAAAGGCAATATCTGACATGTACACGCCCGCATCCAAGGCCGAATTGCCACCGCCAACAATAGCCACTCGCTTGCCTTTGTAAAGCGGCCCGTCACAGGTGGCGCAATAAACTACACCGCGGCCAACAAATTTTTCTTCGCCGGGCACCTCCAGATGCCGGTGGGACAAGCCGAAAGCCAGAATCACTGTTTCTGTTTTGTACTCCTGGTTGGAGGTTAAAACAGTAAAGCCGCCGTCCTGATCTGGTTGAATTTTTCTGATTTCATCAATTATAATTTCCGCTCCAAACTTCTGGGCTTGGGCGCGAAATTTGTCCATAAGCTCTGCCCCCTTGATCGGCTCAAAACCGGGATAGTTTTCCACCACCGAAGCCATAGACGCCTGACCGCCGATATCTTGAGAAATAACCAGGGTTTTCATCGACCGCCGGGCAGTGTAAATAGCCGCGGTCAAACCCGCCGCTCCGGCTCCAACAATAATTACGTCGTATTTCATAAATTATTATTTACCCAAAACGCCCCTGAGCGCCTCTTCAAGATTTTTTTTCTGCTGCAAACCGACCCCTTGCCAGACAATTTCACCTTTTTTTATTATCATCAGAGTTGGTATACTCATGACCTGGTATTTCTGGGCAGTGACGGGATTTTGGTCAACTTCAAGCTTACCGACTTTGGCCAGACCATTGAAATCTTTGGCAAGCTGTTCAATAATCGGTGCCTGCATTCGGCACGGACCGCACCATTCGGCCCAGAAATCGACCAGAACGGGCACCTCTGATTTCAGAACTTCCTGCTCAAAATTTTGGTCAGTAAACGTTTGTTCAGACATACTTTTCACCTTTCTTTTTAAGTTAATTTAAATAAATTAGAAGTAATTTTCTCAAATTCTTTTAATTTCTTTTTAGGATCACCTTTACCTACAAAACAAGCACTCGATTCATCCTGTAAAATCAATATCCCCAGCTTTTCCAAGGAAGCCCGGGCGGCCATCAATTGAATGATAATCTGATGGCAGTCTTTTTTGTCCTTAATCATTCGCTCCAAACCTTGTAATTGACCGATAATTCGGTGCAAATGCGCCTGAACATGGAATTTTTTAGTGTTTTTTTTCATAAAAAACAAGAAAATGATATACCCTAGGGGGGTATACAGCAAATATATCACAGCTATTTTTTATCGTCAACAAATAAAAGAAAAATTTATCGAAAGTATTGAGCATCATGATTCGCAAATGAAAATGAAACTTTAATCTAACCCTTGTCCCAAATGAACGAGCTAAGAAAGAGGAAACCGAGGTATTTAGAATGGATGATATAGGGGAAGAACTACGAGAAGAGAAAAGGCGATAAGGGGAAGGAGTGACTAGGGAATTTAAAAATAATATTATGGCCGCGGATCCGGAGCTTATATCGGCAACACGGAATTTTGCCTAGCAACTCGCTAAACAATATTTTATCTATATAACCCCGGTCAATTTGCTCTTTGGCTACTAGACATTATAGTATTATTGATACGCAAAAAACTTAAATTTCGGAAAAATAAAAAATTTTTTTCACAAGCTGAAAAATGTCCGCGATGTGGCGGTAAATTAATCAACGGAGTGGTAAATTTGGCACATTTCTTGGTTACTTAAATTATCCAAAATATAATTTTACTAAAAGTGTTTAGTGAAGGCAGCATAAAAAAACTCTTGTTTCCACAGGCGGTTTTTTGTGCTACAACATAAACTATGAATTCGATAATCATTATCCTCATTGCGCACTCCTGCTTGTTATTCTATATATCAAGTGGAAAACTCCTAATTGGACAGGGCGAATAGGGGAGAGATTTGTTAATAAAAAATTATTCCAATTAGACCAGACTCGATATAAACTTTTGGATAATCTGTTATTACCGTCTCGTGGGCATTTAAAAAATACCCAGATTGACCATGTCGTTGTCTCGAATTATGGCATTTTTTGTCTTGAAACCAAATCATACAAAGGCTGGATTTTTGGCAATGCTAATCAGGAATATTGGATGCAGGTTATTTATCGCTATAAAAAAGATTTTATAATCCATTACGCCAAAATTACGCTCATAAAAAAGCTATTGAAGCATTGATTTTGCCGAAATTTCCTAAAGCACAAGTCATATCTTTTATTGCTTTTCCATATGCGGAAAAGTTAAATATTTCGGGTACTGATGTGGTTGGTTATACTTATGAAATCGTCAAAAAGATTGAAGGTTATACAATTCCCATTTTTTCAGACACCGAGCGTGATGAAATTTATGAAATATTAACGCAGGCTAATATTCAGGACAAAGAGGCGCGCAAATTGCACGATAGTGGTGTACGAGATTTAAAAAAGATATTGAGAGTAAAATAAACGTCCCCTCAGGCGGTTTTTTGCTGACTATTGTCATTTAACTGCCTATACAATTAAAAACTACATTGAGCAAACCGAAAATAGTCCTACGGGAATGTTTCCTTTCAATTTTTCGATCTGGTTCTATTGTTCGAAATTAAGTCTGACACCGCCTTGCTTTATGCTTGTGGCGCGTTATTCTTATCGTCTGTTGAAAACTATAAAATCTTTTAAACAGGCCGCTTTTTTCGTTTAAGCTTTGAGCGACTATCCTACATTAAGGCTGAGAGTGACGGAGGCCCCTATCGGGTCGTCGTGAATCACTTTGAGCACACGACGCCATTAACTTACTGGCGGCGTATGACGAGCCCTCTAACTTTCCCCACTTTTTATGGACCTGAGGGGAGTTGAACCCCTGACCTCTTCCATGCCATGGAAGCGCTCTAGCCAACTGAGCTACAGGCCCATAAAAAGTAGGGAACCAACTTTCTAAATAACCACTCGCTATCGTCCACGCTCAGGCACTAACGGGCGGAAATTAAAGGCTCACAATAAATAATACTAACAGCTTAACATGTTTTACTTTTTTTTCAAGACCGAGAACTATCTTTTTTAATAAATTTAATTAATATTCGATGCCACTATTTGTCGCTACTGCCAATTTCTTGGTTACTAAATGTTCCACGTGGAACATGTTTTGAAAAATATACTAAAAGTCATAAAAAATACCTACTAGACGGGAGAGGAACATTTTCTCAAAAAAAATTAACAAATAGCGAAATAGCCTTAAAAAGCTAGTCGATCGGCATAAAAACAACCGCCGACAGGCAAATGTCGGCGGATGCGAAGTTATAATAAACTTGTTTTTTTTTAATTCTTCTTTAATTTATCGACAATCTCCTTGGCTGCGTCTTTGCCACCCAAGCCAAATGCCAAACCGCCTGCCAAAGATAACATAACCACAAAACCAGTAAAGAGTATTTTCAACAGATCAGGAGCAATATGCAACTGTACCAAAGCCGCAATAATTGCGAAGACAAAAATTGACCATTTGGTTATCGAGGCAAGTAAAGAGGCGTGCTGGATTTTTGCTGATTCGCTTGCGTTTTTAACCACGCTAAACAGTAAATTGCCCACTAAAATTCCAATTATCAAAATAGACACGGCTGCAATAACATTTGGCAAGTAAGCAACTAGTTTATCAAGGAAAGAAGATAATTGCGATAACCCCAAAACATTAACCACGGCGGTCAAGAACACGATTAAGACAAACCAATAAATAATCCCTGAAAACAAGCGAGTGAAGCTTATTTTTAGGCCTGCCCTGATAAAAAGCCCTTTTAACCCAGCTTTTTCAACAATTACCTCAAGTTTAACTAAATTCATGATTTTTCTTGCAATCATCTCAAAAATCCAAGCGATAATAAATCCCAAAAAAAACAACACTATCGCTAATAATAGTGTAGGTAAAAAATCAGTGAACTTGCCCCAAAAATCACTGAAAGAATCTGATAAAATTTGTGTAGCACTGTTCATAATATCACCTCCCTTCGAACTAGTGGTAAAAGCATTTATTTTAAACTTCTAAAATATATCGTATTTATTATATCAAATTGACCAAATAAAAAACACAAATTGTTAATGTTTTCCTTAAATATGTTCCACGTGGAACATTTTAAATAATTATTTACCCAATATTCGTAGCGGTCAGAAAAATATTCAAAAAAGTAAAAAATAAGCTAAAAAGCGCGGCCAGTAGAAAATAATTGCTTTTTGTATCGCTAATTACTAAGAATCAATAGGCAGATATACGCTTTGCGTAAGACTAGATGATCTAACAAGCGAAATCCTGGTCATCCACTATCCCTATGGACCTGAGGGGTATCGCACCCCTGACCTCTCCGATGCGAACGGAGCGCTCTACTGCTGAGCTACAGGCCCAAGGGATAGTGGATGACAAAAGCCATAAAATACCCTTTACCATTTCCCTATCAAACATGGTTTGGCAGATCAAACCACTTAACAATAGAGGCTTGCAGAGATCCGTGTAGTCAAAAAATGATAAAAACTACATTTACATATTAAATAAAAGACCCAGAAGCTCTTTGTTTCCCACCCGCTCGCCTCAACTGCCCTCGAGAGGAATTGAACCTCTATTGGAGGCTTAGGAGTCCTCAGTTCTATCCGTTGAACTACGAGGGCTCGCTGAGGTAGGCGGGCATCTGCTGAAACATGGAGACGGCGTCGGGCGTGTCGTGTAGTCACCCATCAAACCACGAGAAGTAGCAAATGAGAGCGGAGTGGGTAGTCACGATTCGGAACATTAAATAATACCTCTGGTCGCTACTATCTAAACAATGTAATTACTTGATATCAATAAATTGTTCCACGTGGAACATTTATTTTTTTGGCTAATATTAGCAAAACTATAGAGTTTATAACAGAAAAATGTATTATTGTCAAATTTAGCTAAAATTAGCCTAATTTATGACTAATGATGTAATTTTACTGGCGAAATTAGTCAAAACATCCGAAGTCTTATCAATATAAGTAAGTATGGCAAAGGCCACAAAAATTAGTAACATAATAATCATTACTCCAATTAGGTCCTTCCGAATATAAACATGCTCTTCTGTAGTTAGACCACTATCAATTTGATTTATTTCGGCTGATTGGCTGCTCAACTTTGCCGCCTTATTGCCCTTAAACTCTTTCTGAAGGCGTTCCATTCCTTGAAAAAATTTTTTCTTTCTTTTATCCTTGGACATATTTTCCGGTAAATATTAAGTAATTTGAGTGTACACTAAGCCTAAAAAAATATCAATTTATATTTGACTAACTGGCCCAAAAACACTACAATAAGGCTACATACTAATTGTCTATAACTTAGGTGACTGCTTAATAAATATAATTGTAAAAATATGGCGTTTTTCACTTCAAACGAATCAGGAAATCGCGAAATTGAAACAATTATTGGCCCCTCGGTCAAAGTTGAAGGTAATTTCAAAAGCGAAGGCAACATTAATGTCGATGGCATTGTTCAGGGAAGCTTGAAGACAAATCATAATCTTAAAGTCGGACCGTCGGCAAAAATAAAAGCCGAAGTCGAAGCGGACAATTTATTTTTATCCGGTGAAATCAGGGGTAATGTAAAAGTTAAAGAAAAATCCCAACTGACAAGTACCGCAAAAATTTTTGGAAACCTTGAAACCAAATTATTAACTGTTGAGGAGGGAGCTATTATTAATGGCAAATGTATCATGATTTCCGAAGGACAGCCGCCCATTACCGAGTCCAAAAAACAGAATGTAAAATGATTATTAAATTGTGGCCGGTCAGATAAAATAAGCCAAGTTATTTTATGTATTATTATATTTACGATTCATTTCTAAACGATAAAAAATACATCTCCGAACTACATAGGATAGAGGCACGACTGATGGATTTGGGCATTAACGGCAGAATTGAAAAACTGACCTTATTAAAAAGTATGAGAGAAGTAGTCGAAGAGGCGGTCAAAAAAGGTGCTTCTACAATTGTGGCTGTGGGCAACGACGAAACTGTAAGTAAAATAATTAGTTTTTTGCCCAATCTTAGCGTTACTTTAGGCATAATTCCGATAGGGAGAAAAAATAGTATTGCTAATATTCTGGGCTTGCCACAAGGAGTCGCTGCCTGCGATGCGCTTTCTGCCCGGATTATCGAGAAAATAGATCTGGGCAAAGCCAACGATTTTTACTTTATCGCTTCACTGGAAATTCCCGTACAAAGAGAAATTGTTATCGACTGCGGCAACTACTTTGTAAGCCCTCTCAGCAATAGTGGCTTAATAAACATTTATAACATAGACAATCTAACCAAAGAGCCAAAAAACGAAGGACAGCATCGGCGCTCGAATCCAAAAGATGGTATCCTGGAAGCGATAATCAAAGAAAGTCCCGCAGGTCATGATGGCCTAATGTCTTTATTCAAAAAAAAACGGTTTACTAAAGACAGTGTCTTCCCCTTCAAAAAAATAAAAATAAAGTGCTCAAAAGAATGTCTAGCGGTCGTGGCCGACGGTCAAACCACGATAAAAACCCCGGTGACCGTGGAGGTAGTCCCTAAAAAACTAAGAGTCATAGTCGGAAAAAACCGTATGTTTTAATAATCAGACGCCAATCAACGCGGCCTATTATTAAATCAGAAACGGTCAATCAAGATCGTTTTTTGTGTCATTACAGACTAAAAAAATTACAAACATCATGAATATCTCCGAATTAGCCAGAAAACTGAAAATTACAACCAACGAGTTAAAAGAATTTTTTCCTCGTTTAGGTTTTGATATCGGGAAAAAAGCCATCAAAGTGGACGATAAGTCGGCCCAAAAAATTTTGGATAAAATCAAGGCGTCGCCGGGCATAATCGAAGAATTGCGCCAAGAAATGATCGGTCTTGAAAACAAGGAAGAAGTCATAGAAAAGCCAACAGGACAGGAATTGGTCGTTCCACTCTCCATCACTGTCAGAGATTTTGCCGCTTTGGTCAATAGACCAGTTGCTGTCGTCATCCAGGAACTAATGAAAAATGGAATTCTGGCTAACCTTAATGAACAAATTGATTATGAAACGGCCAGTATAATCGCCCAGGATTTTGGCTATAAAACCGCGCCTCAAAAGGAGGTAAAGCAAATATTAAAAGAAGAAAAAAAGATAGAAGAAATATTAAATGAGGATAAAAATCAGCAACCTAGGCCGCCGGTGGTCATAGTTATGGGTCACGTTGATCACGGCAAAACTCAGCTGCTGGACGCCATCAGAAAAACCAAAGTCGTGACCCAGGAATCAGGCGGAATTACCCAACATATTGGCGCTTATCAGGTGGAAAAAAACCGTAAAAAAATTACCTTCATCGATACTCCTGGACATGAAGCTTTCACCGCCATGCGCTCTCGCGGAGCCAGAGTAGCGGATATTGCCATCGTAGTCATTGCCGCGGACGACGGGATTAAACCGCAAACCGAGGAAGTATTGAAAATAATTGAAAATGCCAAATTGCCGTTTATTGTGGCCATTAACAAAATCGACAAGCCCGAAGCGGATGTTCAAAGAGTTAAACAACAGCTGGCCCAGAAGAATCTGTTACCAGAAGATTGGGGCGGAAAGATAGCCTGTCTGGAAGTATCGGCCAAAAACGGCCAAGGAATCGACGCACTGCTTGAACACCTCCTTCTGGTCGCTGAAGTTGAAAAAAACAATATTAAAGCGAACCCAGACCGCGCAGCGATCGGCACTATCATAGAATCACATATTGATAAGGGCGAAGGGCCAGTGGCTACAGTGCTTATCCAAACGGGCACACTTCACCAGGGCGATATCGTCCAAATTGGCAAGGTAGCGGGAAAAATCCGGGCCATGAAAGATTACACAGGTAAACAAATATCCGCGGCGCTGCCCTCCACGCCAGTTAGAATACTCGGCTTAAAAGCAGTACCTGAAGTTGGTGACTTTTTACAGGTAACGGACCAGAAATCACTAAAGTCGATAATGAAAAACATCAAACAGCAACAAACCCTCTATCGCCATCAACAAAACTCCCAATCCGCAAAAACTAAAGATGGTGAAGAAAAAAATAAGAAAAAATCTCTCAATATAATCTTGAAAACGGATATGACAGGATCACAGGAGGCCTTACTGCAATCACTTGAAACTTTATCCACCGATGAAATAAAGGTCACGTTGATAAAAAAAGGTCTGGGCAATATCATGGATATGGACGTTTTACAGGCCGAGAGTTCAGCCGCGATCATTTACGGCTTTAATGTCAAAATAAATCAGCGGGCCAAAGAAATTGCTTCTGAAAAAAACGTCTCCGTCAGAATCTATAACGTCATCTACGATCTCATCAACGACGTAAAAAAAGAAGTAGATAAACTAATCTCTTTTAAAATCGAAGTGGTCGAACTTGGACGTGCTAAAATTTTAGCGATTTTTCGCACGGAAAAATCGTCAGTGATTATCGGCGTCCTGGTCACCAAAGGCAAGATTGAGAAAGGCGCCAAAACTAACATCGTCAGGCAAGATAAAAAGATCGGCACGGGTGTTATCAAAGAACTCCAGCAGGCCAAACAAGCCGTAGCTTCAGTGGCCAGCGGAAGCGAATGCGGTGTCCAACTGAACACTTCTACGCCACTTCAGGTTGGGGACTTTTTGGAGGTTTATAAAGAAGAACTAAAGAAATAATTTCTAATTACTGGCAATATCTTAAGATCCGATTGATCATATTGAGAAATTGAAAATTATTAATTAGTAATTTTAAAGATGAGTCATCGCATTCTACAAATAAACGAACTGCTCCGCAAAGAAATTAGTGAAATCTTCTTAAATGAAATATCCCTTCCCGAAAATTGCCTGGCTACAGTGGCTAGCGTTCAAACCACCAAGGACCTAGGGCAATCAACGGTCATGGTTAGCCTCTTGCCCACTGTGGAACAGGAGTCGGTTTTGAAATTTCTCAACAAACGAGCCGGCTTTATTCAGCACCTGCTAGGAAAAAAATTAATTATCAGAAAAATCCCCAAAATAATCTTCAAATTCGATGCGGCTGGGGAAAAAATTTCCCACATTGACACACTTATTGACAAGATCCGCCACCAAGGATAGAATACTAAGTTATCAAAAATGACTCGCAAATATGAAGGAATTCTATCCTTTTTTTCAAAAAATTAAAGACGAAATTGCCAAGGCCAAATCAGTTTTGGTAATCACTCATCAGAATCCCGACGGCGACGCTTTGGGTTCACTACTTGGTCTGCGACACTACTTAGTTCATCATCGGATTGCCTACCAGCTTTTTTGCGCAACAACCGTTCCGGAATATCTGAAATTCTTGCCCCACGCCGAGGAAATCAAAACTGAAACGGCCGTGCTGACCGAACAGGAATACGATGTGGTCATAATTCTAGATTCGGGGGACCTGGAATACGCCGGCGTGACCGAACACTTTCGTCATCTAAAAGGCCTGCCTATAGTCATCAATATCGACCACCACAGCACCAACACCCATTACGGGCATCTTAATGTCGTTAACCCCCAAGCCTCCTCGACCGCGGAAATCATTTATAATATCCTTGATTATTTCCGGCTGCCCATTCCAAAAGAAGTGGCTACAGCGCTTTTAACCGGCATTCTCACCGATACCGGGAGCTTTTCCAATTTAAGCACGACACCTTCATCAATGGAAGTTGCCTCTCGTTTACTGGCTCTGGGCGCCAAAGTCAGAGAGATAATCGATTATACTTTTCATAACAAATCTTTAAAACAACTACAGCTCTGGGGCCGAGCTTTAGCCCGACTGAAAGAGGACAAAGAAACCGGAATTATAACAACTGTTCTGACTAAAAAGGATTTTGACGAACTGGGGCTGGAGGAGTCCAGCGAGGGGTTTGCCAATTTTTTAAATAACGTGGAAAAGGCCAAGGCCATAATCGTCCTTACTGAAAAAGGCGATGGGGTGATCAAAGCCAGCATGAGAACAACGCGTCCTGATGTGGACGTTTCCAAAATCGCTAAATATTTTGGTGGCGGCGGACATAAAAAAGCCGCCGGATTTTCGTTGAAAGGAAAATTAGTGGAAACAGAAAAAGGATGGAGAGTTGTTAATGCCGTTAAAGAATCTTCAAATGATGATACTGTGAAAGATATTAATATCCAGTCTTAAAATAATTCTCTTCAGCGGATTTTCTAACGGGGTTAATACGAATTCTAGAAAAGAATAATTTTTTGCAATTAAAATAGAGTACTCGGTGGGCCAAACTATTGGAAGACCGTTTTTTATACAACAAAAAAACGAGCCAGGCATGAATAGGGCCCCGTTAAGAAATTCTATTCATTGACATGGCGCTTAACCATGACTTACCTACCGAACCTCGGACTCCTCTTGCTCTTTTATTCCTTTTTATCAAGACAAGGGTTGTACAGTTAAACTATACAAGGGCAAAAGTTTGACAAACAAACGCCGACCTACTATAATACGAAATACCTATCAAAAAGTATCATATCATATGTATCTAATCCCAACAGTCATAGAAAAATCTAATTTTGGCGAGCGAGCGTATGATATTTACTCTCGACTACTAAAAGACAGGGTTATATTCTTGGGCAGTCCTATTGATGACAATGTCGCAAATACCGTCATTGCTCAGCTTTTGTTTTTGGAATCCGAGGACAAAACCAAGGATATAAAGCTTTATATTAACACTCCAGGCGGTTCAGTCACGGCTGGCATGGCCATTTATGATACCATGCACTATGTCAAACCAGATGTCACCACTATCTGCGTCGGTTTAGCTGCTTCCATGGGGGCAGTCCTGCTCGCTGCAGGCGCAAAAGGCAAACGGTTTGCCTTGCCCAATTCGGAAATTCTTCTCCATCAGGTCATGGGCGGCGCTGAAGGCCAGGCGGTGGACATCAAAATTCGGGCTGAACACATTATCAAAGTCCGCGACCGGATTAACGAAATTCTAGCGCAACATACCAACCAAGAACTTGAAAAAATTCGCAAGGATACCGATCGTGATTATTTCATGTCCGCTGAAGAAGCTAAAAAGTATGGACTGATTGATAAAATCATCAATAAATAATTAATTATAAAAGCACAAAAAGGTAGCCGAGAGGACCACTTCTAGATGGACTTCCGGTATTTTTGTACGGAAAAATCATTAACCTCAATTTACTTAATTAATAATCAAACATATGATTGCAGAAAATCTCATTTGGGTCATCCTGACTGCGGTAGGTATCCCGGGCGGCATGATAACAGGATATTTTGCCCGCAAAGTCTGGGCTGCCAAACAAATTGATACAGCTGAAGCAAAATTACACGCCCTAATTCAGGAAACAAAAAACAAACAAAAGGAAATGATGATGGAGGCCCGTGACAAATCCATCAAGCTGATCGATGACGCCAAACGCGAAACCGAATCCCGACGTCGAGAACTAAGCCATCTCCAGGAACGACTGGAAAAGCGGGAGAGTCTTTTTGACCAAAAACTGTTGGACCTGGAAGAAAAACAGCAGAAACTTTATGAGAAAGCTAATCGTTTGGAGTCTGCCAAAAAAGAAATACTCAAAATCAAAGATGAACAAATGGCCAAACTAGAACAAATTGCCCGTCTGACCCGGGAAGAAGCCAAAAACGTGCTGATCAGCAACATGGAGAAGGAAATGAAAGAAGAGCTGGCAATCCGTATGACAAAATTACAGCGAGAAAACAACGATGAGTTGGAAAAAGAAGCAAAAAACATTTTGAGCCGGGTGATCCAGCGCTGCGCCTCTCCGCATACGGCCGAAACAACAACCACTATTGTTAATCTGCCTTCAGATGAAATGAAGGGTCGCATTATCGGCCGTGAAGGCAGAAATATAAAAACCTTAGAGCAACTGACCGGTGTGGAAATCATCGTCGACGACACCCCGGAAGCCATCGTCATCTCCGGCTTTTCGCCTATCAGACGGCATTTGGCCAAACGCGCCCTAGAAAAACTTATTCAGGACGGACGCATCCATCCGGGACGAATTGAAGAAACCATAGAAACGGCCAAAAAAGAACTGGCTCTGGATATCAAAAAAGCCGGCGAAGAAGCCGCTTATGAAGTTGGTATTGCTGGTCTAGATCCGAAACTGGTGCAAATAATCGGCCGTCTGAAATACCGCACCAGTTACGGACAAAATATTCTCCGACACTCTATCGAGGTGGCGAATTTGTCGGCCTTATTGGCTGAGGAATTAGGTGCCAACGTTACCACGGCCAGAAAAGGCGGCTTTTTGCATGATATCGGCAAAGCGGTGGACCAGGAAGTCCAAGGCACTCATCCTGAAATCGGCGAGGATATAGCCAAAAAATTTGGCTTATCCAAGGAAATCATCTACTGTATCGCCAATCATCATGACGACAATCCGCCGTCTTTGGAATCGCTGATAGTCAAAACAGCCGATGCAATTTCTGGTTCACGGCCCGGCGCCAGAAAAGACACTTACGAACAATACCTGCAACGCCTCAACGAACTAGAAGACGTGGCCAAGTCTTTTGAGGGCGTGGAGAAAGTTTATGCCATCCAAGCTGGACGCGAAGTCAGAATTTTCGTAACTCCCGATAAAATTGATGACTTGCAAGCCATAAAACTGGCCAAGAACATTGCCAAAAAAATTGAGGAAGAACTGCGTTATCCCGGAGAGATAAAGGTCAATGTTATTCGTGAAAAGAGAATTATAGAATATGCCAGATAATGAAATAAAAATTTTGTTTTTTGGGGACATTGTGGGGAAGCCTGGACGAAGGGCCGTGGCCAAAGTTCTGCCGGACTTGAAAAAAGAATACCGGCCTGACTTCGTCATGGCTAATGCGGAAAATTTGGCTCACGGCGTTGGCGTTACTGCCAAAACTATGGCCGAATGTCAGGCAACGGGCATAGACTTTTTCACTTCGGGCAATCATGTTTGGAGAAAAGACGGTGTCCAAGAAATTTTCAAAGATTTGAACGCACCACTGATCCGACCGGCAAATTTCCCCCTTGGTCTGCCTGGCACCGGCCATAAACTTATCAATATTGGCAAGCATCCACTTCTTGTGATAAACTTAAACGGACAAGTTTTTATTGAGGGTGAATTTTCATCGCCGTTCAAGGAAATTGATCTGATCCTCAAGCAATATCAGAACACCGAACTCCACGGAATTATCGTGGATATGCATGCCGAGGCCACTTCGGAAAAAGTCGCTTTTGGGCTTTATACTGACGGGCGCGTCTCAGCCGTGCTGGGCACCCACACTCATATACCCACAGCTGATGAGAGAATATTATCGCAAGGCACTGCGTATATAACTGATGTCGGCATGGTCGGTCTGAAAGATTCGGTCCTAGGAGTGGATCGCACTATAATAATCGAAAAATTTCTGACGCAAAAAAGTAAGGCGCATGATATTCCGGAAAAAGGCCGGTGTGTGGTTAACGCAGTTCTGGTGACATTAAACACTCAAACAAAAAAAGCCAAAAATATAACCAGAATCTATGCTGAAACAGAGGTATAGCTTACTATTATTTAACAAATAATAATAAACTAATATCCTCTACTGGGGGGCGGGGATAATATAAGGAGAATGTAACAATGAATAAAGCAGAAATGATCGATAAGATCGCCGAAAAAACCGGCGTTTCCAAAAAACAGGCCGAGGACATGATCGAAGCTTTTCAGGAAATCACTATCAACACGCTCAAGGCTGGAGAGGAGATGACTTTGACTGGCTTCGGTACTTTCATGGCCAAGAAACGCACGGCCAGGGGCGGTGTCAATCCACAAAACCCATCAGAACGCATTCAGATACCAGAAGTGACTGTCCCGAAATTTAAAGCGGGCAAAGCCTTGAAAGATGCACTGAAAAATAAATAATAATTTTCCTATAACAAAAACCCCTCCAATTATCCGAAGGGGTTTTTGTATTCTGAAAGCGGTCGAGAATAACGGCAATTATACAATTTGCATCTCTACTGGTGAGGTGGACACCTCACTCCACTCTAATTTCATTCGGATTCGGGATCTCCACTTTGCACCAAGATCTTCCGGTATCGGCGAACAAAGCCGACCCTCACTTTATCTCGCACCAGATGATTACTTTTTTAAGATACCACAACTGGTTAATTGGGCGCAGATGGATTTGAACCATCGACCCCCACTTTATAAGAGTGGTGCTCTAACCGCTGAGCTATGCGCCCACACCTTGAGGATTTTGTCAGCAAAATTTATTCTATATATATAAGAATCATCTGGTGCGGGACAGGTAAGAGCGAACACACGTTTAGTGATGCTCCTTACCCCGTACCTAAATAACGAAGTAAGTTATGGCGCGGGATAACCGCTGAGCTACACACCCATTCGCTCACCAGAAGATATAAAAATTTCAAAGTAACTACCCGCTATAAGTGTAGCGCCCCGACAGCTACACACGCGCATATTTTGTTGAACAAATAGACCCTATGGCAACTTGTACGCCGGAGTCCGGGATTGTTTCAGAGGGGAAAAATAACCGGCTAGCTGCCCCGTGCACAACTTTTTTCGGAGCGGAAAAATATGCACCCTTATAATTTATTGCCTTCTCAGCTTAACTAATTACGCCTGTCCGGGTATTATTTTATTTATCAGACGAATCAGCTTACTCTGGGCTTTTTCGGCTACCAATTTTTTGAATAGCAATGTCCAGGCCGAATACTGATAAGCCACATAAATCGAACCGAGGAAGGCCGCAATCAATAAAAACACCAAAGTTGCCACCACCACAGTAACCGCAAAACCAAATGATGAATTGAATAACAGAGCCGCCACGCTAATAAGTATGAAAGGTATGGCCGATAGTCCTATGCCAATCAGTATGGTTATGCCGACACCAACACCTATCACCAATACAATCAAGGCCATCTCCACACTCACCAACCAATTCTTCTTAAAAAGCTCCCAGCCCAGACCTATAGACTCTTTTGGTTTTTTACCTTCAATGACTATATAAGCCACTGCATATTTTACGATAAAGGAAGCCAAAATGGAAATGGGAATGAGGACAAGAAATATCGCGATTACAAATACGACTCCAGCGGCCACGTTATTATGCAGGACAAACCAACTCATTAGGGGCACGGTAACAACAATGAACAACACATAAAGAATGAATTTGACTATAATATTAATCAGAAACACCGGGCCGAAATACTTATGACTATCGCGGAACACCTCTTTATAAGAAGCCGGCTGATTCATGGCCACCTTATTGGCGCAAGAGAACAAGGCCACTTGCGACACAATCGACAGCCACAACATGACGCAAGCCACGATTAAAAAAATAAACAGAAACATAAACGACTGAAACGGATAAGTTCCAAAAAAATTTGTGATGTTTTCGAAGAAAGAGCCCAGTAATCCCGATCTCATCAGAGACTGCAGACTAAAAATTTGTTCTGTGGTCTCGCTAATACTCGAATAGTTCCTCAAGAGCGGCTCTAATTCACCGCCCGCACCCAGAAAAGCAGCAAAAAAACCAAAAATCCACATAAATTTATGACGCTTAACAATCTGGTAAGCTCCCTTAAAAACATCACCGAAGGTTGAAACTTTTTTTTGTTCTGTGGCCATATTAAATCCTCCTTATGCCCCTCCAACCGTTGATTGGTGGCGGGTAACTACTAATTAATTTAATCTAAGATGCTTTGGGGGATAACTCCGAGAATATTGCTTCAAATTCTGCCCGTTCGAGAGTTTCTTTTTCCATGAGCCGTTTAACTATTTCTTCCAGATAGATCCGGGACTTTTTTATAATTTTCCTGGCCGATTCATAAGCGTGATTAACAAAATTGGAAACTTCCTGGTCTATTTGCTGAGCGACTTTCTCGCTATAATCCCGACGCTCATGAATTTCCTTGCCCAAAAATATGAGTTCCTCACGTTCGCCAAAAGTCCGCGGACCCAAAGTCTCGCTCATGCCGAATTCGGTAACCAGTCGGCGGGCCAATTTAGTGGCCTGGTGCAAATCATTAGTGGCACCGGTAGTAATATCCTTGAAAATCTCTTTTTCCGCCGCATAGCCGGCCAAAAGCACGGCCAAATCATCAATAAACTCCGCTTTAGTATGCATTCTTTTATCCTCAGTGGGCATTTTCAATGTATAACCAGCGGCCTGTCCGCGGGAAATTATAGAAATCTTATGAACCGGGTCGGCGTGTACTGACTCGTGAGCTACAAGGGCATGGCCGGCTTCGTGATAAGCCGTAACTTTTTTCTCATGCTCGGATAAAACCCGACTTTTGCGTTCAGGGCCAAGCATGACCTTCTCAATGCTCTCCAAGCATTCGGCTTGACCAACTTTTTTCTTGCCACGTCGGGCTGCCAGGATCGCCGCTTCATTCAACAAATTTGCCAAATCAGCCCCGGAAAAACCAGGAGTACGTTCGGCGACTACTCGCAGCTTGACATCGCTATCTAAAGGTTTTTTTACGGCGTGAACTTTCAAAATATCTTCACGATCATTTATATCCGGATCATCCAGAACGACACGGCGGTCAAATCGGCCCGGGCGAAGAAGCGCCGGATCCAAAACATCCGGCCGGTTAGTGGCGGCCATGACTATCACGTTGGTATCGGTTTCAAACCCGTCCATTTCCACCAAAATTTGATTCAATGTTTGCTCGCGTTCATCATGAGAACCACCGAGTCCTGCCCCGCGCTGGCGACCGACGGCGTCTATTTCATCGACAAAAACAATGCAGGGAGCCGATTTTTTGGCGCGACGGAACAAATCACGAACGCGCGACGCACCCACACCAACGAACATCTCCACGAATTCGGAACCGGAAATATGAAAAAACGGCACATTAGCTTCGCCAGCCACAGCTTTAGCCAAAAGCGTTTTACCCGTGCCCGGCGAACCTACCAATAAAACTCCCTTAGGAATTCGCGCGCCCAAAGCCATAAATTTTCCGGGACTACGCAAAAATTCAACCACTTCTTTGAGTTCCTCTTTGGCTTCTTTGACTCCGGCGACGTCTTTGAAAGTCACTTTGTCTTTGCGACTTTGCTGGCGCTGCTCGCGAACGTTGCTCTGACCAAAAGACATGGCTCGGTTGTTGGCGCCCTGCACCTGACGCATCATTATCCAGATGAACGCGGCCACCACCAAAAAAGGCAAAAGAAAAGGCAATAAGGTGACTACCCAGAAAGAAAACCCGGAATCTTCCTTGACCACAACATCAACGCCCTGAAGCTTGGCCGGATCAATCTTATAATCGCTTAAAAGTGAACTTAAAGAATCGCTGGATTCTTTAATAGAAACCGCCTCAGCCCCACTTTTAAAGGTAATCCCGAGCTTATTCTGATTGATTTCAATTTTTTTGATCTCACCTTGGTTTATTTTCTCCATCACCATACTAATGCCCATCTCGGTCGGTTTATTAAATGAGGTATTAAATAGACTAAAAATACTCATGATTAACAACAATACCAAAAAAACACCCAGGAAGTTTTTCAACAAATTTTTTCCCATATATTTTTTAAACTTTTTTATAATTATTTAAATTTTGACTATACTTTCGGAACAGAACTCTCTAAAATTATAACCCAAAAGGCCTTTTTTGACAAATCGGGCAAAAACCACAAAACTAACCGCCTATTATTTAGACAGTCCAATAACATAAGCCTCGACTACTTATTCCGGTAACTTTTTTTCTGCTGGGGCTTGGGGCTGATCTGGAGTAAACTCCTCAGGCTTCGACTCTTGAATCTCTGCTTCCTGAATCGGCTTTGATTCCTTTTGAGTTTTTGGCTTCTTCAGAGCTTTTAGAGACAAACCCAAACGGTGGTTCTCCGGCTCAATAGAAAGAATCTTGAATTTGTATTCTTCGCCAATTTTAACAACCTCCGAAGGATCGCTAATTCGCTCATGAGCCAGCTCGGAAATATGCGCCAACCCGTGTATATCCCTATCCAACTCTACAAAAATTCCAAAAGGGTTTATCTTCAGAACCCGACCTTTGACCGTCTGACCAGTCTTGTATTTTTCCATGGCTTTGCGCCAAGGGTCTTCTTTGAGAGATTTCATTGATAAGGAAATTTTCGAGCCATCAATGCTGATAATTGTAGCCTGGACTTCGTCACCAACCCTGACTATATCACGGGGATCATCAATGCGCTGCCAAGCTAGTTCCGAAATATGCACCAAGCCCTCCAGATTATCACCAAATTCAACAAAAGCACCAAAATCAACCACGCCCGTGATCTTACCTTTAATCACGTCTCCAACCTTATATTTAGAAATGGCCGCATGTTGTTTTTCTTCCCAAGCCGCTTTCTCTGAGACGATCAACTTACTGTCAGACTCATCAACATCGATAACCTTAACTCTCAATTCCTGACCCACGAATTTTTTTAGAAGTTCCAGAATTTTCGATTTTTCTCCGCCTTCCACGCGAGGATAATGCTCCACGGTCAGTTGGGAAACTGGCAAAAAACCGTCGATACGCCCAATTCTGATCATCAAACCTCCTTTATTGGCATCGACCACAGGTACGGAAATAACCGTGCCTTCTTTCATGAGTTTGGTCAGATCATCCCAAGCCTTCTGATGTCCGGCCTGACGGAATGATAATTCCAATTCTTCATTTTCATTTTCCAAATCCAAAACAGTGGCCTGCACCCGATCGCCTACTTTCAAATTGCTATAAAGTCCCGATTCGTCAACTAACTCACGTCCACGTACGACGCCGGAAGCGAGGCCGTCTATATCCAAATGAACTTCATTGGTTGAAACGCTGATTACTGTACCCTCAATTACCTGACCAATTTTTGGCAAAACCGGTTGTTCGGGGTTATTTAAAAGCTCCTCCATTTTTGATTTTACCGCCGGTTCCGAATTTATCATATAATAAAAAATAGCCTTAACCCATCGTCTTTTTAAAAACCATGAGTTTTCTTCAAGCCACCGCTTTTTGGCTTCTGAAGAAACAAATTAAATAATTTAAATGCGTAAAAGCAGTATATATCATGGGCGATTTTTTGGCAAGGGCGAAAGCATGACGCCTGTGCTTTGGTGGCAAAAAAATTTTATCACAATTTAAAAGCACTCCTATAGCAGAATTATGATTGAATCGTCTTTTATGTTGAGCCCTCCTCATTTTTTGTTATCATTCTACATTTAGCGCTCGTCGCAACACTCGATGAACTTTTAAGCTTTTATTCATCAAATGGTGTGAGGGAGTATTAACCTACTACCACGATTATCATGAAAAAAGAAACCCCACATCTGTCGTTCGTTTTTGACGAAATCAAAATGTGGGGCCTTTGAACGTTTGCCTAATAACTTAAGCCAAGGACTAAAGGCAAGCTAAAAACCTAAACCTAAAAGAACTAATAACTACCCGCCTCCTATCGTTAACGCTTGGGTGTTGCTGGCGGGTTTGCAAGAATGGCTACCGGATCTCTGGCGCGCCAGTAGTTACAGCGACTGACGCCGTGATAACACAGATTCCAAGAACCATCCTGGTGCCGATAGAGACAAAGAACGTAACGGTCACCGCCCGGGCGCCGCAGAATTGTGGCCCAAAACGACAGAAAGGTAATTCCCCGCGTGTCATACAACCATTTGAGAGTCGCATGGTCCTTTTCCTGCCAGAGAGCGAGACAATCTTTGGCATCGAGTTGGACATCATCAGGATTATCTTTAATACGTTCCAGGCGTTCTTCGCCATTGACAGAAAACTCACCCTCCTTCAAGTAATCCTTCAGGATGATCTTCCCTGCGTCCAAGTTATCTCCAGATCGCTGCCCGACCACTTCATCGATCTGCCAGCCTTTGCCCAGAAATTGCTCGGGTTCGAAGGGTCTGCGCTGAAGCAGATGAGGCTCAGTGGCAAGCTGGTGCGCCTTGACGCGACGACTAACGTCTGCAATGAATCCATCCGCAATTTCTGCACCATGATGCTCAAGCACATACTGTGTAGGCCCATTTGGCAACCCGCTCTTAAGTAACCGCGCAATTAGCAAATCACTGAACTTCGCCACCTGACCGACAGTGATGGTTTTTTCAGATGAGGACATGGATTTTGCCATGGCAACATTCTCCTTTTTTATTTTTATTGTGTTACCCTGCTTCCGGCAAGGTACGGCCCGATTACCCCTTAATTTAGGCTGTTATAAAAGAACACTTTATATTATCATTTCTAGTGATTTTTATCAATAGTAAATATCCTCATTGGATATTACCACCCGTCCGCCCCCTAACTAATCCTACGAATCGTGCCAACATAACCATATTTATTCATAAATAAATACTCATAAATACTAATACTAAAATTTCCACCCGGCCTTCGGCAAAAAAGTTTTTCATCCCTCGTAAGACGCGGTGCTCTGAATGACATTGTGGACGGCGCTTTTCACATCTCATTTATCATTTTCCAGCTCACATCTCACATTCAGCTTCTAACATCCTGTCTAATTTATAACAACTAATAAATAAACAAAACAACTTCCCAAAAAAATCAACGCCCAAAAATTAACTTCTTAATTCTTCGCATCTTCTCCTCTGTCCTTCTCCACTTCTTTCACCTCTTTCACTTTTAATCCCCATCTCCTTTTTAAAATAAATAAATTGAATAATTATCCCAACCACTCTATACTAATACTAACCCCATATGCCCTCCAAATACCTGCCCAAAATGAAAATCGGTACAGCCAAGAGTATGGCCAAGAATTTACTGTCCACAAAAGCCGGCCGACAGGTCAGCAACGCGGCTTTTAAAAAATTTATGAAGCAGGACAAGGACTTGAAGAAACTGAGTTATTCCTCGGATAAATCGACCGTTTCCAAATTCCAAGCCAAAAAAATATTAGGACAAGTAGCCAAAGATGCGGTCTCAAGCGAAAAATTCAAACTCAGTCGCTTCGCCCAAAAACTAGGACTAAAACAGTCCGGAAAAAGTATCCGAGTTAGCGATATCTCTCTGGAAAAAGTTTATACCAAAGGAACCGAAGAAGAATTAAAAGTGGAAACCCCCGCCGGCCCTTCACCGGACGAACTGCGCCGGGAAAAAAAGCGCGAAGAAGCCATAAAAACTTTGCACAAAAGGGAAAGAGCTGATGAATTGACCAAAGAACGGATAAGGGAGACAGAACCAACCCCAACCCAATCTGGCCAAAAACAAACTGCCGCCCCGCTAATGCATACCGCCCTCGGGGTCGCCGGACAGAACACCCAAGTCCCGCCAGGCGGAGGGACATCCGACAACGTCAGCTCGGCAAATATCCAAACCAGGGACACTGCCGCCAATTTACTAACCGTTTTGATCTTACCACTACTGAATATTTCCGGGACAGCTGAAAAAATTGACTGGCTAATAAAAAAAATTAATAGACTTACCGTTCAAACTCTGACCAATTTGCGTCTTTTTAAAATCGTCGATCAAACCGTCTCAACCGCCAACTTTGAATTCTCGGCTATTGACCCCCAAGATCAGACGGCTTTAAAACAAGCCGCCAAAAGAGCTCGGGCTCGTTTATGCGTTTTTGGCACCATTAAAAAAATCGGGAAATTGTTGGAAATAAAAATCAGCATGATTAACGTGGACAACGACCAGAAAGTCCAGCTAGTCGATATAAAAGATGAAACTGAAGATATGTTCAATCTGGAGAGGAAAATTTCCTGGGAATTGAGCGCTTCAATCCAAGGTAACCAAACCGCCAACGATCATGACGCAATGGTCCAGAAAAAAATAGAAGAACTGCCGATTTAGGGCATTTTTTGGAAAAAACGTAGAGGGTTCCGCAGTTGTCAGACGGAACATTTTATGATATTATAGAAGATATCAAATCGAAAAATATTAATTTAAAATAATATGCAATTAATCTGGTTGGGGCACTCGTGTTTCAAAATAACGACCAAGGAGACAACCATCATCACCGACCCTTATGACGATATAGGGTTGAAATTGCCGTCGCGGCTTAATGCCGATATTGTCACGATAAGCCACAACCACCACGATCACAATAATATCGGCGTCATCAACGGCTCACCCTTGGTAATAAAGACACCGGGAGAATATGAAACAAAAGGCATATTCATTCAGGGTATACCTTCAAGCCACGACGAAAAAAACGGCAGCGAACGCGGCGCTAATACAATTTTTCTTTTTACCTTAGAGGACATGAAGCTAGCTCATCTGGGAGACCAGGGCACCATTCTGACTGATGATCAACTGGAAAAACTGGAAGGCGTAGATATATTAATGATTCCAGTTGGTGGCGTCTATACCATCGACGCCAAGCAAGCTGCCGAGGTGGTCAATCAGATTGAGCCGCGTCTGGTCATCCCCATGCACTACGCCATTCCCGGTCTCAAAATAAAGTTAGATCCTGTCAATAAATTCTGTGATGAAATGGGCGCAAAGACCAATGGAGCTGAGGACAAACTAAAAATAAGCAAGAAAGATCTGCCAGTTGAGGAAACCAAAGTCATAATTTTAAAAAATACTTAAGGCTATGCCTGCTTTTGATGCTATCAGACCGCCCCGCCAGGTAAAAAAAACGCTCGCAGCCAAAACAAACGCCCCGGATCAGGTAAAAAAACCCGCGGTCAAAAAAAATTTGAAGTTTCAAAATCTGGACATCAGGACCAGACAAAGACTGTTGTGGTTTTTGGTTCTCGGGACCACCTTGGTAATTTTTCTAGCCTGGCTGTTTCTCTTTCCCGGACCCAGGACAAAAAACAGCAACATGAGTTATTTAGAAAGCGTGGCTACCAAATTGTCAGACTTGTGGCAAACAATAAAAACTGGCCTGCTGAAATTCAATCAACCCGCGACTAACGCCAATCTCAATACCGCATACGATGAGAAGATAAAAAACCTGGAGGATCGTGTTTTTCCTCAATTTAATGACCCCACCAAACAATAATTATGAATTATGTCTGAAAAAAATAGACCTCAACCACAAAAAAACCAAGTTCCGCCAAAAAACAACGAGGGAAAAGTTGAATCTCGATCCATTATCGCTGAAATGCAAGAATCATATCTGGACTACGCTATGTCAGTTATTGTCTCGCGCGCCCTGCCGGACGTCCGAGATGGCCTTAAACCGGTACATCGGCGTATCCTCTATGCCATGTGGGATATTGGCTTGCGAGCAAATGCTAAATTCCGGAAATCGGCCACGGTGGTCGGCGAAGTCTTGGGCAAATACCACCCGCACGGCGATATGGCCGTCTACGACTCCATGGTCCGCATGGCCCAACATTTCTCCATGCGCTACGCGCTGATTAACGGTCAAGGCAACTTCGGCTCCTTGGACGGCGACGCTGCCGCCGCCATGCGCTATACCGAAGCCAAGCTCTCTCACATTTCCGAAGAACTGTTATTTGACATTGAAAAAAACACAGTTGATTTCATTCCAAATTATGACGGCTCACACAATGAGCCGACGGTCATGCCAGCTAAGCTGCCTAATTTGCTCCTCAATGGCACCATGGGTATTGCCGTGGGTATGGCCACTTCCATCCCACCGCACAACTTGACGGAAATTATTGATGGTATCGTCTGTTTGATAGAAAAACCGGAAACGACCATCGCTGACCTGATGCAATATATCAAAGGACCCGATTTCCCCACTGGCGGTATTATTTACAATAAAAAAGATATCGAGCAAGCCTATGGCACGGGCAAGGGTTCTATCGTCATGCGCGGCAAAGCAGAAATCGTGGAAGCAAAAACGGGACATTTCCAAATCATCATTACAGAAATCCCGTACCAGGTAAATAAATCGGTATTGGTTGAGGACATTGCCAAATTGGTCACGGACAAGAAACTTGAGGGCATCAAAGATCTGCGAGACGAATCCGATAAAGACGGCGTGCGTATTGTCATTGAACTGCGCCGAGATGCCTACCCCAAGAAAGTCCTTAACCGTTTATACAATCTTACCAATCTTCAAACCTCATTTCATGTCAACATGCTAGCGCTGGTAGATGGCCTCCAGCCGCGCGTCCTGAACCTCAAAACAATCCTAGAAGAATACATCAAACACCGCCAAGTAGTCGTCCGCCGACGCACCCAGTATGATCTGGATCGCGCTGAAGAGCGGGCACATATCCTCAAAGGGCTCAAAAAAGCCGTGGACAACATTGACGCGGTTATCAAAACCATCAAAAGATCAAAAGATAAAGACGAAGCCAAGGTAAACTTAATAAAACAGTTTAAATTTACCGACCGCCAAGCCATTGCCATTCTGGAAATGAAGCTGTCACAGCTGGCTAACCTGGAGCGATTAAAAATCGAACAAGAACTCAAAGAAAAACTGATCTTGATTGAAGAGCTGAAATCTATTCTCGGCTCAACAAAAAAAATTCTGGCCATAATCAAAAAAGAGCTGCTGGATATCAAAACAAAATTCGGCGACGCCAGGAAAACTGAAATCAATGCCCAAGCAGTAGGTGAATTCAAACAGGAAGACTTGATTCCCAATGAACCAACCGTGCTCATGGTTACCCGCGATGGCTACATCAAGCGCATGCCGCCGGAAACATTCAAAACCCAAAAACGCGGCGGCAAAGGCGTCATTGGCCTGACTACCAAAGAACAAGATACCGTTGAGCAACTCATTACTACGAATACTCATGCGAATTTATTATTCTTCACCAATAAAGGTCGTGTCTTCCAGATGAAGGCCTATGATGTTCCTCCGGCCTCCCGCACCTCAAAAGGCCAAGCCCTGGTAAATTTCCTGCAATTAGGGCCGGAAGAAAAAGTCTCGGCTATCATGTCGTTGGAAGAACTGGGTGACTACAAATATCTAATGATGGTTACCCGCAACGGTATTATCAAAAAAGTTGATATTGAAGATTTCAAAGTCGTCCGCCGCTCCGGCCTGATCGCCATTAAGGTCAAGAAGGGGGATGTCCTAGAATGGGTCAAGCCGTCAACAGGCAAAGATGATATCATCATCGTCACGGAAAACGGACAATCGATTCGCTTCAAGGAAAAACAGGTTCGTCCCATGGGCCGCAATGCGGCCGGTGTCCGCGGCATGCGCCTCAAGGGCGCGGACAAAATTGCCGGCATGGACCTGATCAATGAAGGCAAGGCCGAACAGCACGAGCAATTGCTGGTGGTCATGGCCAATGGCTTTGGCAAGCGCACGCCATTGCGCAGTTACCGCCTGCAAGGCCGCGGTGGCAGTGGTATTAAAACTGCCAAGATCACTCCCAAAACCGGGCAGGCTGTCTCTGCCTTTATCGTCAATGGCCGGCTGGAAAAAGAAGATCTCATTATCATTTCCAACAAAGGCCAGGTTATCCGTTTGCCGCTTAAGACTGTTTCAGTCTTAGGCCGCGCCACTCAAGGCGTACGGTTAATGCGGTTCTCTGAACCGAATGATAAGGTCGCCAGCGTGACGTTTGTGTAAAAATTATATAAATAAAATACCCCTAAACTTATAAGATTAAGCCTAGGGGTTTATTCTTGGAAAGGCTCAACCAAGAGCTTTCCTGCAGTTATCACAATTCAGTTGGCTCGTTGGAAAAACTACGCTTTTGCACTTTGGACAGGCACTGTCCGTTTTCTGCCCTACACAACACGGGCAGACACCATGTGCGAGATAGTCGTAGATGCCCAGCACCAGCGACATTTTTTAAGATCTAGTTTAACTTTCATTTTCCCCTCCTTAATTTTGGGTTTGTTTTTTGTATAGTTATTGATTTTTAAAAAAATAAATAACTTAATTAATATCCTATGTTAGCATGAATTTAATATGTCAAGAGTAAAGAAAAAAACAGACCCTACCTAATATGGCAGGGTCTTTCTGAAAGCGGGGGAACGAAAAACCTAACACTAATTATCTTAAGCCAAGCGCACGGCGACGGTCAGAGTGCGGGGTATGATTAAATACTCCCGATTCCTTGGTGAGCTCCTGAAATTCATATTTCCGGAAAGCCTTAGTAGTACCACACGCAGGATTTTTACACGTACCTACACTAAAAGGTTTTATCTTAGACCATTCAGGGACAGGCCAGACAGATATGTTGCCGAATACTCTGTGAATACAGGATGACTCAGTCATATACTTCACCTCCCTTATCGTAGATTATGGCGCCATTTCCGCCAATGATATTTTTGACAGCCTTTAAGAACTGTTCCGTTGAAGTTTCGTAACTCAGAGCGTAACGGCCGTAGTGTTTTTTGCCGTCCGGACCTTTTAATCCTGTTGGCGGATATACTGATGGCCAATCAGTCTGCGGTAAGCCTTCACCTAGCCTCCTGTCATCATCACCTTTCATTTATAATTACCTCCTCCTATTGTTCACTACACTAAGTAAGAAATATTCTCCCATTAGTATTTTCTCTAATACTTTGGCGAATTTTCCTCCGTTCAGATCACTGACAGGTACTCTCTGTAATGAATACAACTGCCAGCAAGTTTTTTTCGGCAATAAAAATTGTGATGACGATTTTTTTTGTTTGGTCATACCTTGCCCTCCTTTTTTAATTATATGTTAAAGAACCAGCTGTATTTATTGAACTTATTATACTAAACTAATACAGGTCAAACAACTTGTCAAGAAAGAAAGCGTCAGCTATAATATTTAATATTAAGCAAGGAATATAAATATGGGTCTGCCGGCTAAAAGAAGAACAAAACAATCCAAGCGCGAACGCGCAGCACATTTCGCTCTCAAACACAGGCAGTTTTCCACCTGCCCGAAATGCAAAAAACCAATTCTGCCACACCATGTCTGTAAGTTCTGTGGTTATTACCAGGGCAAGGACATTCTATTTTTAGACAAGAAAGCGGAGTACAAAAAGAAAAAAACTAAGAAGAAGGAGGATCGGGCAAAGAATAAATAGGCAGCAGCTGCGGTTTTGCTAGTTGTATCGGTTTGCGTTAGAAGTTTCGTCCTGAAGGCCGTATGACGTAACCGTTTTGCGATACGGGCGGCCACAAGGCCAATACCAAACGACACCCTTGTAAAATAAATTGGGCATGTATTAAAAAAATATGTCAAATAGACACTTAGCTCGCACTATTGCCATGCAATCCCTGTATGAATGGGATTTCAACAAGCTCAGCGAGCAGGAATTAAACACGTTAGTGATGCGCAATCTCAAGGAATTTGCACCGGGTTTTGACGATAATGGCTTTACCATTCACACGGTTAAAGGTGTAATTAATAACTTGAAAGAAATAAATAAACTCATTACCACCTATGCGCCGGAATGGCCTTTGGATCAGATTACTGTAGTTGACCGCAATGTCCTGCGCATCGGCATCTATGAATTGAAATACACCAAAGGCGAAATCCCCCCAAAAGTTGCCATCAACGAAGCCATTGAATTGGCCAAAACTTTTGGCGGTGAATCTTCCGGCAAATTTATCAATGGCGTACTTGGCACTATTTATAAAGAAATGATCAAACGCGGCGAGGCGGTTATTTCCGAACCAGAAGCGCCCAAGTCCAAACCCGCCACGCCCCCAGGGCCAACTAATAAACCGTCGGCTTAAATCAGGGTTGGTAAAAACGACCAACGTTGTTTCAAGCTGATCTAAAAAGGATCAGAACACATGAAAGATTTTTCTAAATTGGAGGAAAAGATAAAAATAAAATTCAAAAACCAAAATCTTCTGAAACAAGCCATGGTGCATCGTTCCTACCTTAACGAACACCCTGACTTCTCTCTGGACCAGAACGAACGCCTGGAGTTTTTGGGCGACGCAGTTTTGGAACTGATAGTCACCGAGTATCTTTACAACAATTACCCTAATCCCGAAGGTGAGCTCACCAACTGGCGCGCCAGCTTAGTGAATTCCAAAATGCTAGCCACCATCGCCCAGAACTTGGGTTTCAATGATTACCTTTATCTCTCCCGCGGTGAGTCCAAAGATGCTAATTCTAAAGCCAGACAATATATCATGGCCAACGCTATGGAAGCCCTAATCGGCGCCATTTACCTTGACCTTGGCTGGGAGGAGACCAAACGATTCATCAAGGAAAATATTCTCAACCACCTGCCTTATATCATCGAACACAAACTGTACATGGATCCCAAAAGCCGTTTCCAGGAAGCGTCGCAGGACAAATATGGCATCACTCCTTCCTACAAGGTTTTATCGGAAACCGGGCCCGATCATGCCAAAAATTTCGTCGTCGGTGTTTATCTAGCTGACGAACAAGTGGCCACAGGCGAGGGCACCTCCAAACAGGAAGCCCAAGTCAACGCTGCCCAGAAAGCTTTAGAGGTGAAAGGTTGGTAAAAAATTAATGGCCAATAATTATGCTGACCATCACCGGTCGATTTTTTATTTGACAAACCACTTTCTTTTTTATAAAGCGTATCAATATTGAACATTTAAAAAACATATTGGAGGCATAAGTGGCCCAAAAGAAAAATACTGAAACTTAAAGCCCTGATTCTCGACAATGATGGCGGCTTGATTAACTCATCAAGCATTGCCATCGCCAGGTTTAAAAAAGTGGCTAAAAATCTCGGCTTAACTCAACTCACCAAACAACAAATCCAAACCATTTGGGGACGACCCTGGCACGAAGTGATCAGATACTTCTGGCCCGATAAACACCAGCAGTTTACGGACACATATCTGGCCAATTACCACACCGTGCAGTACAAAACCTTCCCTGACCTACCGAAACAGTTATCCAGACTGGCCCAAGGCCTCATACTGGCCGTTTTAACCAGTCGCGACAAAACAACTTTTACCCGGTCGCCTGGCCGAAGCCAGCATCCCCGCTGACCTTTTCATGATGATCACGACTATGGACGATACACCTTATCACAAACCCGACCCGCGCGTTTTTAATGCCATCTGGCTTGAATTACAAAAGCTGGGCATCAAAAAAAACTGAAATCACTTACGCCGAGGACACCCTAATAGACATGCAAGCCGTCAAAGGATTCGGCGGACACTTCATCGCTTTGTATACCGGGCCTTTTTAGCGAAAGGATTTTTTACGGGCCAACGTCCCGCCGCATCTGATCCTGGACACGCCAGTTGATCTGCCAAAAATCATAAAAAATGATCACCTATAACCATAAGGACATAGGGAAGGGGAAAAAGGAGAAAAAATCCTAGATTTATCCGCGCTACCTCCTGAAGAATCTTGACTGGAACAAAACTTGCCCCAACTGCGGCGCTGATAAGAAAGCGCCGAACCAGAAAAGCCAAACACATTTCCGCTCGCTACTGTCCGTCGGTATATTAAAATACGCTCTTTTCGTGAAACCCGACACTAAAAACTAAAATATCTACGACTCCAAAAATGCCAGGCGCGGGTTTATAAGCAACTTGCGCTTTTTTATTTTTCAGTGAAAAACCAGATATTAATTATCTAATGATATTTGACAAATCAAGATGCCGGCGATAAGGTTATCTAAAAGAAACGGTTCATTAAACAACCAATAAAAACTGGAGGTTTGTATGACCCTTGTACTGCCGGAAACCCAAGAAGTAGTTACTGACATATTTCGCCAACACAACGCTATCATTGAAACTGGTCATTTTGCCCTCCCCTCGGGCAAGCACTGCGGCTCATGGGTCAGTTCGGCGCCGATTAATGCCCGAGTAGGCCTACTCTCGATCTTTGGCCAAATGATTGCCGATTCGTTCCGAAAGGATAATATCGAATTAATTGTAGCCATCGCCATCGCTGGCATCCCCTTGGCCCATCACATTGCCTACCATCTGAATCAAACCGCTCCCCCACTGATCATTTTTGCCGAGGAGGTACATCGCCTTGACCGAAAAGCATTTGCTTTTATCAGGGAATACGAAAAGTTAATCCCTGGTAAACGCACCCTTATTGCCGATGACATTATTAACCTCGGCACCTCAATGAAAACCATTGTCCAAATGGTACAAAAAAAAGAAGGAATTGTCTGTGGAGTCACCTGTATGTGCCACCGCGGCACTATTACGGCCGAAGAACTTGGTGTGCCAAAACTTCATTACCTCTCATATTTACCAGTCGAGACGTGGGAGCCATTTTTAACTGGCAATTGTCCGCTCTGTAAAAATCGAGTTGACATAGATCAGCAAAATCCTCGCAGCATCGAATTCGTTAAAAGATTTGGCCAGCCAAACGCATGGCACTCTCAAATTTGAACCTTCCATCATAAGCCCGAGTTTGAAAACTCGGGCATTTTCTTATTCACTAATTATCAAAAATATGTTAAAATGTTTTGTGTAAAGAGGGTCTTCGCCTCTTTCTTCTTTCACTTTTAACACTTCTCTCCCTTTTAACCCTCTATCTTCTCTTATTTGCTATGTATCTCCAAAAACTGGAAATTCAGGGCTTCAAATCATTTGCCAACAAAACCGTGCTGGAATTCGTTCCTGGCATCACTGCCATCGTCGGCCCCAATGGCTCGGGGAAATCCAATGTAGCTGATTCGGTTCGTTGGGTTCTGGGCGAACAAAGCTTGAAATCCCTGCGCGGCAAGAAATCCCAGGACGTTATTTTTGCCGGGTCCGACAAAAAAACCCGGCTGGGTTTTTGTAATGTCAACATGTATTTGAATAATGAGGATCGAACAGCGCCTATTGATTATGCCGAAATAGTCATCAGCCGCAAGATGTACCGTGACGGCGAGGGCGAGTATTATATCAATAAAAACAAAGTTCGCCTCCAGGACATATTAATGCTACTGGCCAAGTCCAACTTCGGCCAGCGCTCATACAGCATCATCGGCCAGGGCATGATCGACCTATTTCTGTCGGCCACACCTACCGCCCGTAAGGAATATTTTGACGAGGCAGCCGGCGTCAGGCAATTCCAGATAAAAAAAGAACAGGCCGAGCACAAAATGAACCAGACCAAAGAAAATCTAAATCAGGCGAGACTACTAATCCAGGAAATTGAACCCCGTTTGCGCTCTTTAACCAGACAGGTCCATCGCCTTGAACGTCGCGAGGAAATTCTGAAACAATTGAAGGCAATGCAGCATACCTATTACTCCGGTTTATGGCATGAACTCAAGCAAAAACTCGAGCAACACCAAAACCAGTACCATCATCTGGAAAACAAGCAAAAAGCTGCTCAAACCGAGCTGGAAAATATCCAGAAAAAAATGCAGCATCTAGCCCTGGGCTCAAGCCGACAGGAACTTTTTGTCGATTTACAAAAGCAGTACAACGAACTGCAGAATGAAAAAAACAAATTGCTGCGCGAGCAGGCCGTACTAAAAGGTAAGCTGCAAATTGACCGCGAACAGCGCGGCCATCTGGATCTGATTTGGCTGGAACGGCGACATGAGCAACTCGACCATGAAATTAACGTTATAAAATCCGGTCGGGATAATCACCGGCAAATTTTGGCTTCGCTGAGCGGGTCGCTTGATGAGCATAATAAAAAATATCTCTCTTTAAGTGAGGAATATCAAAATCTCCTTAAGCAACTGACGGAAATGAAAAACCAGCTGACCTCCAAAAAACCGCCGACCATACCGGAAATCAGCCAAGAACTTGACGGCCTTTATAACCAGCAGAAAGGACTCCTAGTGAAAATTGAAGCGGCCTCATCTCCCGAGGATCTCCAGGCCATAAAAGCCGAAGTCAAAGCCCTGACCATCCGGCTGGCTCAGTTGCATCACAAACTCAAAGATTCGGGCAATGGCGACCCCCATGCCATTATCCACTTACAGGACCGAATTTCTAATTTACTCACGGCTAAAGATAAACTCTCTAATAGTCTATCGGAAGTGAAGATAAAACTCCAAATAGAAAAAGAGCGCGAAACCGTAGCTAATAAGCGCCTCACGGAATTGGAGACAGAACTGGCCAAAATCACCAAGGAATTATCACAGGTTACCACCAAAAAATCCCCCCAGGAAATCGCCTCTGACCTAGATCATGAAACTAAGGAAATAGGCGAAAAAATCCAGGAACTTGAAGTCGAGCTGCAATCAATCAATGCCAAACTCGCTAATTTTAACCAGAGCGAACAAAAGAAAAAAGAAGAGGTTTTTGCCATGCAAAAAGCTTTTTCCCAAAAACAGCAGCAGGTCAACGATCTGGGCGGAGAATTAAATACTATCAAAGTCGAGCTGGCTAAAATTGAAACCAGAAAAGAAGATTTGGAAAAAGAAATGATCGACGAATTATCAGACGAAGAACGAGATGCAGTTTATCAAAACTCTAACCCTGGTCGGGCACAGCCGGAAATATTCTCAGAAATCCAAAAACTCAAAAAAAATCTAGACTTAATCGGCGGCATAGACCCACAAGTCCAAAAAGAATACCAAGAAACCAAAGAGCGCTATGATTTTCTAACTCACCAAAGCGAGGATCTGAACAAGGCCATTGCCGATTTGGAAAAGGCTATTGGCAACCTCGAAGAAACGATAAAAAAACAGTTTGATAAATCGTTTAACCAAATAAACACGCATTTTGCCCAATATTTCAAAATTTTATTCAATGGCGGCAACGCCTCATTAAGTCTGGTCAAAGAAGAAATAAAAGAACCGGATGAGTTGGACGACGAGGAGGATTCAGACGAAGCAGAAGATTCAGACGACAGTCAGACGCCCCGACCGATACTGCCGACTAAAACATCTTCAATTAAAAAAGAAAAGGTGGTAACCGGAATAGATATCCACGCCACTCCTCCGGGTAAAAAACTCCGTGGCATCAGCATGCTTTCCGGCGGTGAACGAGCGCTGACCTCCATTGCCCTGATCTGCGCTATCATCCATAATAATCCCTCGCCTTTCGTGATTCTAGATGAAGTCGATGCGGCCCTCGACGAGTCTAACTCTATCCGCTTTGCTTCCATTATCGAACAGCTTTCTAAAAAAACCCAGTTCGTAGTCATAACCCACAACCGTGCCACAATGAACAAAGCCAATATTCTCTACGGGGTGACCATGGGAAATGATGGCGTTTCCAGACTGCTATCAATAAATATGACCGAAGCGGAGAAAGTCATCAATGATAATTGATGCGCCGCCCTCCTATTGTGTCATGACGGGACATAAGTCCGCTCTTGGCTAACGAAAGACGCAACAATTCCCTTGCCAAGAATAATGGAATTCACGCGCCTCTCAAGGGTTCTTCCGGATCCAGAATAACAGGTAAAACATAACTATTGACAACAATTCACACTTTGTATAATATATAAAACACTATGCTAACAATCAGACTATCCAGAGTTGGGAAGAAAAAACAGGCAAGCTTCAAGGTTATAATATCGGAGAAAACCAAAGACACGCGCGGTACTTACCTAGAATTGCTTGGCCACTACAATCCCCACACTAATAAAGCCGAATTAAAGGCCGAGCGTATAAAATATTGGCTTGGAAAAGGCGCCCAGACTTCAGGTACGGTGCACAATCTTTTGGTTGATCAAAAAATAATTACCGGCGAGAAAATCAAGGTAGCCAACATCAAAAAAAAGAAAGAGGGAGAAAAAATCCAAGCGGCCACACCAGCCGAACCGGCTGATACGCCAGCTACAGAAACACCGACTGCCCCCAAAGCAGAAAAAAAGCCTACCAAGACCACTACTCCGGCTCCTGAAGAAAAACCGACAACCTAAAAAACCGCTGGACTAGAAACGCTATAAACTTTAAAATGTATTTGTACATATCCAGTTCTGTTCCACAAGGTCGACAGTACTGGCACATTAATACCTAAACACTTGGAACACCATTATGGCAAAAGCCTCTACACCATCAGAAACGAGAGATCAAGAGTTCGTCGAGTACGTAGTCAAAATGCTCGTAGATCGTCCCGAAGACGTTACGTCAGAACGGACAGTCGACGAAATGGGCGTTCTCATCACCCTGAAGGTGAACCCCGCGGACTTAGGACAGGTCATCGGCCGCCAAGGCCAGACCGCTAAGGCCATCCGAACACTTCTGCGCGTGGTCGGCGCCAAGAATCACGCTCGTGTGAATCTCAAGATCTACGAACCGGAAGGTTTCCGCAAGGGACCTCGCGGTTCATCCGAGGGAGCCGACACTTCAGCTGTCGACGATCTGAAAATATAAAACCAAATACGTTATATAAAAGCAAAACCGCATTATAAGTGCGGTTTTGTTATGCTTAACTTGTCGTGGCGAGGACGACAAACGGAGTGATGAGGACGAAACAATCTCGAAATTGCTTCGCTAACGCTCGCAATGACAATAAATTACTGTTATAATTACCTCATGCAGTATGATATCTTAACTATCTTCCCCCATATTTTCGACTCCTACCTTAACGAGAGTATTCTTAAGCGCGCGCAAAAAAATAAACTTATTAAAATCAACATCCATAATTTTCGTAACTTTGCCGCAGGCAAGCATCGCACCGTTGATGATAAACCCTATGGCGGCGGACCGGGCATGCTCTTGAAAGTCGAGCCGATCTATAAATGCCTTAAATCAATTAAGCGTAAAAAAAATTCACTAGTTGTACTGCTGACACCAAAGGGCAAGACATTCAATCAAAACATGGCAAAAAAATTCGCTAAACTTGATCAGCTGATTCTGATAAGCGGAAGGTATGAAGGCTTTGACGAACGGATTAGGAAATATGTAGACGAGCAGGTCTCCATCGGCGATTATATTCTAACTGGCGGCGAATTACCGGTCATGTCAATAATTGATGCCACAGCCAGACTATTGCCCGGCGTTCTGGGCGATGACAGTTCATCAAAGGATGAGAGTTTTTCCAAAAATCTGAACTTCATTGAATACCCACACTACACCAGACCGGAAAACTTCAAAGGCACAAAAGTACCGAAAGTATTGTTATCAGGGAATCACAAGAAAATAGACGCTTGGCGCCTGAAAAATGCAAAAACAAAGAAGGGCTGACGCCGGCGGCCTACTTTTGCATTTGGTTTTCTTAGCGGGGCGCAAAACAACGACGACTGCACGCGGTGTTATAGCAGAAGCAAAAGCGAAACAGGCTTGACACCTATCCCAAAACAGTATAAAATAGTAATCACCAAGCGAATTGGTCGAAATTTCGCTAAATTAACAGCAAAATCAATAAGGAAAACTGCCTAGTGGAACAAAAATTAGGTGAATAACCCAAAGGAGTGTTAAAGTTGTGTTCCCGCTAGGCAAGCGGGCTTTTTAGACCAAAAATTATCAAAATCAAAGCTTGGTTGGACATTAACAACTGAAAAGTGGTAAGAAGAAACGCCAATTTCTTATAGATATTTGTGTCGCGCTGCAAGGCGCACATAATTATCTTTTTTGAGAGTTTGATCCTGGCTCAGGATGAACGCTGGCGGCGTGTCTAAGGCATGCAAGTCGAATGTACCTTCGCTCTTCACTGTGCGTGAAGGGCTCAGACCCACAAACTCCAACATTCCATCAATAGACAATAGAGGAGTTGTGTGTCCCGTGGCTCAACGCGTAGCGATGAGCGGAGGTGGCATGGCAAACGGGTGCGTAACACATTGGTAACCTGCCTTTATCACGGGCATAACCTGGAGAAATCCGGACTAATTCCCGATGGTCTCCGATCCCGCAAGGGTATCGGAGTAAAGATGCAAATCGGATAAAGAGGGGCCTATGGTCTATCAGCTAGTTGGTGAGGTAATGGCCCACCAAGGCGATGACGGATAGCGGGCGTGAGAGCGCGACCCGCCTCACTGGGACTGAGACACTGCCCAGACTCCTACGGGAGGCTGCAGTCAAGAATATTCCCCAATGGCCGAAAGGCTGAGGGAGCGACGCCGCGTGCAGGAAGAAGCTTTTCGGAGTGTAAACTGCTTTTCTGTGGGAAAAATTAATGATGGTACCACAGGAATAAGGGGCTGCTAACTTCGTGCCAGCAGCAGCGGTAATACGAAGGCCCCAAGCGTTATCCGGATTTATTGGGCGTAAAGAGCTCAAAGGTGGCTCGCTAAGTCTTTGGTTAAATCCTGATGCTCAACATCAGGGCCGCCAAAGAAACTTGTGGGCTTGAGGACAGTAGAGGCAGACGGAATTGCCGGTGTAGTAGTAAAATGCGTTAATATCGGCAAGAACACCAATTGCGAAGGCAGTCTGCTGGAATGCTCCTGACACTACACGAGCGAAAGCGTGGGGAGCGATACGGATTAGATACCCGTGTAGTCCACGCCGTAAACGATGGATACTAGGCATTGGAAGTGTCGACCCTTTCAGTGTCGTTTAGAAAGCTAACGCCTTAAGTATCCCGCCTGGGTAGTACGGCCGCAAGGCTAAAACTCAAAGGAATTGACGGGAACCCGCACAAGCGGTGGAGCATGTGGTTCAATTCGACGATAACCGAGGAACCTTACCAGGGCTAGAAATCCTAGCTGCACATCTTGTGAAAACAAGACTCCTTCGAGGGTGCTAGGACAGGTGCTGCATGGCTGTCGTCAGCTCATGTCGTGAGATTTCGGGTTAAATCCTTTAATGAGCGCAACCCCTATGATATGTTAAATATTCATATCAGACTGCCTCGGATAACGAGGAGGAAGGTGGGGATGACGTCAAGTCAGCATGGTCCTCTGACGCCCTGGGCTACACACGTGCTACA
>CAZQBL010000014.1:0-52281 GCA_964592105.1 uncultured Gammaproteobacteria bacterium | reverse complement strand
GGTAAAATATAAATCAATTTAATTTTAAGTAGGAAATAAAGGATAATTCAGTGTAGTAAAATCAATATAATTGACAAGAATTAACAGAAGATAAAACGTTAATTTCGGTGTTTTTATTTTAGGCGTTGACATCTAATTTTTCTCGGTATATAATATCAATATAAATTGATATTTGTGCAAACCCACATGAATTTTAATTGCTGTAAAACTAAAAAATCGCAGGCGAAATTCAAAAAGATTGTGGATTTTTTGAAAGTCATTTCGGAGGAGAATCGTCTGAAGGTTTTATGTATTTTGCAAAAACAAGAAAGATGTGTTTGTGAAATATGGCAGTTTTTGGATTTGCCCCAAAATTTGGTTTCGCATCATCTTAAAATATTAAGGGGTTTCGGCTTAATTAGTTCAAGAAAAGAAGAAACTAAAGTTTTTTATTTCTTAAACCAGAAAAATATTAAAAAATTCACTTCTTTAATGTCTCATTATATTAAGTAATTAATAAAAATATGATTATTAAAATTTTGGGTTCTGGTTGCCCTAATTGCCAGAAATTAGAAGCTAACGCCAAGCAGGCGGTAGCAAACCTTGGCTTGAAAGATATTCAGGTAGAACATGTTTGTGAAATAGACAAGATCGTGGAATACGGAGTGATATCGACTCCTGCTATTGTTATTGATAAAGAGGTCAAGGCTGCTGGTAGAATTCCCGATGTTGAGGAAATAAAAAATTGGCTGAAATAAAGTTATGAAAAAAGAAATAAATATCTTTATCGTTCTTATTAGCTTGTTTTTGTTATTTTATTTTATGCCGACGAGTTCGGCTTTATTCACTGGCGCTATTTTATCTAGTTTCCAGTTGCTGCACGAATATGCCCGTCAGCATGTTTTAACATGTTTGGTGCCAGCATTTTTTATTGCTGGCGCAATCTCGGTTTTTGTCAAAAAAGATTTTATTTTACGTTATTTGAGCGGTCAAGCCAAAAAATATGTTTCTTATTCCTTGGCTTCCATTTCTGGATCAATCTTGGCTGTATGTTCCTGCACAATCCTCCCTTTATTCGCAAGTATCAGGAAAAGAGGTGCAGGTCTTGGCCCAGCCATCACTTTTTTATTTTCTGGTCCGGCTATAAATATCGCCGCCATATTTTTAACTGTGTCTGTCTTAGGAATGAAGATCGGCTTGGCAAGAGCTATTTCCGCCATTTCTCTTTCAATTTTAGTTGGTCTTTCCATGCAAGCCATATTTAGGGAAAAAGTTGAGCAAGGTGGTTTGTTTACCGAAGAATACAAAGAAATAAAAATCGGCAAAAAAGTTTTAGTTATCTTTTTTGTAGCAATGGTCGGGGTTTTAATAGTCAACGGACTGCAAATTGATAAATTAATAAAATTTGCCTTGATAGGATTATTAGCGCTGATTACAACGGGAATCGCTATTTTTAAGTTTAGCCAAGAGACAACCAAAGAATGGCTTAGAGAAACCTGGTCTTTTACCAAAATGCTTTTGCCGATTCTTTTTATCGGCGTATTTGTGGCTGGTTTTATTATGCCATTTTTGCCCCAGGAATTAATCCAAAAAATAGTCGGCTCAAACTCGGTTTTCGGCAATTTAATTTCCGCTATTTTCGGAGCTTTTATGTATTTCTCTACTTTGACCGAAATCCCGATACTTCAAGCGTTGATTACCAAGGGTATGAGTCAGGGACCTGCTTTGGCTTTGCTTTTGGCTGGGCCTTCTTTGAGCTTGCCGAACATGTTGGTGATAAGAAAGGTTTTGGGGACGAAAAAGACGGCAGTTTACATTTTGTTAGTTATATTTTATTCAACAGTCGCAGGTTTAATATTCGGTAATTTTTTTTAAATAAACTATGAAAAAATCAATCGTCGTAATTTTAATTGCTGCAGCTATCGTTGGCATATTGTTTTCTATTTTTAAAAACAATAATCAATCGTCAACGGCGCAGGTTTCGAATGATTTAATTTCAAAGGATAAAAATAATGAAGGAAAGCAATTAGATGAAGAAAAACAGTTAGCGGAGAAAATTGAGGTCGTCCATTTTCACGGAACGCATCAATGTTGGTCGTGTATTACGGTCGGAGAATACGCTCTTAAAACCATTAAGGAAAAGTTTCCCGAAGAATACAAAAACGGCACTATAGTGTTTAAAGACATAAACGGCGAATTGCCGAAGAATAAAGATATAGTCATAAAATACCAAGCTGGGGGCTCGTCGCTTTTCGTCAACGCCATCACAAATGGCAAGGATAATATCGAGGAAGATGTTACTGTTTGGCGATTAGTTGTTAATGAAGACCAGTTCATTAACTATTTCCAAAATAAGTTGAGTAAATTATTGGGAAAATAATTTATGGATTTTATCAACGCTTTAATAGACAATTACAATATCCCCGTTTTGACCGCTTTTTTGCTGGGTATTTTAACATCCATCAGCCCCTGCCCATTGGCCACCAACATCACCGCCATCGCTTATATTTCCAAAGAAATAAAGGCGGTCAAAAACACTCTGTTAAACGGTTTATTTTACACCTTGGGTCGCGGTATCAGCTATACACTGTTGGCCACTCTGATTTATTTTGGACTTTCGTCTTTTCAGGTTTCCAGAATTTTTCAGGGCTGGGGAGATAAAGTTTTAGGGCCGATTCTAATTGTTATCGGGTTTATTATGTTTGGAGTAATTAAGATAAATTTCGGAAGCCACGATGATAAAATAGAAAAATTAAAACAGTGGCTTTCTGGTAAAGGATATTTTGGTTCTTTGCTTTTGGGCGTATTATTCGCCTTAGCTTTTTGTCCTTATAGCGGAGTTTTGTTTTTCGGTGCTTTAATTCCTTTAACTATAAAATCAGTAGAGGGTTTATTGTTGCCGCCTATTTTTGCTTTAGGAACGGGATTGCCAGTAATAATATTTTCTTTTTTAATCGCCTTTTCAATGCAAAAAGTCAGCAGAGCATTTCAAATCGTTCAAAAAGTTGAAAAGGTAATACGCTATGGAGTAGCTATACTTTTTATCGGTGTTGGAGTTTATTATTCGCAATATCTTGTAAAATATCTAATTAATTTAGAAAATTTATAACTTAAACGAAAAAATTATTTTTTCCGACGAGAAACCAATTAAGAGACATTTTCTCAATGTCAAAGGCTTTCACGCCGCTTTAATTTGCCTAAAATCGGAGGTGGAAATACCGCCTCATCCCGAAGATTACGGCGTGCTTTTAACCGTTCTTGAAGGTAAAGGAATTTTTACCGATTTTAACGGAGAATTCACTTTGACGAAAAATCAGAGCATCTATATGAAAAAGGACGAAATAAGAGGCATAAAAGCAATAGAGAATTTGGTTATTCTCGGAATTCAAGATAGAACAAAAAGTTAAAAAAATAGAGACAACAACTAAATAAAATTTAAAGTTATGGTAAACAATCAAAATCAAAAATTCATCAAATTTCACGGCGTTGACCGTAATCAGATTAATTGGCATCCAACCGTAGACGAATCAAAATGTATCGGTTGCGGAATGTGTGTTACCACTTGCGGCAGAGGCGTATATAAATTTGACTATGAAAACAGGAAATCAAAAGTGGTTAATCCCAATAACTGCATGGTTGCCTGCCAGACCTGTGCCAACTTGTGCCCAGCAAAAGCCATAACTTTTGCCGAAAATGATGCCACCAGGGAAAAAGCACAAAAGATCATCAGAGAGACAAAGGTTTTAGGAAAAGTTAAAATTGAATTAGAAAATAGAAAAGACGAATTAAAAGCTTAATTGCTATGAGTAAAAAAGTTATCATCCCTACAATTTTATTTATTATGTTTTCTGTTTTTTCTTTTGTTGTCCTCGCTAAAAATAAGAACAATAATTTACCAAATAGTAATATTGTTCAGAATAACCAACAGATAGAACAAGGCCAGATTATTCTTTTTTATGGCGATGGCTGTCCGCATTGCGCCATAGTGGAAGACTATATTAAAAAGAATAATATAAAAGAGAAACTAACTTTTGGAGAAAAAGAGGTTTATTACAACCAAAACAACGCCAAAGAATTAGAAGCCAAGGCGAAAATTTGTGGATTGCCGATCGATTCAATCGGCGTGCCTTTTCTATGGGACGGTTCGAAATGTTATATTGGTGATCAAGATATAATAGATTTTTTTCAGCAAAAATAAACCAGAAATAATATGAGAAAATTACTCCTTTATTGTATAGCGATCCTTGGTCTGATTCTCGTTTCTGCCGAAAAAGCTCTGGCTGTTTGTCCTATTTGCACCGTTGCCGTGGGGGCGGGAGTTGGTTTGTCCCGTTGGCTCGGCATAGATGATTCTATAACTGGTCTTTGGATTGGAGGTTTGGCTGTTTCAATGATAACTTGGACTATAAGTTGGTTTGATAAGAAAAATATCCGTTTTAAGGGCAGAATAATCGTTACGATTTTAGGCTATTATTCTTTAATCGTGGTCCCGCTTTATTTTATGGGAATTATGGGCAACCAGATAAATACGATTTGTGCTTGTGGGGCGATAGATAAACTATTATTAGGGGTTATTACGGGGAGCATCGCTTTTTGGTTCGGTGCAAGCTGGTATTATCATCTTAAAGAGAAAAATCAAGGCAGGGCATATTTTCCTTTTCAAAAAGTCGTTATGCCCATTAGCCCTTTGATTCTATTAAGCATTATTTTTTATTTTTTAACTAAATAAACGCATGGACAATACAAACAACAAACAAAATTCAATAAAAAACTTAGATGAATTTATCCAAAAGGTGGATGAAATGAAAAAGCAGGACAAAATGGATTTATCATCTGATCAAGATTTAAGTTTAGCCATAATGAATTTGGTCAGCATTGAGGAACATTTCTTTTTTACGGGAGCAAAAACAGGGAAGATGGAGTATTATGATTTACTAAACGAAGCCCGTTCAATGCGTAAGGAATTGCTTAAAAAAATCATCAAAGAATACGAAGGAGAAGTTTGGTGTATTTCCAAGCATTTGCTCGCTGCCTCAATGCGATTAATGGAAGTTGGTACAAAACAGCTGGGAGTGGGCAAAAAAGACGAAGCATATGATCTTTTTGGAAAGGCATATAATCTTTACTCACTTTTTTGGGGATTGAACATGAAGTTGGTGAAAACAGACGACATTAAAAAAATTGACAGTAACGCCTTAAATAAACACGACAAAGAAAAGAAGGGATTTATGGGTAAGCTCGGGGAATTAGTCAGAAAAGTAATTGATTGTTGTATTGAATGATATGGTGAGCAGTATGGTAGGGGTAATTTATTTCTCGGCAAAACCCCTTAAATCTGGGATGTAAATGTATTCAGTTTGCCGTTGAATTATCGTTCTAACGCTGTTCACAATGTTGAGGCAATTTAATTTTAAAAGAAATATTTTATGGTCGGGTCATGGATAATTTACGCTTTATTATCCGCACTATTCGCGGCTTTAGTGGCGGTATTCGGTAAACTTGGTATTAGTAAAGTTGACAGTACTTTGGCGACAGCAGTTCGAGCTGTGGTCATGGCGTTATTTTTGATATTTGTGGTCTTTGCTTTCGGCAAAGCTAGATTACTGTCGACAATCAATAGTAAAACTTTCGTTTTTATAATTTTTTCCGGAATCGCCGGGGCTTTGTCTTGGCTGTTTTATTTTTTCGCCTTGCGTAACGGACCGGCCTCGGCCGTTGCCGCTCTGGATCGTTTAAGTGTGGTTTTTGTTTTGATACTTGCTTTACTCTTTTTGGGCGAGCACCTGACTTGGAAAACCGGATTGGGCGCTTTTTTGGTGACAGCGGGGGCGATATTAATGAGTATAAAATAAATTTTTATATTTATGGCAAAAAAAGATATTGATATTTATTGCCATGATTTGCGGGCGCCGGTAGCCGGTATCCGCGGGTATCTCAAAATGTTGCTGGACGGTTCGTTTGGCCAATTGCCCGGAGAGGCAATAGAGAAATTACAGCTGGTATATCAAGAGACCGAGAAGTTGCGTAATATGATTGAGGAGTTGGTGGCTGAAATTAATACGGGCGAGTAAACATTATTTATGAAAACGTCTTTGTTGCTTCATATTTGTTGCGCTACCTGCGCCGCCTATGTTTTGGAATTACTCCGTGATCAATTTGAGGTCAAGGCCTATTATTATAACCCCAATATTTACCCAGTAGAGGAGTATGACATCAGGTTTTCTGAAGCGAAAAAGTATTGCGACACACAGGCCATCCCGTTTGTTGAAGAAAAACCTGATCGCTATAACTGGTTCGTTTTAACTAGAGGACACGAGCAGGATCCGGAAAGAGGGGAGCGTTGTACTATTTGTTATCGTATGAGACTAACCAAAACGGTTGAGTATGCCAAGGCTCACGGTTTTGAAGCGTGGGGTACTGACTTGTCCATCAGCCCGCATAAGGATGCCCAACGTTTGAACCTGATTGGCAAAGAGTTGGAAAAAGAGTACGGTGTTACATTTTTGGTAGCAGATTTTAAGAAGGAGAATGGGTTTAAGAAAGCCATGGAAGTAAGCAGGAGGGAAGGGTTCTATCGGCAGGATTATTGCGGATGCATTTACAGTATGAAAGCACGAAATTCAAAATTCGAAACAATACCCAATGTCCCAAATCCTAATGTTTAAACCGAGGTAAATATAAGAATATAACCTAAGTCATTAGAATTTTAAATTTAGGCGTTGTTTCGTTTCTCTTGCTTCGATACAGTTGCGTCGGCAGCGAGTCGGGCGTGAATTTCGTGCTTAGAATTTTCGGATTTATCTTAATCAGGTATTTATGTTATAATAATACTATAATTTTCAGCGTTTTTTGTACCACCATGAAAACCGTAGCTATTATCGGCGCCTCGAACAACCGGGCAAAATATGGCAATAAAGCGGTGCGGGCATATATCAAGCAGGGCTGGCGGGTGTATCCGGTCAATCCGAAAGAAATGCAGATTGAGGGCTTGTCAGTACGTAAAAGTATCAAAGACGTTCCCGGTGCGATTGATCGTGTCAGCATGTATGTACCTCCCAAAATCGGTTTAAAAATAATTGAAGACATTGCTAGGAAGAAACCGAAAGAATTTTTTCTTAACCCTGGCGCTGAAAGTGAGGAGCTAATTACAAAAGCAAAGGAGCTTGGTTTGAAGCCGATTCAGGCGTGTTCTATCATTGATATTGGGGAAAGGCCAAGCGATTTTAAATAAGTTTTTAAAATTATTATTTATCTAGATTCCGACTACGTTGGCAATAAGTTAATTGATAATTCATAATAAAAAATAGATTAACATAATTATCATTAAATCTTAATAACCAAATTTCCAATTCCCAATAATGTTTCAATCTTCAATTATTCAATGTTTAACAACATTTAATTCATTTGATCACTTGAGCATCGGAATTTAGATGATGTATAAATTATTAATTGTAAATTAATCCGTGATCTATTTAGCCGCCGATTACGCGGGGTATAAATTGAAAGAAGCAATAAAAAAACACCTGATTGCGAAAAAGCTAAAGTGCCATGATTTAGGTACGAATACCGATGAAGTCAAAAATGACTTTCCAGATTTTGCTTACCCCGTGGCTAAAAAAGTTGCCAAATCAAAAGTGGATTCAGGTATATTAATATGCGGCACGGGATTTGGCATGTGTATTGCCGCCAATCGGTTTAAACATGTGCGAGCCACTTTGGCATTTGATGTAAAGCAAGCTAAGTGGGCAAAGACCCACGATAACTCTAATATCCTGTGTTTGTCGGCCTGGTCTCTTAAAAAAACAGAAGCGCTCAAAGTCGTGGATGCTTGGCTCGCTACTCCTTTTAAAAAATTAGAACGCCGCATTAGGCGATTCAAAAAAATAGACGCATGGCGAATATAATTCCAGCTATTTTAGAAAGTGATATTCATGAGCTTCAGCATAAGCTTGATTTGCTGGCTGAGGTGGTTGATTATGCGCAAATTGACCTGATGGACGGACAATTTGTGGAGACGGTCTCGGTCAGGCCCGAAGAATTGAATTCTCTACGAACCAATCTTTTTTTAGAGGCGCATTTGATGGTCAAGCGTCCCGCGGAGTGGTTACCTTTTTTGAATCCCGATGTATTCAAACGGATTTATTTTCACATTGAAGCCGTACCCAAGCCGGCCGAGTTGATTAGTGCTATCAAAGAAGCGGGATTTGAGGTTGGTTTGGCCATTAATCCAGACACGCCTATTGAGGCTATTAAAGAATATGCGGAATATGTTGATGGCGTCTTATTTTTGTCAGTCGTGCCCGGAGCGCAAGGGCGCGAGTTTCACCCTGAAGTTTTGGCCAAAATAAAAGAATTTTCACTAGAGTTTACCGGGCCCGATATCGGCTTAGACGGTGGAGTGACGGAGAGTAACATTTTTTCTGTCGCTGAAGCCGGGGTCACCAATATCTGCGTCGGCTCGGCCATTTTTGCCAATGGGGACATCAGAAATAACATTCAGCAATTAAAAGATAAATTGTCATAATATGGCCGTTAGGCGTGTTACACCAAGTGGAACGAAGTGCCCTCTGACCAAAGGCCAGGAGATTTATTGACTTCGGCTTCAGAATGACAAAGAGCCAGAGCAATAACTTAAATTTAGATAATTAATAATAAATAAAACCTATGCGACTATTCATTGACACCGCTATTTTAAAAGAAATTGAGTGGGCTGAAGAGCGTGGATTGATTGATGGCGTCACTACCAATCCGACATTATTAAGCAAGACCGACCGTAAACTCGGCGAAGTGGTTCATGACATACTGCGGATCATCAAAGATCGTCCGGTCAGCCTGGAGGTGGTCTCAAAAACAACGCAAGACATTGTTGACGAAGCGCGCGGCGTGGCAAAATTGGCCAAGAATGTGGTGGTGAAGATTCCGATGACTGACGAGGGTCTGATGGCCGTACGTAAATTAGAGTCAAAAGTCCATGTCAATGTGACGCTGGTATTCAGCGCGGCGCAGGCATTATTGGCAGCACGGGCCGGAGCTTCGTTTGTAAGTATATTTGTGGGACGCCTTGACGACGCTGGTTCAAAAGGCATGGACGTAGTGCGAGAAACAGCACAGATTTTCAGGCAGTACAATCTAAAGACATTTATCATTGTGGCCTCGGTCCGGAGCGTTCGGCACGTGGAAGAAGCGGCTCTAGCTGGAGCTGATATCGTCACCATACCGTTCAAAGTGCTAATTCAAATGTACCGGCACGAGCTGACAGATAAGGGGATTGAGAAATTTTTAGAGGATTGGGAAAAGGTGCCGAAATAATTAATAATGAATGAATACAGATTACATAGAGAAGATTGAAATAATCATCCGAGCACTGATAATTTACAGCGGAAAAATATTATTTCATCATCCATCAGCAGCAAGTTCGTCAAAATATTATTATTTACCTGGCGGTCATTTGGAAAAAGGCGAAACAATAGAACAGTGCCTGCGGCGGGAGTTCAAAGAAGAAATGAATGCTTTTATTGACACCATGAAGTTTTTACAGATTTTTGAGAATTTTTATACTGATAATAAAGGTGATCATCATGAAATTAACTTGTTATATAAAGTTAGTTTGCTCGATAAAGATCCTTTATCATTAAAAATTCAGGAAAACCATATTCAACTTACTTGGCTACCTATTTGCTTGTTGAAGCAAATTAATATACTGCCAAGGGTTATTCATCAATATTTATTAGATAATATTACAAAATGGTTGAAATAAAAAAATTAGCCAAATTAGTCCGTTTTTGGATCCTCAAATCTACCACTGCAGCTGGTTCCGGTCACCCGACTTCCTCTTTGTCAGCCACTGATTTAATGACAGCTTTGATATTCGGTGGTGATTTTCATTTTGATCAGAAAAATCCGGCCAATCCAAATAATGATCGGCTTATATTTTCCAAAGGCCATGCTTCGCCATTATTTTATGCCCTCTGGGCAGCTTGTGGCGCGATTACGGAGCAAGAGCTGATGACTTTACGTAAATTTGGTTCGCGATTAGAGGGACATCCGGTAATGAATTTCCCGTTTACAGAAGCGGCAACTGGCTCACTGGGGCAGGGATTATCGGTAGGCGTTGGTTTTGCCCTGAATGCAAAATATTTGGATAAGTTGCCGTATAAAACATTTGTTCTGCTGGGTGACAGTGAAATGGCCGAGGGACAGGTGTGGGAAGCCATTCAGTTAGCAGTGCATTATAAATTAGATAACTTGATTGGCATTATTGATGTAAATCGCTTAGGGCAAAGAGGGGAGACGATGTATGGACACAAAGTAGTGGAATACGACAAGCGCCTCAAAGCCTTTGGTTGGCAAACCATCGTTATTGACGGTCACTCTTTACTGAAGATTTTGGCGGCATATAAAAAAGCCGTGAAAGTCAAAGACAGGCCGGTGATGATCATTGCTAAAACAATTAAGGGAAAAGGAGTTAGATTTATTGAGAATAAAGATGGGTACCACGGAAAAGCATTGGGGCCAGAAGAGTTAGAGAAAGCACTGAAGGGTTTGGGAGAGATTGATATTTCGGTGCGTGGTACTATTCCTCTGCCAAAATTTTTTAAAAAAGCAGTATTGCCAAATAGAAAAGCCGAACCCATGCCGCTGGATAAACCGATGGCTACGCGCAAAGCTTATGGTTATGCCTTAAACCGTATTGCGAGTAAATATCCGATAGTGGCGCTGGACGCCGAAGTGAGTAATTCCACCTATGCCGATATATTTCAAAAAGCCAATCCGAAAAGATTTTTTGAAATGTTTATTGCCGAACAGAATATGGTGGGCGTGGCAGTTGGTTTGGCTCGGCGAGGTAAGATTCCGTTTATTTCCTCTTTTGCCGCTTTTTTCACCCGAGCTTTTGACCAGATCCGTATGGCCGTATATTCGGAAGCTAATATAAAAATCGTTGGTTCGCATGCCGGCGTATCCATTGGCCAGGACGGCGTATCGCAAATGGGACTGGAAGATATTGCCATGTTCCGTTCGGTTTTGCCTTGCGTGGTCCTGTATCCGTCAGACGCGCTGTCGTGCAACAAACTGGTGGAAGAAGCCGCTAAACACCAAGGTATGGTCTATATCCGAACTACGCGTGGCGAGACGCCGATGATTTATAAACCCGAAGAACAATTTCCGATTGGCGGTAGTAAAACATTGTGCTCAAGCACTAATGACCAGGTGACGATTGTTACTGCCGGTATAACTGTCCATGAAGCCTTGAAAGCCTTTTATGAGCTAAAAAAGCAGGGGATTACTACTCGGGTGATTGACCTGTACAGCATTAAGCCGATTGATGTGGCCACTCTGCAAAAAGCTGCTGTTGAAACAAAGGCGATTATTACAGTAGAGGATCATTATCCGCAAGGAGGACTTGGGGAGGCGGTGTTGAGTGCGTTACGGCATGCCAAAGCGCATGTGGTCAAGTTGGCGGTTACGAAATTACCAAAATCGGGGAAACCTCAGGAGTTGCTGGATTATGAAAATATTGATAAAAATTCTATTATTAAGGCAGTCAAGCAGGTTTTAGTTTAAACGTGCAATTTTTTTCATAACCACTTTAGTGGCATAGCACTTTTTATAAAGCCAACAAAGAAAAAGATTAGAAGTAAAAAAATACTGCTGATCATATCATTTTGTTGGGCATTAGTTTTATTCTGGCAATTTATTACATGATACCTTATTTTACCTGCTATGGCTCAGATTAAAATAGCAAAATGAAAAGATTTTGGAAAATTATTAAAGAAAATTAACAATAATATGACTTTAAACAAAATTGCACGACAATTGCTTATTGAACCCAAAGGCATTCTTGCTGCTGACGAATCCACCCCTAACATGAATAAGCGCCTGGCTAAAGTCGGGGTTGAGGGGACGACAGAAACCAGGCGGAAGTTTCGAGAAGTTTTAATCACGACTCAAGGAGTTGAGCAATTTTTAAGCGGAATTATTTTGTTTGATGAGACAATCAGGCAGACTGATTTTAATGGCAAAAAGTTTACAAATATTTTAAAAGAGAAGGGGATTGCCATTGGCATCAAAGTTGATGAGGGAACAGTATCAATGCCTGATTCACCGGAAGAAGTAATGACCAAAGGTTTGGATGGCTTGGCCGACCGTTTGGCAGAATATAAGCAAATGGGCGCGGTATTCACCAAATGGCGCAGTGTTATCAGAATAGGCCAGAATATGCCCTCAAAAGCCTGTCTGGAGGCCAATGCCGATGGTTTGGCTCAATATGCCAGTATCGTCCAAAAAGCAGGTCTGGTGCCTATTTTAGAGCCCGAGGTACTATTGGACGGAGATCACAGCCTTGAACAGGCCAAAAAAGTGACAACCGAAACCCTGAAAACCGTGTTTAGTGCCTGTAAGAAACGCAAGGTTAATTTAACCGGGTTGTTGCTTAAGTCCAGCATGGTTTTACCTGGCAGTGAGTCGGTTCAAAAAGCCGCGCCAGAGGAAGTAGCAGCGGCCACGATCAGTTGTTTAAAGCAGTCTGTACCAAAAACAGTCCCGGGTATCGTTTTCTTATCCGGCGGTCAAAGCCCCGAGGAAGCCAGCGAAAATTTGTTTGAAATATGCAAGCTCGCCAAGCAACCTTGGCAACTGACTTTTTCGTTTTCCCGGGCGCTGGAGGAGCCGGTTTTAGAAGCATGGCAGGGGTCTGATGATAATATTGAACTGGCGCAGGCAATATTCTATAATGTGTGTAAGAGAAACTCGAAAGCGAGGATGGGAATTTGGACATAAGGTATTAGGTTTTGAAGTTGGAAAGAAGGCTAGACGTTAGAGATTAGACCCTTATCTAACTTTCAATTTCTAGCTTCATAATTTAATTTTTAAAAACTAACATCCAACTTCTAATATCAAAATTATGTATGATGTTATCACTATCGGTTCAGCTGCTCAAGACACCTATTTATTCAGCAAAAAATTTAAAATCATCAAAGATAAGCGGGCCATAACCGGCGAATCAGAGTGTTTTGCTTTTGGCACAAAGATAGAGCTAGACCGTATTTTTTATGAAGTCGGCGGTGGTGCGACTAATACGGCTAACACCTTCAAGCGGCAGGGTCTGAAAGTTGCTTGTTTGGGGCGGATCGGCCATGATGCAGCCGGTGAAGAGGTGAAGAAGTTTTTGAAAACGTCAGGTATCGGCGATCTGTTGATCGTGGATAAAAAAGATCGGACTGCCCAGTCGGTAATTTTTCTGGCCCCTAACGGTGAGCGGACCATTCTGGTTTACCGCGGCGCCGCTCATCATTTCAAAACCTCGGATGTTAATTTGCAGAAGATTAAAAATACCAGGTGGTTGTATATTTCTTCATTGGCCGGTAATACGCAACTCTTGGAAAAAATAGTTTTATTCGCCAAAAAGAATAAAATAAAAGTTGCCCTCAATCCCGGTAAACTGGAAATAGCCAGACATAATTCCTTGCGGCGTGTTATCAGGTACGTTGACCTGTTGCTTGTTAATCGCGAGGAAGCCATTACTTTGCTGCACTCAACCAAAAATGACGAGCGTGCGTTATCGCGGAGTTTAAGCAAATTATGCCCGGGGCTGGTGGTCATGACCAAAGGTACCGGCGGGTCAGTGGCTGTTTTGGAGAATATCCAATATCGTGTTATAATAAAACCGGTGCGAGCCGTTGATACGACCGGAGCCGGTGATTCGTTCGGATCTGGTTTATTGTCAGGGCTTATTAAATACCGTGGTAATGTAAAAAAGTCTCTAGTTCTAGCGGCACATAATTCAGCCTCAGATGTCATGTACATTGGCGCCAAACACGGGGCTTTACGGAAAAACACCTGGTTAAAAAACTTTTATTGCCAGATTCGTATTCAAAAGCTATAATATAATAAAGGAAAATATTATGAATAAAGGGGTCTTAATTGTAGTTTTAGTGATCCTAGTAGTGGCCGTCGGGAGCCTTTTGATCTGGTATTTCACCAAGGAAAGGCCCGTCGCAACTAACAACAACGGCAACGGTAATATTGAGGTGTTGATGCCCCCTAAAAATACGGTTTGGATTATTGATGGTAATTTTACCCCGGCGGTTTTAACTGTGGGGGTTGGTGATAATGTTACTTGGGTCAATCGTGATTCTTATAAAAGAAAAATCGCTTCAGACCCACACCCTACTGGCGCGATTTTACCCGACCTGATTTCTAGTGACCTGGATAAAAATGAAAGCTTTTCCTTCAGCTTTACTAGCGCGGGGGAATGGGGTTATCATGATTATCTGAATCCGATTAAGAAAGGTAAGGTTGTTGTTAAATAATTTTTTGGAATAGAAAGCGGTTGTCAAGAAAAGACCGTCTTTTTGTATGTGTGGTATGAGATCAATTTTTTCTCGTCTATCCGACTATCGCAAATATAGAATTTTGGAAATTATTCCGGGATTCATGGTTTGGACCACTTTTGGTCTAGCCATATTTTTATCTTTTGTTAAACCGCTCTGGGCAATTTATTTCATCATCGTTTTCGATTTGTATTGGTTTTTCCGGATCATGTACATGATTTTTTTTATTGTCATTTCTTTTCGTCGATATCGTCAAACCATAAAAATAGATTGGTTATCACGGGTCAAGAAACTTCCGGGCTGGGAGAATTATTATCATCTGGTTTTTTATCCGACCTATAAAGAGCCGTACAAAGTTTTACGCGACGCCTTTGAAGCGCTAGTGAATAATCATTATCCTCTGGATAAATTTATTGTAATTTTAGCTGGCGAGGAGCGGGATAAAGAAAATTTTTCCCAAGTTGCGAAAAAATTGCAGCAGCAGTATGGCCATAGATTTTTTAAATTTTTGGTGACAGTGCACCCGCAAGATATTGTTGGGGAAATTGCCGGTAAAGGTTCAAATATTGCCTGGGCTGGTTGGCGATCCAAAGAATTAGTGGATCAGCTTGGGCTATCTTATGAAAAGTTAATCGTTTCCTCGTTTGACGCGGATACCTGCGTACATCCCCATTATTTCAGTTATTTGACTTACCGATATTTAACCCACCCTAATCCCACGCGGGTCAGTTGGCAGCCGCTGGCTATTTTCAATAATAACGTTTGGGATTCGCCATCTATTACCAGAGTGGTTTCTTACAGTACTACTTTTTGGCTGATGTCAGAGCAATCCCGGCCCGAGCGTATGTTTACATTTTCTTCACACAGCATGAGTTTTAAAACTTTAGTCGAGGTGGGTTTTTGGCAGAACGACATTGTGACCGAGGATTCTCGTATTTCTATGCAATGCGTCATGGAGTATGACGGGGATTACATGGTCGAGCCATTGTATATACCCATTTCTATGGATGTTGTTTTGGGTAAGACATTGTGGCAGACTTTGAAAAGTCAGTATATTCAACAGCGCCGCTGGGCATACGGCGTGGAGAATTTTTCTTTTATGGTTTGGAATTTCTGTCGTAATAAAAAAATGCCGTTCATTAAGAAATTTCGTTATATTTTCAATCAGATTGAGGGTGTCTATTCCTGGGCCACGGCGCCGCTTATTATTTTGATCGTAGGTCGTTTGCCGCTTTGGGTCATCAGTCACCAGCATAATGCGCCGGTGATCAGCCAGACGGCACCGCATATTTTGCAATTGATTATGACTTTAGCCATGGCTGGGCTATTGTTGCAGGCCACTATCAGCATCGTGCTTTTACCGCCTAAACCAAAAAACGTTTCCTCTTGGCGTTTGCTGATTATGTTTTTTCAATGGATACTTTTACCGGTGACGCTGATTCTTTTTGGATCATTACCGGCCACCGACGCACAGACGCGGTTAATGCTGGGAAAATATCTGGGTTTTCATGTCACGGAAAAAGTCCGAAAATGAGTTGACGGGTCACCGATAATGGGTGTAGTCTTAAGGTAGATGAGGGTTTAAACACTAATTGGAAAATTATGTCATTACGTCAACGGTTAACGATTTTGCTTCTCACCTTGCTTATCGGTAGTCAGTCAGCATCGTTTGTTGACGAGGGTAAAGACTCGATTAGTCCCTGGGTGCCACCGGATCCTAAAAATCCGAAGGCCATCACCCAAGATTACGGGTAAATAAGAAAAACCGCACTCTGGCTTCGCTCAGTGCGGTTTTTTGATTTTTGTAACCATTTCAGAAATGGTTGAAGTTGAATATATGTATGATAACTGTTTCTGCCCTCACATCAAGCAAGTTCATGCCCTGATTTTTCCAGCCGAATTATTTTTTTGTCGGCGCCGGGATGGTTTTTAAGATATGATCGTCTCCAGAAGGACCGGCTATTTTATTTTTTAGCTTGAATAATAAGCTTTGGTTGATTGACTTGTTGGAGCACTCGATCAAAATTTTGTGCTTGGTGCCAGTAATATTTGAAGGCACTAGAGGGAAACTAGGCATAGCTTTGATCGTAACTGTCCGATTCTGGGGAACTGAACTTAATTTTTTTTGAAAAGGAAAATCGCCGTATGATCGGGCTGACATGCGGCATTAGGCGGGTGAGTTTATTTTTTCAAAATGTAGATTAGGAGGAGAGTAAAACTGACCGGTTATCTGGTTTGGGCGCTTAGCGGCCAGTTCCATGGCCAATAGCGAGCTCATGGAAAAATCAATGACTACCACCTGTGGATTTTTGTTAAGCAATTGATCTAAATTTTTTTGACGTCGCGTTGCCAATCTTGCCAGGTGATGTTAATTAGATTTTCCGGCTTGGTGCCGTGTCCGGATAGGATCGGTAGTTTCCAAACGATGTGGCGTTTATCTAACTCGGAAATAATTGCTCCCAAACTGGATGGAAATGAAGCGAGGCCATGAATTAGTAAACATCCAGTGTTGTTTGGTCGAGGATTGTTATGAGAGTTTTGTTTGTTTGAATTCAGGATGTCCTTTCAAAAATTCACTGATGGATAGCGGCTTTTTGCCTTCTAGCTGGATGGTCTGCAGTTGTAAATTGCTGTTTGCGCAACCAACAATAATGGCGTCATGGACCGATTTGGTTTGCCCTAATTGGAGTGTAATTGTGTCAGGCGCGATAGTTGCCGATATAATTTTTAGGCGCTTACCATTCCAGAAACAATAGGTACCGGGCCAAGGCGTGTAGGCTCGAATTTGGCGTTCTATTTGTAGCGCCGGTTTTGTCCAATCAATTCGACCATCTTCTTTATTGATTATTTTGGTGGTAGTGGCTTGGCTGTTGTCCTGAGGTTGCGGTTTTATTTCTCCAGAAAGGAATTTAGGCAACGATTCCCGGACCAATGTAGCGCCCAAGGCGGATAGTTTATCGTGCAACGTCTGGAAATTGTCAGCCGGATCAATGGCAGTTTCTTTTTTGGCCAGCCAGGGGCCAGTATCAAGGCCGGCATTAATCTGCATCAAGGTCACGCCGGTTTTATTGTCGCCATTTAGAATAGCCGACTGAATCGGCGAGGCGCCACGGTACTTTGGCAGTAGCGAAGCATGAACATTGAGCCAGCCGTATTTTGGGATCGATAGGAGGTTTTTGGAAATGATTTTGCCGTAAGCTACGACAATACAGACATCGGGTGTTAATTCTTTTAGCTGTTTTTGAAATTCGCTAGTTTTTATTTTTTCCGGTTGGCAAACCGTTAGGCCGTTTTTTTCAGCAAAGATTTTTACTGGCGGAGGAGTTAGTTGTTGTTTGCGACCAACTGGTTTATCCGGCTGAGTGAAAACAGCCCGCACCAAAATCTCTGGCATGGTCTGCAATATTTTCAGTATAGGCACGGCGAAGTCGGGTGTTCCGAAAAAGAGTGCTTTGTATTTTTTATTATGCATTACTGCCATTACTATAATTTCCAATAACCAATTATCAATATTTAATCAAGCTCCAATGCCCATTTTTTAATACCTTAATTGGACAATTTAAGTATTAGACATTCATTGGATATTAGAGAATTGGATATTTTAATATTATTGTCTTGGTGCTTCACCTTTTGTTATCTTTTTTGTTCGATCGATAAAAAGCACGCCATTAATGTGATCGACTTCATGCTGGATAACTCGGGCAAAAAGCCCCTCGGCCCTTAATTCGATTGGTTGACCGTTTTTTGTGTAGGCCTTGACGCGAAGCGAGAAATGGCGTTTGACTAGACCAAAGACGCCGGGAATGGACAGACAGCCTTCCTCGGCTTCGGTCTTTCTGAATGACTTGCGAAAAAGTTTTGGGTTAATCAGGACTAGTGGGCCGTCCTTGGTATTGATGACGATAATCTGTTTGGGTACATCCACTTGGTTGGCCGCCAGACCAATGCCATCGTGTTTTATCATGGTTTTTTCCATTTCGCGAATAAACCCCTGGAGGTTTTTGATTTCCTCGAGTGGTACCTTCATGGCTTTTTTGCGTAATGTTGGGTGAGGATGAGTGATTATTTTTAGCATAAGCAATATGGTAATTATAGCGGGCTTTTAATGTTTTTTAAAGTGGGATTCGTCACTTTAGTATAAAGCTGGGTAGTCCTGATGTTTTGATGACCTAGCAATTCCTGAACATATCGGACATCCACACCGTTTTCCAGCAGGTGGGTAGCAAAGCTGTGGCGCAGGGAATGAAAAGTGGCCTGTTTTCTGATGCTTGACGTTCCCAGGGCGTTTTCAAATACCTTTTGAGCGATCCGCTCTGTTAGTTTACCCCCCGTGTTCACTGGCGAAGACATAATCATCACTGCCTTTACCGGCCATGATATTTTGCAGATCTGTTTTTTAGCTTTTCCGGACAAACAGTTACTCGGTCTTTTTTTCCTTTAGTATTTTTCAGATGAATACTTAATTCATCGAGTTGTATGTCTCTGACTTTGAGATTGACCACTTCGCTGACCCGCAAACCGGCGACATAGGCCAGTGAAATCATCAGCTTGTGCTTGGCATTGGCAATTGATCCGATAATTTTTTCAATTTCCTCGCGGCTCAAAACCACCGGCAGCTTAGCCGAGCGCTTAGCGAATTTGAGGCCGATCGGCTGGTTGGTTTTGACGATGTCACGGTAAAAAACTTTATGGCGTTCAGATACAGGTTGACCGTCTGGGATGAGTAGTTTTTTGACTGTTTTTCCAGAAGAAAACTTCTGATATTCGCCACGTCCAAAATGGAGAGGGCATCTTTCTTATAGCCAAAATAATCCCGCACACATGCCAAATACGCCCGGATCGTCTTTGGGCTGTAGTTTCTTAAACGCAATTCCTCCTGAACCTTCCCTAATAATTCTTGCATAATTGGTTATATTAGCCTACTATTTAAATATCGGGAAGGTTAGCTCCAGTATATACCCTCATTCCGATAACAAGCAAGTTTCTTAACTTATTAAGCATACTATTCGCATAAAAAAGAGTTAAACGCCATTTTAATCACTAATATTATTTTTACGAGTACAAGCGGTATGCTATAATCAATTACGAAACTTCAAAACCCAAAACTAAAATTGCACATTTCATAATCAAAGGAAGGAGGTTGTTATCGAAAGATTAACGTTGTTACCAGAATCGTTGATCATGTAGAAACCAAAAACCCTAAAGGAGGTATCCAGTGAGATACTCAAGAATTCTGTTTTTCGTGGCTCTTGCCGTAGTGGTATTGCTCGTCGGCTGTTCGCAGACTGACAAACAGTCAAACCCTATTGCCCAGACAGATGATCCGGTCATTAATCGGATGAACGGCATGCTGTCCAAATCAATTATGGAGCAGGCGGACTACGACTTTATTTCCGGCCTAACCATCGAAGATTGGCAACGGATCGAAGCTTACTATAGCGCGCATCCCCTCAGCGATTCCGGCACTCTGATTGACACTACTGGTTATAAGGATTATCCGACTCCTATTGCGCTCGCGTATTCTGTCGAGACGATAGAAGTTCAATCGAATCCTGGCGGTCGGCCGAACTGGATAGCAAGTGGATGGTTCCATACGACGGCTTGCGGGGGTGATGCAAGCGATCATTTCTACTTGTATCCAGGCGTTCCAAATGCCTATAACAATCGTGGTGCTTTAAGAGTATGGAGCATACACCCGGGTGTATGGGCGACACTTCAGTATTACCAAGCCGTTCATGGCGGAATGAGTGCTCGTGTTTACGACAACAATAACGTTTATATGTGCGTCGGAGTAGCGATGCATTGGTTCGTTGTTTCTCATGAATCATGGAGAACTGATTGTTGGCTCTGGATGTGGTAATCCGATAACTTCATTCTTCGAGGGGGAGACGCTCGTCATCTCCCCTTCACATTTTTATATATTCTTAAAATTAATATATTTAAAATCTATGGGACTAGAGGTACATAGAAACAATTTAACAAAGCTCGCTATTTCGTTAGCAATTATTTTTACATGGATTAGCATTTGGATATCTTTTGAACGTTTACCATATAGCGCCGATCCGTTTGTTGATTCAGATATTGTGGCCGCCAAGTCCGGATTTCCGTTTACCGTTTTTTATTACCCACCTGCACCGTTTGGTAATGATGTTCCTGATCAAGGCTCAATATTTCCGTTTGTTTTGAATGCCATGTTGTACTTCATTCTTATGTGGATAATTTTACGAATATTACCTGAAAAATATATAAAACAGTCTTTTGAACGCGTGACCACGCATCTTGCGTTTTGGGTTACATTTGTCGGATTACTGCACACCATTCTTTTGTATGATTAATTTTATTTTTGTAAATAAATTATTAGTCCAAAGACAGTATTTCAAAGAAAAACAAGCAATAATAACGGGTTTAAAAAAAAGATATTGTCGAGACGCTCGGAAATTCGGCAGTTCACGAGGTCGTTATCGAAAGATTAGCGATGTTGTCAGAATTGTTGATAACGTAGAAACCAAAAACCCTAAAGGAGGTATCCAGTGAGATACTCAAGAATTCTGTTTTTCGCAGTACTGGCCGTGGTGCTGGTATTTGTCGGTTGCTCGCAGTTGGATGAGCAGTCAAATCCGACTACGTCACTTTATCAGGACAACCAAGCACCGACTGGAGGCAAGGATCGAGGAACACCCCCAATAGCCGCTTCAATCGGAGCGTATATGACAATTGCCTGGCCATTTTTAAATAACCGCCCTGATAACTGGACTGGCGATGAAGGAACCCGAACTGATGGTGCCCTGGGGGTACTACTGTGGAAGTAATCGGTATTCACATTCTGGTGCTGATTATTACGCTCGTGATCTTAACCGAACTGGTGGAGATTATGGTAGGAATATTTACGCAGGATTTGCCGGTGAAGTTGTTGTTGCCGGCTGGGACGGCGGTTATGGCTATAGCGTTGTGATTTATGACGAATCACGGCACGTAGCTATTCGTTATGCTCATTTATCCTCCGTTGGAGTTTCTGTGGGCAATAATGTCAGTATCCGGCAGTACATTGGCCAAGTCGGAGACTCCGGTGGAGCCGATGGATCACATCTCCACCTTGTCGGGTATGAGAACATAAACGACAACTATGGCAATCCGATCATTCCCACGCTCTGCGATTCCGATTACTATTCTTGCATCTTGTACTTCATGTGTTAATCCGTCTACTTGAGACATGTGAGCAGGGAGAGCTTTTTTTAAAGCGCCTCCCTGCTCATTCACTTTTCACAAAATTATTCCGATTAAATTATTTTAATAATTAATAGAAATTAATATGAAAAATTTAAAAGTAGTCATAATCGTAATTATCATAATAATATTAGCTGGGGCAGCAGGCTATTTCATAAAAGTTAATAAAGCGAGCGATACAAATATTATAGATGAAATTGATCTTAATCAGGCTTTGAATGAGTCTTCACAACTATTATCCATATCACCCGACGGTACACATGTGTTGTATGTTCAAAATAATACGGACGGTTTTTATCGTAGCCTGAAATACCGAAATCTCCAAACGAACGAAAATAAGATATTTGATTCCATGTCCGTTTCAAACAAGTATTATGATTTTACTTGGCATGGAAATAATCGGGTGTATTATGCAATCGGGGGCGAACTCAATAACGGGTACACAACTTTTTATTATTACGATTTTAATAGTGTCGACCCTACAGCTGGGACAGGTATTGTATTTGAGGATCCTGACCTTGTAATGCAAGGAGAAGTAGGGATTGCCGGAGCGGGCGAAGACATTTTGTATGTGCAAAAAGATAGCAAAATTTATTCAATTAAATTAAAAGAAGGCCCTGGAGCACAACCCGTACTTGTGATGGATTTGAATAAATAATGACAAATTTACAAATGAAAGTTAAAAGAAATAAGCAATGGGAGGCGGTCTTTGAAAAGTGAGTATGTAGATCACGGATTGCAAAATAATAGAAACAGATTATCCTACTAATTTTAAGTTAAGCTGTCAATAAGCATAAATTATAATCGTGATTAAAACGGCGTTTAACAGCGTGTATACGCCACTCCACGTTGTTCCGCAGCGCATGGGACGCGGACGTTATCGGAAATAATTAAAATTTTTTTATTCCCCCTCCGGCGGGATATTATTTGGGGCTATTTTTTATTTTTTTTACAACAAAAACATTTGAAAAATAGGGGTAGTGATAAGGTGTTAGTGGCTATCATGGTGGTAGTTAAATCGTTCATTTCAAACCAATAGGAGGTGATCAAAGATGTTGCCTAATTAACAAATTATACCTGCAACAACAGGTGTCTCTACTGCTACGCGGCCGAAGGCTGTAGAGAATTGAGTCAAAGCCAAGATGTCATGGACTTTGACTACGCTACGGAAGTCATGGCAGAGATGAAAAGGTGCAACGCCGAGCATTGCCTTCTGATCGGCGGCGAACCTACTTTATACCCCAGACTTCTTGATCTTATCCGTTTCGGAACTAAAATCGGACTCAAAATGAAATTGGTTTCAAACGTAAGAAGATTATTAGATCGTGAATTTGTCAGGCAGCTAAAAGACGCTGGACTGATTCATTCGAGCGTGTCAATTGAGGGAGCTACTGCTAAAAAGCATAATGAGGTGACGCAAGCCAGAAGTTTTCAGGAAAGCTGCAAAGGATTGCAGAACCTCATTAAGGAAGACGTTTCCTGCAACAGCATCCTGACGATCAGCTTGCTGAATCTGGATGACGTCGTTCCTTTAGCGAGGATGGTCCAATCTTTTGGAGTAAAAAACATTCTCTACAATTTCAGCTTACCCTCTGTTGGTGTCCACGGTATCGAGAGCTGTTCTTCTCCCGACCCTCAACAATGCGCTGACATTATTAGTGTGGCATATCTTCGTCTTAAGGCCGAGGGTATAAAAGTGAGTTTCTTCGCCATTTTGCCCCTTTGCCTTTTTGACCAGAATGTATTACAACAGATGATGGCAGAAGGAGTGATCGGGTGAGATTATCATTGCCATATATTTTATGGCACTGGCGCAGCTTTTGAACCAAATGGCAACGTTCTGCCATGTACTCACTTTGTAAATTCCCCGCTTTTTAATGCCAAGGGGGCTAATGGCTACTTTGTCTACAAAGGAAACTTTGATCAGGAATGGGAGGAAGGAATTCACAAACAGTTCATTGAAACTGCCTGGCGGTATCCCACCGAACACTGCAAAACCTGCAGTATGTGGGGCAAGTGCTTTGGCGGGCGTCCTTTTCTCTGGATGTATTTTCGTCCGGACGACTTCATCAGAAAGGAGGTGATGCGGAATGGAAGCTGTCCAACTCCTGTTGGCGCGCAAAGGAGTTGAGGAGCAGGCACCGGTCCAAGACCGAACCGTACGTGTTCGGGATCATGCGATTGTTGCGATTGCGCTGACTGCTCCTGTGACTGCGTCAACTAGCCAGCCGGCTGGGCTAGAGATTAATTTTTCTCTAGTCCTTTTTATTTATGATTTTATACGATATAATAGCATTATGAACATGCCTGAAATAATTGTAAAACAAAATATTAAAAAAGACGCCTGGAATTGGTGGAATGCTTGTAATAAAACTTCTTATGGTGAAGATTGGAAACAAAGGATAGATAATAAATTACGAAATAATTTAGTAAGCAGAACCAAAGAACAAGCATTTATTTTTCTAATTCCTTACCTGAAAAAACTATATAAAAAAGAAAATATTAACCAAAGAAAGAAACAACTGCAAAATATTTTTAAGGAGCGCCAAAAAGAAATTTTTGCAGGAATGGAAAAAGTAACCGGCAGGAAAATTTACAGAAAAAAATTTACTTGTTTTTTAACAACTTTTCCGAGAGCTCCTTACGATTATCAACACGGATATGTCTGGATACCAATTATCTGGCCAAAAGAAACTTATATTAGAACTTTTATTCATGAATTGCTCCATTTTCAAACTTACGCTTATTGGGAGAATAAGTGTTTAAAAAAATTAACAAAAGAAGAATTTGAGAATCTAAAAGAGGCCCTGACTGTAATTTTAAATGAAGAATTTATGGATTTAATTATCTGGCCAGATAAAGGATATAAAATTCACAAAAAATTAAGAGAGGGAGTATTAAAATTTTGGAGAGCAAATAAAAATTTTGACAAACTAATTGATTACGGTGTAAAGATTTATCCTAAATTTAAAAGAATAAAAAATAGCCCCAAATAATGTTTTGCTTCGCAAAACAGAAATTTTTAATTACATCCTATAACAGCGCGTATACGCAGCTCCGCTTTGCTCCTCCGCGTATGACACGCAAACCCTATATGAAATTGTGGATAACTTATTTTTTTTTGCTAATATAAGATAATTTTGACAAATTAACTGCCGGGTATATAATAACCGTAGTATTTTTTTCAAAAATGCCTCATCTCTCATACAATTTATTTGTGTTTTGGTACTTTACTGGTCAACAGAGATCAGACATTTTTGGGTATAAACGGTAAATAAGAAAAAACTACTTAAAAAGGCTGATCTCTGGTAAGATCAGTTTTTTTGTTGTGTATCTTTGAAATTTAAAAAGTAACGGAGGGATAAAATGCTTGAACGGAATTTAAAGATAGGAAATGGCCAGGTGGTAGAAAAGGATGAAAAGACAAAACAGGGCGATGAGCAAAGTGGCAGTCGAGAGTGGTTTGAGGAACTCACTGATGTCCATCGGTTGTTAATTGAATGTGGTTCGTCGCCGCAAGGTATGTTGCCGTAGCGCACCTTAATCCCAAGGAGGGGGTATTTCAGAGGGGAGTCCTGGCGAGCAATATAGCAATATGCTCAATGGACTCCCCGCATTTTTTCACGAGAAGTTTAGTTATATAAATTAATAAAAAATAATTTACTTTCAGTAAAGCAATTGGTTATAGAGAGGCGCCATCTTACTTTTGTCAGAGACAGACATGTTTTTTAATTGTACAATATATGCACACATAACCAATCGGCTTCTGGTAAGGGAGTCAGATTTGTTTGTTTATCGCATTTTTTATCGGAGGAAATATGGGATGTACAGCCGAAGAAATTGGAAGCTTTTGGCGTGATAGTGATTATTACCCAGGACGGTCATATCACGTCCGTGGTCATTATTAAACAGGAAGTAGATGTGAAACTACACGTCGATGTACCGTATGAGCCGCCCAACTGGTCCGGTTGTGGCGTGATGTGCTGAATATTTTTGCTTGTTAAGTAAAAAAGCGCTTGGAATCATCCAGCGCTTTTTATAATAGATTAATCGGATCGCGGTCAATCAACCAGTCTGCGGGAATGCCGGACAGTATTTTTTTTAGTAGTGAATCCTGGATCGGGGAATGAAATTTCAGCACAATATACATCCGCCACCGGCTGTTGGCAAACGGTGTCATGGGGGTGAGTAGTAATGGCTTGAGCGGCGAGGTCTTAAGGTAGGCAGCCATTTTTTGAGTATTGGCCAGGCATATTTTCTTATCGCGATGTTGGTAAATAAGCTTAACGAGTGAGGTAAATGGTGGATAGCCAATTTCTTTACGTTGCTGTATTTCCTGAGAGTAGAATTTGTCCGGTTGATTATTCGTAAGAGAGGTAAGGACGATATGTTCGGGGTTATACGTTTGGACAATCACCGGAGCGGTTGTGTGGAATGAAAACTTGTACAATAATTGCCAGGTTCGTTCTGATGATCGGAAATCGGGTAGATAAAGTAAAGTATCGGCTGTAATGATGCCGATCAGGCCGAGTGCGCTCCAGTTAAGGCGGCTCAGCGCATATTCAGTACCAATAATGATCTCGGCATTGAGAGTGGCCATAGTGCCTTTGGTATCGGTATCCAAGCGGTTGATGGCTGCTTTTGGCCAGAGTTTTTTGACTTGCCACTCAACGGTCTGCGTACCAGGGCCGATAAATTTGAAGTCAACGCCGGAGCATTTGGGGCAAAAAGGCGGAACCTCGGATTTGATGTTACACCGATGGCAATATAGAAAGTTCGTGGCGCGTAGCTTGTTGCCCGTGGTATGATGGGTGAGCGGCAGGTCACATCTGGTGCATTTCATGACTAGGCCGCAATCTTTACAGATCACTGATGAGGCTGAACCGCGTTTATTGATAAAGAGAAAGACTTTCTTTTTTTCAGCCAGCGTTTTGGTAATTTTTGTCTGAAGCACGTCGGCCAGCTGGGTATAGTTTCCGCTTTTACGCTCGGTGCGCATATCTATACTAGTGTATTGTTTGTATTTTTTTTGGGTGGCTTCTGGCCGAAGCAGGTGGACCGTTTTGTCGCCAAAAATATCCACACTCGGGGCGTGGGAAGAGAAAAGCAGGTAACAATCATGCAGCCTGGCCAGTTGTCTGGCCACTGTGCGCCCGTCAAAGCGCGGATTTTGGTCTGACTGTTTGTGTCCCTGATTTTCTTCTTGGTCAATGATGATTATCGTCGGCTTGATCAGAGGAGCAAATAAGGCCAGTTTTGTGCCGATGATTATGGTTGCCTGCCCGGAAATGATTCGCTGCCAGGCACTGAAAAATTGCGTTTTGTTCAGCTGACTATGTATAATGGCCGTTTCTTTTTGTTTTTTTGCAGATAATAATTGTAGGTAAAAAGTAATATCAGTCAGCTCGGGAACGACGATCAGCACGTTGCCTTTTATTTTTTTAAGCAGCCAGTACATGAATTGCGTTTGTTGTTCAATGGATGACGGCCAGAAGAGTGCTGGTGATTTTTTGCGCCGTATACATTGAGTAAGAAGATCGTTGATAGCTATTGGTAAGGGTGGAGCGGTAATTTGCTGAATAGCCACTGATTCCTTTTGCCGGTGTTTTGTTTTGGGGATAGGTGGTAGCATCATTTTGACGGTTGTGCCGAGTGAAACAAAATAATACTCACTAATCCAGTGGGCCAGCTTAATTTGTTCGAAAGTCATGATTGGCTCCGGTTGGTTGATTTTTGTAATATCCTTGATGCGGGCGGCAAAGTCTGTTGTTTTTTTAAGGGCAATGACCACCCCCTCATATTCTGATTGTCGAAAGGGAATAGTCACTAACTGTCCCAGTTTAAGCAGTGGCACCAAATCGTCAGGAATGTGGTAATCAAAAATGCCAAGATGTTTGGGGAAGCGTTGGGATAAGATTACTTCGCAGTACATAATATTACATTTTGTCATGGCGAGTCCGCAGTCTTTGGAGGGCGCGACGATTTTTTTAAAGATTGCCACGTTTGCCTCATTTAGTTCAGCTTCCTTGCAATGACACAGAAAATAAGATGACGCTAATTATTTATGCCTTTCTGTAGTAAATTTGAAAAAAGAGAGTTTGTCAGTTTGTGGGTTTATTCCTCCTTTTTCGCAGCAAATGGCGATTTGTTCATCTATGGAATCAATGCCGATATCCGGTAAAAGCAAACCTTTTCGTCCGTGTTGGTTGGTGACGATTAAGCCGTATTTTTTGGGGTTCAGACTGTTTTTATCCTTGACTGGTTCCGGCGGGGAAAGTATGTCAACATTAATTTCCAAATCCTTTAGCTCTTTTTCGGTCAGTGGTAAAAAACGTGGGTCATCAAAGGCGGCCGATAGAGCATTTTGGCATATTTCCTCGGCCAGATTAGTGCAGGATGGCTCCAAGGTGCCGATACAGCCGCGTAGTGCGTGATTTGACTTTTTGTGTAGGGAAACAAAAACCCCGGCCCTGGTGTTTCGCATTTCTTCGGGTAGGTCGGCTGGTGGTATCAAAACTTTCTTTGTTTTGAAAAAATGTTTTATGGCTTCAAGTGCCAAAGCAGTGTAATGATCCATAGCTAGGTAATTGTATCATTTTTATCGAATTTAAAAAAGCTGCCCTGGAAAAAGGCAGCCCTGGATAGCGAGATTGTTATGCTTTTCTTTTTTGGTTGGCAGTTTTGTCTCTACAGTAGTCCGAGCCCAGATGAACAATAGTATGGAGGCGGCTTTCGGGTACTTTTAACCCTTTTTTAGGTGATTTTTTTTGATTAATTTTTGACAATTTTCCCTCCGTTTTTTTGAGTTGATATTATAAATTCGTGAGTAATTGTTTGGAAATCACATATTCAGATTTGACTAGTTTCTTGACATTCGGCCATGACAGTTTATCAGCCAGCCAGTTTGTTAAACTATTTAACAAAACATAGCTCAAAGCCGTGCCGCCGGTGAAGATTATCCGTTCTATGAAGACAACCGGAATCAAGGCAATCCATATTTCGGCCGACAGGTTAAAGGCATATAGAAAAGCCACGGAGCCGACTGAATGTGCGGTAAAGGTGGCACCTAGACTGTTTAAAACCAGACTTTTTTTGGCAAACACGGTGGTTAGGGGTATGAGCCAGTAAAGGGAATAGTACCAAGCCTGTCGGCCTTCGGGATGAAAAATAAACAGAATTAGGCAAGTTAACGGCACTAAAGCTACTAGTTTTTGGGATTTTCTGGCCCCGAAATAAAAAGCGCCCAAAGCCAGTGGGAAAAGTCTGATGATAGTAGTCAGATCGAACTGCTGGTGTGTAAATAAGGCGTTTATTGATTTAACTAATATAACTGAAATTGCGCCCCACCAGGAAGCCAAAAATGCTCCAAACGAAGGCGCTATTAAATCAAAAAGTGAAAAAGATTGGGCTGAGCCGGCAATTTTACTGACCGGTACATTTAAGGCGATAAGTCCGACGATAATGCCGATGGTAATAAAAATTATTTTTTTGTTCATACTTTGTAGCTGGTTGCTTAGTTAGTCGTTGTGAATAATAATATCCTGTCTGTTCAAAAATTGCAAGAAAAATGCCGTGCCCTTGTCTTTTGGCCGCACAAGGCTAATATTTTTCGATTCTTAATAGGGAAACTTCGTACTATTATTTTTGCACTGGTTCGGCTTGAAGCTTTGTATGATTAAAAGATACTTATAACACAATAGTCTTTGTCCTTCTTTGGTGATTGCTGGTATTTTTTGCAGCTGTCACAATTAGTAACAGTTTATGTTGATTTATTATCCATTTTTAACCCAGGACTAGATTGCGCTTTTAACTGTAAAATTGAAATATTTTGACGATGGTGTTTAATTTTTTAAAGATTTAAAGATTAAGTTTAGCAGATGTTTTTGAAGTGTCAAGGTGCCTCTCTTTAGGGTGTTAGTTTTAAGTTAGCCACCATATAGCCTACCCCAAAAGGGCCTTCATACGAATAAATTTCCGGCTGGAAATTGATGCTGTTGAGCATGCCCATTAGTATGATGATCGAACGCAGTCCGCACTCGCCGGCTTCCTCGATAAAGTCGGCGTCAAGTTTTAAGAGGCCCTGGCCGTCTTTGGCTTTGATTTTTTTGACGATAGTTTCATCAAATTTTTTAGCCCAGTGTGAGTAACCAGCCGGGGCATCTGGGGACAGACGATGCGATAAATCACCGGAAGCGATGATAGCTATCCGTTTGGTGTCATTGAGTATATCCGCTTGGAGTTTGATCCCGAATTTGTAGTGACTTTCATAATCAAGCAACGAGTACGAAATTGGCACCAGTTTTATTTTCTTTTTATCAAGTCCCTGGGTTAAGAAATAAAGTGGCACACCGGCCCCATGGTCAAGTTCGGGTTGATTCACGAGGACCACCGGCATTTTATCCTCCAAAATTTCTTTATAGTGGTGGATTGCACCAACATCGCCTTTGAGTTTTATCTTGGTGGCTAAATCGCCGAATTCTTTGAACTGAATTTCAAATTCAGGCGACATATTAATGGCGAAGGCGTCAGCCAGCAGCGGACCGTGAGGCGAAATAATCACAATCGTATCCGGTTTAGCGGCGTAGATGTCCTGGCTCAATCGATCCATGGCCGCTGAAGTTTTTTTTACGAAACGTAGATTTTTCTTGCCGATTTCTGGAATTAGTAGCGGCGGGTGCGGTGTTATGGCACTGAAAACTATCATAGTGTTTTTGTGTAACTTTTTAGTAGCTTAAATATATGGGCTCGCCCATGGTATGGAGTGAAATTACGTAATCCGAGGTTTTGATCACGTTTTTCCATTGTAAACCCAGGCTTTCAAATACCGCTGGCGAGGTGATGCCGCGCAATTGGCCGTTGGAAACAAGATAGATGTTAGTTTTGCCTACCGGAGAAACCAGGTCGCCATCTTTGAATAGTATTTTATCACCCTCGGTGTACTGTTGAATCGTAGCCGATTCGACGATTACCGGTTTTCTTTGAGGGAAGCGTGATTTAAGAATTTCTTTGGCGACGATAGAATGTCGTACTCCATCCTTTACAAAGGAGACAGCTCCAGTTTCCTTGGCTTGAAGTAATACGCCGGTCGGATAAATACTCTCTTTGGTTATGGGACTCCCCGTCGAATACATAGCTAGATCTTTTTCCGTAACGTTGATGACTTCCTCCGGATTAAATCCGATGTTTCTGAAAACTTCCCGTGATTCAATCAGGCGTTTTTCATCGCCGTCAATCATATAGGTATTACCGCTGACCTCGGAATGAACTAGGGAATAGTTGGCGAAAATTATGGGGTCGCCTGATTCGTAGGCTTCCATTTCAGTTTTGGAAACTTTGATGATCCGGCTGGGATCATAACGCGAAACGAGGGCGGCGCGTGAATAGAACGGCCGTTTTTTTCCGTTTTGGATCAATACCACCCCGGCTTCACCCTCAACTTGGAGCAGAGTACCGTCGGGGTAATTTTTGGCAAACCAGCGATTCCAGATCTTCCAAAATAAATAGTTTCCGTGAATATGAGGTGTGTAAGTGTATAAATTAACGGTGGCTTGGTTAGACATGTAAACTGGTTCCCCGTCGATGATGTAAGTTTGGCCAACTTTAAAATTCCACTGTCCGGCGGTATCGATGTAGTACCTGTTGCGGCGAGCTGCCCAATTAACTTGGTTGAAGAATCCCCGGTATTTTTGGATATTCGGATCGCTGGTTGAACAGGAATCGCAAACTCCATATCCTGTAGCCCAGTCGAACTGGTGCTGGCTAGGCGACGGGTCGGTCACTAAACTTTGTTCTTTTTGAATTGTGACCAAGAGGAATTTTGGTGAAATTGTGTAATATTTAGCGGCATCGTTGATTATCTGGGCGGCGGTTTTGCTCTTGCCCCATGGGTCGGCGGTTTTATAGTTGGCCAGCGTGCTTTTATTGTTGGTCAAAAATTTCTGTATCTGTTCGGCCGTCATGGCATTTTTGTCCGTCAAATCGCTGTCCGAAATTATATTATTGGGGTTAAAAGTCGCGGCGGCCAGTAAAGGTTGCGGTGATACCAAAAAAATCGTTAAGGAAATTATGACTATTTTTTTCACAAGTGACATTTATTCTATAATTAAAGATAATTTTTTATGGCATTTCGGGCAGCGTCCTTGGTTGTCGTGTCTGGTGACAAGATAGCCGTGGCGCGTAATAACTTCGGTCTGACAATGCGGGCAGTAAGTGTTTTCCAAATTTAGGCTCGGGGCATTGCCGGCGTAAACGTTTTGTAGACCTTCCTTTCGGGCAATGGCCACGGCTTTTTTCAGCGTGTCTTGGGGTGTATCGGGCAAAGCTTGTAGCTTATAGGAAATTCGGCCGGAAAAGGAGGAGATGTGCCAAGGTGTTTGCGGGTCCAGCTCTTTTTTTATGAAACGGGCCATGGCCGTGAACATGTCCCGGCTGTCACTTAAGGTTGGTATGGATAGGGTGGTAATTTCCAGCCAGACTCCAAGCTTTTTGAACATTTTTAAATTATTCAGGATCGGTTCAAGTTTTGCGCCGCAGTTTTTCTGGTAATTTATATTGTCAAAAAATTTTAGATCAATGTTAATGGCGTCGAGATAGGGGAGTATCTTCTTTATGGTTTTGTCGGACATATAGCCGTTGGAGACCCAGACATTTTTCAGGTTTTTTTTACTGGCCAATTTCATACAATCCAGGGCGTATTCCAGCCAGATAGTTGGTTCGGTATAGGTATAGGCGATACTGGCGCAGTTATTATCCAAGGCATCGGTCACAACTTTAATTGGCGGTAAATTTCCTCCGGAGATTTTTGAATCGGTGCGCCTTGTTTGTTTGGGGGCTTGGGAGATTTCCCAGTTTTGGCAATTATCACAGCGAAAATTACAGCCTACGGTCGCAATAGATAAAGATTTGCTGCCCGGCAAGAAATGGAAAAACGGTTTTTTCTCAATGGGGTCGACTGCTTCGGAAATAGCCCGGCCGTAAACTAACGAATAAAGGATCCCATCTTGGTTTTCTCTGACGCCGCAAATTCCTCTTTTATTAGGTAAAATCGTGCAGTGATGATTACAGACATGGCACTGCACGCGTTTGTTTTCAAGTTTCTCATAGAGGATTGCCTCTTTCATGTATTTTTTATTTTAACATATTCGGATTAATAAATCCAGTGTCGCACAGTTAAACGTCGAGTTATAACTGTGCATTTTTTTGTCAAAATGTTAAAACGAGGTATAATTTTAAATATGCGCCATCGTATTTTTATCGCTATAAATTTGCCGGAGGAGACAAAAGAAAAGATTACAATTGTTCAGAATAAATTAAGAAAATTCGACTGGCCAGTGCGTTGGACTTCAGTTGATAATTTACATATAACTTTGCGGTTTCTCGGTTTTATTACTGAAAAAGAAATCGCTGAGGCCAGGAAGATAGTTGGCGGCGCAGTAAGGCGGTCGAAATCTTTTGTTTTGAATATCGACGGTTTTATTGTTCTCCCTGGTTTTGAGAAGCCGCGAGTCATCGGTTTGAATATCGAGAACAGCGAAGAACTATTCAAACTGCAAAGCAACATAGCTGGCGCTATTGAAAAACAGAAGATTGGCGAGTCAGAGAGATACCCGTTTACCGGTCACATAACCATTGGTCGCCTGAAGCCGGTTCGTCTTAATTTCCGGGCGTTGACCCAGATTGAGTTTAAGAGTAATTTAGAAATACATTCAACTGAGATTATGGAGAGCCAATTAAAACCAGCTGGACCTAATTATTCAATAGTTGAGTCGTTCAAATTAAAATGAATTACACTAGTAAACAACTAAAAGAAATCGAAAGGGCCATTATCTTTTTGGTGGCCGAGGTAAGTAAATATTCAAAAAATCCGAAACCACTGGTGTTACATTCTGTCCGCGTCGGTACAAAATTAATTGATATGAATTCCCCAGTGGAAGTGGTCATCGCGGGTTTTCTTCATGACTTGATTGAAGATACTAAATGCACCGCCTCAGTAATCAGAAAAAAGTTTGGCACAAAAGTAGCTGCTTACGTTCAGGCAATGACTATGAACTACAAATATACCGATTATCGTGAACGCTGGTTTGAGGCCAGGCAACGACTTAAGAATTTGGACAGATACGCATTGTTGATTAAGCTTGTGGATAGCGAAGATAATATCCGGTATTATTCCAAAATAATGAGCAAAAAAGATTTGGCCGTTTTGTTGTGGAAGGCGGAATTGGTTCAAAAGACGGTAAAAAAAGATTGGAGCAAAACGGAGGTATTTGGCCGATTTAGCAGGGCCATTCAAAAAATTAAACACAAGAAAGCTATCAAACCAGTGTGAAGATATTAAATGTTAAAATTGATAATTTATCGTTGTCATCAGTCCTGGAGAAGATCGGTCAGTTTTTTCAGTCGGGGCAGCATCAAATCGCCACTGTTAATCCTGAGTTCATCATGGCGGCTCAGAAAGACGAGGAATTCAAAAACATTCTTAATAAGTGCGATTTGTCCGTGGCCGACGGGTTTGGCCTAGTTTTAGCGGCTCGGCGCCGCGGAGAGAAGCTTATTCAGCGCATTACCGGCGTGGATTTGATGAAGGAAATATGCCATTTGGCCGCGGATCAGAATAGATCAGTTTTTTTACTCGGTGCCAAAAAAAAAGGTGTGGTTGAGCAAACAGCGCGCCAGCTAATCAGTGAATTCCCCGGACTAAAAGTGGTCGGCGCCGAAAGAGGTTTTCGTCACTGGCATCGTCATTTTTCTGATGAGAAATTGATCACCATAATAAACCGACGTCAGCCCGAAATTTTGTTTGTGGCTTTTGGCCAAGTCAAACAGGAAAAATGGATATATTATAATTTACCCAAGATGCCTTCGGTGAAATTAGCAATGGGCGTGGGTGGCGCCTTTGACTATATTTCCGGAAGAGTAAAACGAGCCCCCCGGTTTATGCGTTCTCTGGGTTTGGAATGGCTGTATCGTTTGATCAGGCAGCCTTGGAGGCTCCCCAGAATTGTCACCGCCGTGTTTAAATTCGGCTGGCGAATTTTAAAAATGAAAAAAAGCGATGAGGTTTAATAAAAAATCAAGTTTTAAAGCTGGCTATCGCACTCCCTCGACCTTTCGGATAAGGAAAAATTTTTTAGTGCGAAAAATTAAATCAAAGTCTCGCTAGACAGACTAGAACTTTATCCACTTGACAAAAATACCATCACCCGTTATTTTTAAAAGTGATCATACCAGACCAAAAACCAATAGATAAACAAAAATAAAAAAGTAGTTGGTTTTTATCATAATTTGTAATATTTGTAATTTTGCACAAAAAATATGATGAGAAAAACCAAGCGAGAATTACTTGAGGATATGAAGTTTCAGCAAATGAAGCGGTTTTTGGGTATCCGCCAGGTTCGGAATTATTGTTCAGGCTGCGGCGAGGAAATTCATGAGCCGGTTTATTGCCAGGAATGTGAAGAGGAAGTGAAGCGGGTAAAACTTTATCAACGATTCAAGTAGGTCAGTTGGTTGGTTATCTGACTATCCAATCGCAGATTTTTGGATATATAAAAAAGGGGGATCATTTGGGGATCCCCTTGGTTGTTTTACGCGTTGAGACCAGAGTGGCGTTTATTGGAAGGCGCGACTAAGAGTCAAAGTCGGGTGGTCCATTAAGGGATCAATAAGATATTTTATCGAGTCGGCTTGCATAGTTAGAATAAAAGAGTGGTTAAATCAGTCAGCTTTTTTATCCTCTATCAGTAAAACCATGGATTTGGTCATTTCCTTCGCGGTTGTATTGAGGTCTTGCTGGGTAAAACAGTGGTCTAATGTAGGCATATCGTGTTATATTTACAACAAAAGAATAATAGTTTTATGAATATGCTTGGAAAGCAGAGAAAATATTTTCAAGTCGCACTATTAATAAGCGGTTTATGCCTAGTCTGGTGGCGCCCGGTTTTGGCTCAGGAAAATATCAATCTGACCGTTGCCGATGAGAGAATAGAGAGTTTTCACGCTAATTTCGCCGTGGCCACCGACAGCAGTTTCAAAGTTACGGAAACCATAGTTTATAATTTCGGCCCCACTACTCATCATGGTATTTATCGGGACATACCTTATCATTATATGAGAAACGGCAGTTCGTATAATATCCGACTTAAAGTTTTGGCCGTAACTGACGAAAACGGGGAAAGTATAAAGTATAGTTTGCGGAAATGGAGCGGCAATCTGCAGATTACCATCGGCGATCCTAAAATATATGTAACTGGCGTAAAAACTTACAAAATCACATATACCGTCCAGCGAGCCATAAATTATTTTGCCGACCATGACGAGCTATATTGGAATTTGACCGGCAACGACTGGTTGGTTAGTATAGACAACGCCTCGGCCTTGATACAGTTGCCTCAGGTGACTGATCCGGATAAGCTGCAACTGAGTTGTTATACCGGACTTTACGGTGCGACTGAATCATGGTGTGACAGCAATATTATCGATAACGGCCTCATAGCTTTTAACAGTCAAAAGACATTTTTTGCGAGGGAAGGTATGACTTTCGTTGTGGGTTTTCCCAAAGGTGTGGTTAATCCACCGGCCACCAGTCAGAACTTAGCCTGGCTTGTGCAGGACAATTGGATTATTTTGTTCCCAATATTTGTTCTGGTAATGATGTTTTATCTGTGGTATTCTAGGGGCCGCGATCCAAAAGTCAAAGGAACGGTTATACCTTATTATGAGCCGCCTCACAATCTGCCTTGTGCTGAAGTCGGGACTATTTTTGACGAAAAAGCGGATATCAAGGATATTTCCTCGACGATTATCCAACTGGCAGTTAAGGGTTTTTTGAAAATTAAGGAAATTGAGGCAAAAAAATTGTTAGGCAACGAACGTGATTATGAGCTGATTAAATTAAAAGAAGTTGATAATACCCTCCGAAGCTACGAAAAGAAGATATTTGAAAGTATATTTGAATCGGGTCAGAGCCGAACGGTCTCGAGTATGAAAAATAAATTCTATAAGCATCTTCAGGGTATCAAGGCCGCGCTTTATGAAGCTGTTGTCCGGGAGGGGTATTTCCCGACCAGCCCCGAAGGAGTGCGCCGATTGTATATCGGGATTGGCGTATTTATTCTGATTGTTGGTGGTTTTATTTTGTTTTTTTTAAACAATACTGTCGGAGGAGTCGGTACACTGTTTAGTGGAGTAGTGGCTATGGTTTTTGCCGGTTGGATGCCTCGCAGAACCATGAAAGGGGTAGAGACTAATATACTAATACGCGGCTTTAGGTGGTTTTTGTCCGTGACTCAAAAGGAACGCCTGAAATTTCATAATGCTCCGGCCAAATCGCCCAGAGAATTTGAAGAATTTTTGCCCTATGCCATGGTTTTGGGCGTGGAAAGGGAATGGGCCAATCAATTCGCTGATATTTATTTAACCCCACCTGAGTGGTATGAAAGCCGGCGCAGCACGGCTTTTGGCGCCTATTTCCTGGCGACCAGTCTTGGATTCATGTCGTCTCATCTGAATTCGGCTATGGTCGCGGCACCCAGCAAAAGTTCCACGGCCGGTTCTGGCGGTTCTGGCTTCGGCGGCGGTGGATTTTCCGGTGGTGGTGTCGGCGGCGGAGGTGGTGGCTCTTGGTAATTTATGTTTTTTGTGGAAAACTTTCTTGACAAGTAATTAATTTTAGTCTACAATCCATTTTCAGCGCCTTGATTTATGCTTGAATCAGATGGTTCTTTAAGAAAACGCACTCATAGAATACGGGTTTTCCCACTTTTGATTAATTATTAATTGAAAGGGGACCGTATGACGTATGAATTTATGGTCCTCTTTGGTGGCTCAATTGTGCTTATTTCGTTGAGACGAAAAAGAACAAAAGCCCACAAGAGGACTCCGGGCTTTCTCAAAGTGTTTTTACTCCTCATTGATTTGGTCATGCTGTTTGGCGGACTCGTTCTGGTTTTACTAGGGGTCAATCACTTTCTGAGATAGACTGAAAATTAAACTCTCCTGGCCTTTACTGGTCTCGGGAGTTTTTTTAACCTTGGTGGTGGAGGTGAATAGGGGACTTGACAATAATAAAATCTTGGTATATACTTACCATATAAGTATTATATACTCATTATATAATTATTATATATTATGTATCCGACTAAAATTACCAGAAAAATATTTCAGACGGGAAAATACAGTTATATTATCACTTTGCCCAAAGAGATTATAAAATACCTCGGTTGGCAGCGGGGCGAAATAGTCGAAGTCGAGCTGGACAATGCTAAAAAACGACTGATCATAAAAAAGTTTAAATTCTAAATATGTACGACATAACTATAATTTCCGTCGGTTTTATTAAGGAGCCATACTGGCAGCAGGCCCTTGATGAATATGCCAAAAGATTGAAGCCATATGCAAAGCTGAAATTAATTGAGGTTCAAGAGGAAAAAATAAACTCGGTTACCAATCGCCAGCAAATTTTGGCCAAAGAGGCTAAGAAAATAAAAAGTGTTTTGCCGTCGGGAGCCTACTTGATAGCCTTGGATAGGGTGGGTAACAGTTATACCTCGAATGAATGGTCGGAAAAATTGTCACAATGGAGTAAGTTCGGTCAAAAAATTGTTTTTATCATCGGCGGGCCGCTGGGCTTATCCGCGGAGATTCTTAATTTGGCCAAGGATCTTGTTTCTTTATCTAAAATGACCTTTACTCATCAGATGAGCCGGGTAATATTGCTTGAACAGATTTACCGCGGCGCCACCATCCAGAATGGCATTTCTTATCATTATTAATATTTGACAGTAGTTTTTAAACTTTGTAAGCTTTAATTTGAATAAAGTTCATTTTACTTTTAAAACCTTTGAGAGGAGGATACATGTTCGGGATAATAGTCGGGGAGAGCCACCTCCTTTTTAAACGGAATTATCGTTGGATTTAAATACAGTATTGGTTTTGGGCTGGCAGTTTGGTTCTTTGGTACCATTTTTCTCGGATTTATAATAGAGTCTTTGTGCTGTCTTTTATGTGGATTAATTATTAATTAATTTATCTGATAATTTATTTGGGGCAGCCAATAGTTGCCCGGTCATGTCCTTTCTCAACAGAGGTTCCTGGCTAATTTTAAAGTAGTTTGCAAACTATATAATAAGCCAGGAGCCTTTTTTGTTTTGTTAGGGGCTCCTGCCTTCGTTAGGAACAAAATTTCAAGAGAACTTGAAGTTTCGGTTTTTATTCGGTATGATATATCAGGAGATATTTGTGGATAAATATGACTATTGCGCATGAACAGCCTAAGGAGCGAATTAGGGTTTTTGTGGATTTTAACCCTAATACTACTAATACGAATGGCCAGCCAAAAGTGAGACCGGTGGCTTTTGTTTGGGGCCAGAGGCGATATGAGGTTAAAAGGGTTAATTTAATATACCAGCGTCGGCAAGGCGATGTGCGCGAGGTTTTGTTTGCCGTGTCGGATGAGGCTAACTCGTTTGTTTTAAGTTATAACCCAATTCGCCTGGAGTGGCGGCTAGAGGAAATTATGGTGGAATGAGTGCTGTTTGGTCTATCATGGTAAGGGAGCTTTGGCGAATGCAATCTCTATTGAGATCACTACGCCTTTGGTAACCTCGGGTTTGTGATGACAGAGATCAATAGTAGGATGATTACCAAAGGGACGGCAGGCCTGTGCCTTTCTATGTATATGCAAAGAATCATTCTTCACTTCGATATGAATTCGTATTTTGCGTCTGTCGAGCAGCAGGCCAATCCGTTTTTACGTGGGAAGCCGGTGGGGGTATGTTCGACCATGTCCCGCCGCGGCTGTATTATTGCTTCATCAAAAGAAGCTAAGGCCTTTGGCATTAAAACCGGCTGCCGAGTCAATGAAGCGCTGGACCTGAATCCAAACGTGGTGCTAGTTGAGGTTGACCCCCCTAAGTATCGTTCTACCACCAAGGCGATTTTTTCTTTATGTGCGGAATATACGGAAAGGATCGAAGCGTACTCGATTGACGAAGCGTTTCTGGATCTGAGCGGTTATGTCCATTCTTTTGATGCAGCGAAAAAAATCGCCTTAGAGATTCAGCAGCGCATTAAAAAGGAAGTTGGCGAGTGGCTGAGTTCGTCCATGGGTATCAGCTTTACCCGCTGGCTGGCCAAGTTTGGCAGTGACACAGCGCCAAAAGGAGGCATTGTTATTTTAACGAAAGAAAATCTGCGTGAGTATTTACGAGGACGTGATTTGCAGGAAGCTTGGGGTATTGCTAGTGCTTTGGCGGCTAGGTTAAATGCACTGGGTATTTATACGCTTGATCAACTGGTAGCCTATCCGCCGCAGAATTTAGTGTCTGTTTTGAAGTCAACGGGCTATTATCTTTGGGCTAATGTGAATGGTATTGAGTTGTCCGGTTTGGAAGCTAAGCGGCCACCACGGACTATTGGTCATAGTCATGTCTTACGCAAACGAACAAATGATTTACGTTTTCATCAGGCAGTAATTGCGCGTTTGGCGGAACGCATCGGTCGCCGCTTGCGTGAGCGGGGACTTGAAGCGCACGGGTTTTATTACTATGTGCAATTTGACCACCGGCCCTCATTTGGCGGCAGTAAAAAAGTTTATTATCCAATTAATACTACTTATCAGATATATAAGTTTGTTTGGGATACTATTTTGCCAGTGATTAGGCGTGATGTGCCGGCCATGTTGGCCCTGGGTTTATTCGGTTTGCGGCCGCGCGTCAACCAGCTAAAATTGTTTGATAATAAAAAGATATCGCCGGAGTTGGCGCGAGCTATTGATGAGATAAACAGTCGATATGGCCAAGAAACTGTGGTGCAGGGACCGCTTATGAATTTATCCCGTTTTCACGTGCCGGACCGCATCGGTTTTCGGAAAACTATGGAAGCGGAATTTGAGGATAAGAATGTTTATCAGTATAAAGAAGAATGAAGCATAAAAATGCGCTCGCAATTTTCGTGCGAGTGCTTCACCGGCCTTTTCTGGCTAGTCAGGTTTTTGTTAGTATGGCTGATCCATTCTCCGTGGATTTTGGCCAATCAACGGAATACCAATTTTAATCCGATGATTGTTTTCTTTGCTGATAATAAATTGCTGGTATCTTTGATAGTTAAAAGGATTGCTTGAGGGATGGATTGATGATTTTGAGGTACGGCCCGAGTTTGCAAAAAAGTCTTGTAATCCATGTAAAATGAAGGCAAGCAGTAAGTAATAAACCAAGCATCCCATCAAAGACTATCGTTATTATTAATTGTTGACAAATTTAACTATATACAGTAGAATAAGCAATTGCTATAAGTTAAAATAATTTAAGGTTTTTTTGTTTTAAAAATATGCCAATTCCGGTATTCGAACAACAATCTCCCGAGCAAGCCGCTGAAGCCATGGAAGTGAAAAAAGAAAAAATATCTCCCTGGTCTATTTTTTTTAGTATTGTTTTGATAGCTATTCTTATTACCATGGGCGAATACGCCCTAAAGGATTCCAACAGGGTTTTTAATCCTTACTATGAGGCTTGCTATCTACCGACTTCATATAATACCTTGACTTTTTTGCAAAAGATTGGGACGCCGAAAGCATCATGCGACATGAGGGCTTATGAAGGCACAAAATTACTTCTGCATCTTGATTTAGGTGCGCCGTTGCTGCTATTTAGCGTTTTAATATATTTTTTAGTTAGAGGTAAAAAAATATCAGGTAGTTCGCGGGTCATGACTTTTGCCTGGTTTGTTTTTGTGGCCTGGATGCTTTTTCGCATAATTTTTGAAGCCGAGTCTTTTTTGGTCAGGCATCACCCGCTGGTCGGCAAGTATATAGTTTTCATATCTATATCTTTAATTTGCGTGGCGCTGATATTTTTTGTTCAGAACAGACTTCGGAAAAAATCCGCCGCTTAAGTATAGTAAATGTAGATCGGTCCAATTCGTTTATTGGTGCTGTTTTTTTATGTCATTTTATGATATAATTGAATAGGTAAAATGTCCTCGATTTTTTTAAAAAAGTATTTTCTGAAGGTCGGTCTTAGTTAATTTCGGATAAATATGGTTAGTAAAAAAAGGTTTTGGTACGCTCTAGCGACTTTTGTGGGAACGGTTATCGGTGTCGGTATGTTTGGCTTGCCCTATGTGGGCAGCCGTTCCGGTTACCTGATTTTTTTGTTATATCTGGTGGGCATGTGTTTATTGGTCATGGCCATTCATCTCTTTTTTGCCGAGGTGGCCGTCAAAACTCCGGGCCGGCATCGTTTGGCGGGTTATGCCGGTATTTACTTCAATCCGTCGGCTAAGCGCGCCGCTTTTATTTTACAGATTTTGAGTTTGTTGGGGTCACTTTTGGCCTATTTGATCGTGGGCGGGCAATTTTTAGCCGGACTATTAAACGGTTCGGTATATTTATATACTTTTATTTTTTTCATAGTCGGTGCTTTTATTATTTGGCGAGGCGCTAAATCAGTTGGTTCGCTGGAGTTCATTTTACTTATTGTTTTTATCGTAATTATTTTAGCTCTTTTCTTCAGTGGTTTGGCTAAAATACGCCTTGAATTATTATCAACTTTTCATTTCTCTAATTTCTTTGTACCTTATGGCGTGATTTTATTTTCATTGTGGGGTACTTCGATTATTCCCGAGGTCAAGGAAATGGTGGGCGGACAGCGCGCCAAGCTTCGTCGGATAATCATCGGGGGTTTGATTTTGTGTTTTTTTATTTATCTTCTGTTCAGCACAGTGGTCATGGGCATCAGCGGTGAGTTAACGACCGAAGAGGCCATTACTGGTCTGAGAAGTCATTTGGGTTCGTGGGTGATATTTGTCGGCTTGATTGCCGGTCTTATTGCCACTTTTACCTCGTTTGTCACGCTGGGACTGACGCTGGAAAAAACATTCAGGTATGATTATGGGATGGCCAAATGGTTGGCTTGGGTTTTGGCCTGTTTTTCCCCGCTTATTTTGTATATACTGGGATTGAATAATTTTATCGAAGTTGTGGGTTTAAACGGCGCGGTCATGTTGGCATTGGAAGCGGTAATGATAACCATGATGTACTTGAAAATAAAGAAAAAAGAGTGTGTCCCGAAATTATTAAGCATTAGGATCGGAGGGATAATAATAATTGTTTTGCTGTTGATCGGTGTTTTGCTGGAAGTTTATTATTTTTTCAATCATATATAACCCATGGAAAATGTACGAGTCAGGTTTGCTCCATCGCCGACCGGCAAACTGCACATCGGCAGTATGCGCACGGCTTTGTTTAATTGGCTGTTCGCTCGCCATCACGGCGGTAAGTTTATTTTGCGAATAGAAGATACCGATCGCAATCGTTTCGTGGCTGACGCTACGGAAAATATTATTGAAGCTTTGCAGTGGTACGGCCTGGATTTTGACGAGGGGCCGATTTTTCAGTCAAAACGTACGGATGTGTATAAAAAATACGCCACCGAACTAGTCAAGCAGGGGAGTGCCTATTATTGTTTTTGTCCGCCGACGCGACTGGAGGAGCTGCGTCAGGTACAGATCGCTAATAAGCAGGCGCCGAAGTATGACGGACATTGTCGTAATTTGGATAAAGCCGAAATTGATCGCCAGATAAAATCGGGCAAACCATATGTTGTCCGCCTGAAAATTCCGGCTGGCGGACAAACTGAATTCGACGATATTATTCGCGGTCACATTTCTTTTGAAAACAGTGATATTGATGATCAGGTTCTGATAAAATCTGACGGATTTCCGACTTACCATCTGGCCAATGTCGTTGACGATCATGACGAAAATATTACCCATGTTATCCGGGCCGAGGAATGGCTGCCTTCAACACCCAAGCATATTTTATTATACCAAGCTTTCGGTTGGCCGCCACCGCAGTTTGCCCACTTACCCATGGTTTTGGGAACTGACCGTTCCAAGCTGTCCAAGCGCCACGGTGCGGTACCGGCCCTTGATTACCGCGAGTTAGGTTATTTACCGGAAGCCGTTTTGAATTTCATTGCGCTACTTGGTTGGAACCCCAAAACCGAAAGAGAAATTTTTTCTACCAAGGAGTTGATTCAGGAATTTGATTTGTCAAAAGTGAATAAATCCGGTTCAATTTTTAATTTGGAAAAATTGAATTGGCTGAACAGTCAATACATTAAGAAAATGGAAAAAGAAAAATATTACCGAGAGCGTCGGAAGTATCTGGAAAAACAAAATTTTAAGATAACCGACGAAAAACTTTTAATTGGAACAATGGATCTTGAAAGAGATCGTTTAGTTACTTTAAATGACAGCTCGGAAGTTGCTTCTTTTATTTTGACTGATGAGCTCAAGTACGATCCGAAAATACTTGTGCCTAAGAATGAGACAATCGAAATAACAAAACAAGCGCTTGAGCTGGTAATTAAAAAGTTCAGGAAGTTGAGCGAAGGTGATTTTAGTCGCGATAAGCTCAAAACAGAATTGGAGAAATTGATCACCGAGCATAAACTTTCCAATAATCAGGTTTTGTGGCCATTGCGCGTGGCTATAACCGGATTAGAAAAAAGTCCGGGAGTATTTGAGATTATGGAAGTTATCGGTCGGAAAAGAACCATCAAGCGAGTTGAAGAAGCTTATCATCATTTGAAATAAAACCAGTTTTGTGCTATAATTATTTTGCTTCGCAAGTAAGCCAATTAAACTATTTATATGGCGTCATCAAATAAAAACAAAAACCACAAGTGGCTGTGGTCAATAGGACTGGTACTTTTGATGGCCGGTTTTTTGGTGATTCCCGTCTATTATACTTTGGCCCAAGTCAGTGATAGTGATGCTAATACTAATCCCGCTAATACAAATTCCGACCAGTCTTACTCGCTGGACAACTTGGCTTTACAGGAATTGAACAATCAGTTGGAAATTAAGCGCGCGGCTTTGGATGAACTTAAGAAAAAAGCGGACCTTTATGAACAGAACATTAAATCCAAACAGCAGGAAGTGGTAACTCTACAGAATCAAATGGCTCTTATAGATCTGCAGATTCAGCAAACTGAGAACGACATTGAAGCGATCAAACAGGAAATCGAAAACTTGAATCTGGAAATAAGCAAACTGGACATTGCCATAAGTGAAAAAACACAGGAGCTTGATTATAATAAGGAGGTTTTGTCAGAATACTTGCGTTTGATTTATAAGTACGATCAGAAAAGTTTGTTAGAGATAATGATGACCAAGACGACTTTCTCCGAGTTTTTTGACGATCTGAAATACGCTCAGGATTTACAGGATAATGTTCAGGATTCCGTAGCGCAGATCAAATCGGCCAAACGGGACCTGGAGACGAATAAGGCAGATAAGGAAAACAAAAAGAAAGAACTGTCCGATCTTTCCGAAAAATTGACTAGCAGTTTATCCACACTTGATGCGCAAAAAAAATATAAGATCACTTTGCTGGATGAGACACGGAATTCACAGGAAAAATTTGAAGAGTTATTAGAAGTGGCCAGACAGGAAACAGCGGCCGCCCAGGCCGATATTGGTTTGCTAGAATCAAAAGCCCGCGAACAACTTGAAGAAAAGGGTATTGATCTGAACATTGAGGCGACCTTGATGTGGCCGGTCAGTCCCACCAAGGGCATTTCCGCTTATTTCCACGATCCGACTTATATTTTTAGAAAACTGTTCGAGCATCCGGGCATTGATATACGGGTAGCGCAAGGAACGGCCGTCCGTGCCGCTGATAACGGCTATGTAGTCAGAGCCAAGAATGCTGGCTTGGGTTACAGTTACGTTATGATCGTGCACAATAATGAATTGTCCAGTGTTTACGGACACTTGAGTCGAATCGATGTTGATGAGGACAGCTATGTGGTTAGGGGCCAGCAAATAGGGTTATCTGGTGGTACGCCAGGCACTCCAGGTGCTGGAGGCCTTACCACAGGCCCACATTTACATTTTGAGGTGCGTTCCGGCGGTATTCCGGTCAATCCTCTGGATTACTTGCCGGCCATATAAATAAAGCAAAATAAAAGCTATTTTGGCCAGGATAGGTATACTTTGGCTAATTTTGGCTATTTTTTAACATTATTTTAATTTAAAAATATCCGACTTTGGCTGATTTTTGACGAGTCGGGTAAATTTATGGCATGAGTAAAACGCTTAGATTACTGTTTTGGCGGTTGTAGTATCCTTAAAATTTCTAATGCCGACATTCACATAATGAAATGGTTAGAGGAGAGCACTTGATGTCACTCTAAAGCGCCACCACTGTGAAATTTCTTGTGAATATCTTTGAGTTTTTTATTAGTAACATGCGTATAGACCTGCGTGGTGGAAATGTCTTTATGTCCGAGGAACTCCTGAACAAAGCGTAAATCAACGCCTTTATTTAGTAAATCAGTTGCGTAGGTGTGGCGTAAGGTGTGGGGAGTGGCCATGACTGGTAATCCGGCCATTTTGGAATATTTACTGACTATACGCTCAACAGATCTGGTTGTTAATCTATGGTCAGTGCTTTTTGATGGGTGATAATTAATAAACAAGGCTTTATCGTCATCTTGGCGTGTTTCCAAATATTTTTTCAGCCAGTAGAGAGCGCGCTGGGAAAAATAAACAGTACGCGGGCGATCGCCTTTGCCAGTGATAGTTAACTCGTAACTGTCGGTTTTGTACAAATCTTTGAAATTAATCTGATCGATATTAAGCGACGTTAATTCAGCAACACGCAAACCGGTGCTGAATAAAACTTCCAATATGGCTCGGTCACGTATACCAGTTTTATTTTTGATATCTGGCATGGACAGTAGTTTCTGTAGCTGGTCAATATTCAAAAATTTTACAGTACGATTTATCTTAGCTTCTTTGAGAAGTTTAACTTTATTTACAGGGACGGAGACGATATCTTTATCTGCCAGGTAGGCAAGGACACTCCTTAGAGCTATTAAATAGTAATTCTGAGTGGTCTTCTTTAATGGTTTCTTAGTAGCGTGATTTACATACCTTGATAGGAATACCCGATATTTCCAAATATGGTCAGGGGAGAGTTCGTGGGGTTTAAGATTATCATAATGGTTCTGTATTAACCAGTGATTGAATATTTCCAAAAAGCGAGCGTAGTTTTTGACACTAATCTGCGATAAACCTTTCTCAACCTCGCAATACTCAAGAAAGTCGGTAATGTGCTTTATAAGGGGTTTATTTGATTTTTCCATGAATTATAGGATATGTGGTTATTTTACGACGATTAAGGTGTATTATACGACATTATAACATATTAGATTTATTGATGTAAATAGCTCCCTATCCACGGGTGTCGCCTCGGGAAGCGTTTCGACTGACTTTTCTTCGGTCACAACCTTGATCATTTCGATTTTGTAATTTGTGGTCAGGACAAGTAGCGACCCAAACAACAAGGCCAATGGTAGGGCTACCAAAGCCACCGTCATCGTGATAGCCGGCACTTCCGTGTCGTCTTGTTTCTTATTCTTAATGGTAAGCTCGCGGATATTGACTTCGTGAACCAATTTTTTGATAGTTCGTCATAGATTCTTTGCGGCTACTGCGAATTATTTCTTGGATTCCTAGCCATCAACGGAAATATTTGCCTTTTTCTCTAATTAAGTCTACTTAAGGTTTGTTTTTTCCTCTTATTAATGAATTTTTTAGAAGGATTATATTTGCTTACTCGCCTTTTTCTTTCTTTTTGCCGGATTTGTTCCTCGGACATCCAGAAATAATGTCCAATTTCATGTTTAGTGACATCGTGAAGGTTTTTACGTAAAGCGGACTCATTTGGGCTTATGGATTCTATGTTACGCTTGAAATAAGTTATCTTAGAAGGATAAAAAGAGGAACGCAAGATATTGGCCAGGATAATTGAGTTTCTCTGGCTTGGTCTGCTCTCTTCATCTATGGTCACCGCCAAATTGATCAGTAAATGCTTGAAACGTTCAGGTAATGATTCCAGAGTGCTGCGGTAATATATTTTTCAAACAATGCCCGTGGAAATTCCATCGGTGATAATTATTTAACTTTAATCACCTCAATTGTGCAATTTGTGGCCAACGCGGCAATAGCACCCAGTGCGGCGATTATCGGTAGCAGGATGGCTCCGACCGTAGCCACGGTCACGGGAATTTCTATTAAGGTCTCCCCTTTTTCGTTTTTAATGATTAGACGGCGGATATTGCCTTCGTGCACCAGCTTTTTTACGGTTTCGACCAACTGCTGTCCCGAGACTTTTATTTCTTCTTTGAATGTTTTTTCCTTGTTCATAATAATTAATTTGGATATTAGACATGATTCTATATAAATTAATTATACAATAGAATATTGAATCTTAACAAAAGTATTACCTTTGTTAAAGTTAAGAATTCAATTAGGTTCTTTGTCATAAATTTAGACAGAAGGTATTTGTATGTGGATGATTATTAGTTTGATTTTGTTGGCAATCGGTTTAATACTAACTTTTATCGCGACCCATTTTGAAAGTAAATCCATCAATGTGTTCATTGCCGAATCAAGCGACCAGGCCGCCGACAAAGATCAGAAGATACGGCAATGCTTAAGAAACTATCGTGCGGTCAAAACCAAAACCGAATGTCAACAAATTCGCGACAGCCAATCGATTTATTGGGATTATCGCACCAAGAAGTTGATTTTGGCTGGGATTGGATTAGTTTTTATTTTCGCTTTTTGCATCATTTTAGCGTTCATTATTTCTTTATAAAGTTTATTTAAAAACATTGTCAGAAATAATAAGCGGGTAAAGCCAATACCCGCTTTTTTTTGAACAATTTTTTTAGAAAAACATTATTGAATTATGGCGTAGCATCTTTTACAGACTTCGCTCCCCTGCTGCATTTTATTCAGACAGGTTTTGGAGCCCGGGGATCTTTTTACAGTTATGGGGACGACCCGGCACCACGAAAAGCGGTTTCTCGCAATTTTTTTTGCCCACTTATCCTCCTTGAATTATTTGCTTGGCAAACTACAAAAAGCCGATTTCATATGTTTTCTTGGCTAATTTTAGCTATTTTTTGGTTAAATAAGTTGTCCACAGTTAATTTTAGTCAATAAATATAGCATTAATCTCAAATTTTGCTATAATATATTAAGAAAAGTCTAATTAATAAGTTAATAATAAGGGATAACAACAATGGCAAAAATGAGTAAAGCTCAGCTTGTAGCCTACTTGGCTGAGAAATCCGCTCATCCGAAAAAGGATGTAGCCACTTTGCTAGACCTTCTGACCGAGACAGCTTATAAGGAGGTCAAGGCCAATGGTGAGTTTACCATCCCTGGCATTGGTAAATTAGTGAAGAAAAACCGGGCAGCCAGACAGGGCCGCAATCCGGCAACTGGCGAAACCATTCAGATACCGGCCAAGACTGTGGTTAAATTCCGGGTAGCCAAAGCTGCTAAGGAAGCAATTCTCTAAGTATTCCCGTATTTGTAAATAAAAGGGCCTTCTCATTTTTTTTGAGAAGGCTTTTTTAACTTACTTCGCTAGAAAGTGTTTTTCGGTTTTGGCGATGGCATAAGTTATCTCTTCATAGATGTAATTAACCAGATGCCGGTAACGGGCTGGTACTTTTTTATTTAGAACTTCAAGCAAGGGAAAGAATCTTTCGTATGTTTCAAGAATTTGCTGAGCGGAAAATTCCTCGTCAGTGTTCGTGAGGGTTCGAAGGTTATGAATCCTGTCAGCAAATTTTACCAGTAGAATCCACCAATCGCAGTTCTCCAGGCCAAAGTAGTATTGTTTACCGCGCTCCTTGGTGATAATGCGGACGCCTTTATATACTTTTTTACCGAAGTATCTCTGAATGTCGTGCCATTTGAGGATATAGGTTTTGTCCTCCATTATGTCGTGGAATAATGCCGTGATTATGGCGTAGGGAATGAAAATTTTAAATTCTAGCATCAAAATCAAGGCAACTTGCTTGGGGTGATCGAAATAGCGCGACAAATCTAAGCGTCTTTGCATGGCGTGCCCGTACTTGGCCAGTCGGTATGCAAACATAATTTGCTGACGCTCATCATGGTAAAAATGCTGTTTTACTAGACGTTCAAAAAACGGTCTGGGATAAACTTTTTTGGTTATTCCCACTCTACATTTTTTCATATCAACTCCTTTTTCAATGATCTATTATCTTTTCAAATCATGTTATCAAAAACCGCACATGGCGTCAAGATCGTGGATAGTTTACATTACAGGGTGAGACAATATCAATTTTCTTTTACTGATCAATACATCTTGAAGCACTTTTTCAGGGTTTTTCCGAACAAATATTCAAGGAACGCTATGCCGCTCATGTATTGGCGGAACAATATTTTGGTTTTAAAATCATATTAGTACAAACTGACAATGGTTCGGAATGGCGCGGAGAATATCATACGTGGCTGACAAGAAACAGTTGGCCCATCATTTCATTCCCAAAAAATCACCATGGTGGAATGCTCAGGTTGAACGGGTTCACCGCACTATTGACGATGAGTATTGCCAGAATCCTTACAGGATTTGGAAAACCGTATATGAGTGGCTGCATTACTACAATTTTTTGAAAAAATCCACCTGTCTTTAAATGGTTTAACACCTCAAAAAAAATTGGAAGAATACAATACGAATTATTTACCAAAAATGGTGCCAAGAGTCTTAGAGCGTGTCACCATCGGGTGTTGACTATACATCGCTCAAAACACGTCGGTATCCATCAATATACTATGGAATACCATCAATGACTCCACAAAATCGGTGATTATCGACATAAAAATGTTTGGCGCTGATAGCAGCGGCATATAAAACGTTGAAGCACTGCGAATCCGTCCCGCCTTTGACACATCACAGATGGAGCCAGAGGAAATAAATTTTACCGGCGGATTCGCGGTCAGTCTGATCAACCAAATCTTCAGCAAATACAGCCAACTGGCCCAGGACAGTTCTTTCGCAGTACCAAGTGAAAACTAATCGCAATTTCATCAAGCACCAAGCTTTACCAGCGCAACTTACCATGGGTTGCGCTTTTTTATCCACGCACCACCAAAAAAACCTAGCAAAATCTTACGGTCGGTGACCTTTTTGTGCCCAGACCGTGTTGAAGCCAATCAGCAGCACCAGAACGATGGCGAATACGACCAGGAACTTGAGGAGGAAGTGAGCCAAGCTGCCTTGATAATTCGAAGCGAGTTCGCTTGGGTGCATCATTGCCTTTTCAAATGAAACGCAACCGGCGTCTTCAGGAAGCGGCTGGCATGGATATGAAATGTTTGTAAAAGCGCCGGAAAACAATACCCCGGCAACCAGGGCTATAAATATATATGTATAAAGCTTCCTGTGACTAAACATTTCTATTGTATTTAAGTAAGTTAGGTTAAAATCTAGAAATATGCACAAGAGACTACTTAATCCGGTAATTTTCTGATATGTAGCCTCTTATGCATAAAATCATGTAAAGAATCTAGAAGTATTCGTATCCGTAGTAAGTATTAGTATTACACCACCATAATGGCGAGTCAAGAATCCACGCTGAGACAAAGTATAGTGCAGTATCGTACGGAGAGCTGGCTGTATAGGTGTAGATTCGTCCGGTGTCAAAATACGGTCCGCACTGGCGAATCAAGCGGACATAGGCTTTCCTGACATGCCTTCCATTGCATAAATCATTCGGTCGAAAATCTACAGATGCATGCACCCGTGCTCCACCCCAGTCTTCCCAGCTGACGAAAGCTGGGCAGCGAATGGAAGTTGTCGTGTCGCCTCCCATGCCTTGGGACGATTGTAGTTCAGTACTGCGATTTCTTTCGATGTGGGTCAATACGTAGGCGCTGCTAAAGATCCCCGGTTCCGACTGACCAAACCGGGGCGCAGCCAGCCCGGCATCACTGTAAAACCCTTGATCTGATGTCGTCATTGCTTGAGCCGTACCTGAAACTCCAATCATAGCTCCGACAATTACGACGACCCACAATCTGATCCAGAATTTTCGCACTTGAAAATATGCTTTCTTCATATTTTTTTTAATAATTAAATTTAAAAAACTCTAATTCAAATATAGATCTGCTACAAAGTATGTCAATCCCTTTATCCCCAGACGGTTAGACGGCGCTACGAGCAAACATATTGAATCTATCGAACGAATTAATTTATTTTAATTCAATTAAATAATGTGTCAAGGACCTGAATAGTTTACATTACCTGGTGACACTTCTCTGGTAGGATAGTGACACATGTTAACTATTAAAAAGAAAGTGTCATATGGTAGCAAAATATCCAAAACAATTACGGTTTAAATGGTATTTATGGGTGGAAAAGCACAACAAGCCAGTCACAGATACCTGCCAGTTGTTCGGAGTTTCCCGGAAGATCTACTGCTACCGGTACTCCAGGGATCATGGCAACAGATCGCCTCACTATTGTTCACCGCGGGCTCACCCCAACACCAAATTAACGCCAGAGGTCAAAAAATTCATTGACAAGGAAAAGCTCAAGACAAATTATGGTCCTCTAAAAATGAAACTATCAGTAGAAAGAAACCTTGGCTTAAAAATCTCTCCGACGATTATTTATCGCTACTATCTAAAGAAAAATCTCATCAGAAAGCCGCAAAAGAAATTGCCCTGGTATGAACCGATGAAGGAACGATTGATTGTGGTACGGCTTGGGCAAGGAGTCCAGGCAGATATCAAATATGTCTATGAAAACAATGGTCTAACACCCCAAAAAAATTGGAAGAATACAATACGAATTATTTACCAAAAATGGTGCCAAGAGTCTTAGAGCGTGTCACCATCGGGTGTTGACTAAACA
>CAZQBL010000013.1:0-82040 GCA_964592105.1 uncultured Gammaproteobacteria bacterium | reverse complement strand
TGTGCTATTATTATATATGTAGTTTTACATGAATATATTGCTCTTTATTTAATATTTAATAATTATTTTTTAAAAATCCTTCAAAAACAGGTAAAAATCGTTAATTTGTGTGGAAAAAAGCACGGGTCAATCGGATCCGTGATCTGTGAACAATCCGCACAATAAAACTATTTTCCGTTTTTGATCCTATGAAAGGGGGTGAACAAATGAAACGAAGAGGTTTTACTTTAATTGAGTTGTTGGTTGGTTATTGCCATTATTGGTATTTTGGCCACCATCGGTTTGGTTGCCTTAAATGGCGCTCGTGAAAAAGCCCGTGACGCCACCAGAAAATCAGACCTAGGCCAGATCCGCAGCGGTTTGGTGTTATATTCCGACGACTATGGCTCAACTTATCCCACAGGTTCAGGTGTTGCCGCGACTGTTTTAGCCGCTCTTTCTCCAGATTATATTTCTAGAATTCCTGATGATCCTCAATCCACAGCCGCAACACCTAAGCACTATTATTATGCTGCATGTAATGGGGGGGCCGCTACTCCGTATTGGGTGCTCTATGCTCAGATCGAAGGTAAAGGAAGTGGTACTCACTGGTATTTCATCAAAGGTGATGGTACAAGCAATGAAGACTATACTGGAGCAAACGTGACTTGTAATTCATAATATGTAAGTTTATTGACAAGCGTCTCCCCCGCGGCAAGCGGGGGGGCGCTTTTTGTATTATTTTCACAGCCACTTTCCAATCGTCCTAACCACTTCAGTGGCGTGAGATGGTTGGTTGACCCGACTAAAGCCAGTTAGAATTAATTTAAATGATGCGTTTTTGGGATTTTTCTGGTATAATAATTTCATGTTTTTAGATAAGCTTTCTCAAAATATCACCTCTTTCCGCCAGAACATTATTCTGGGCATTTTTTTATTTTTAATCGTCTTTTCATCGTTTTTCTCCGGTGAATGGAATAATTGGCTAATGGCTGTTATCTTAGTGGTCGTTTTTCCCTTAGTTTTTTATACTTTATTATTACTGCGTGATGGCCAACAGAGCCGGGATGTAATTTTTAACTTTAAATCGCCATTTTTTTATTTATTGGTTTTCCTGGGGGTTGGACTAGTCACGACGTTTTTTTCTCAAATGCAATACAATAGTGGGCATTATCTGGTTTTGTTGACGTCTTTGGCCGTAATATTCTGGGTTGGCAGTGTCGTTTTTAGGAATTTCTCGAAGATCAAAATTATTGCTCTGGCTATTTTTTTCACCGGCCTGGCAGCCTCGCTGATCAGTTTGTTTTTATTCGTAAAAGATCATGCCGAAAGAACCGCCGGGTTGTTACAAAATGCCAACGCTCTGGGTAGTTATTTATTGTTTGCCGCACCACTGGGTCTTATCCTCACCCTTGACGAAGAAAATAAAAAACTAAAGGGTGTTATGATGCTAGGTACGGTTATAATACTTTTGGGCTTTGTTCTGACTTTTTCACTTACTGCTTGGGTAAGCTTCGTAATTCCATTAGCGATTATCATCGGTTATTATTGGAAGTCATTGTTTACTAAAAAGAATATTTTAATTTTTTTGGGGGTCTTAATCATCTTGTTGGTGGCAACCGTGGGAGTGCGCTATTTAAACTCCAGGGATTTCAAACAGGCCGTCCAGCTCCACAAAACAATTTCCAGTTTTCATTTGAATTATAGCTTTGAGCAGCGCTGGAATTTTATTAATTCTGCTCTAGATATTTTCATGAAGAATCCCATAGCCGGCACCGGACTGGCGACTTTTCAGCAGGTCTATCCACGGCACGCTTTTTCTGTCTTAGAACAGCCCCGCTATGCCCACAATTATTATTTGCAGACGGCGGCCGAGACAGGTATCGCCGGTTTTTTGGCTTTGATGGGTTTTATAATATCTTTGCTGGTGGTTGTTTATCGGGCGACAAAGAAATTTTGGACTGATGATAGCCGGCGTCCTTATTTACTCGGGTTGGCCTTGGGTCTCCTGGGCTCCTGCTTCCATTCTTTGTTTGATTTTGGTTGGCAGTTTCCGGCTGTATTTTTGCTTTTCTGGATAAGCGGCGGAATATTCATGGGCCAAAAGAGCGTTGCGGAAACAGAAAAAATATCTGAAGAAAAACCAACTAGGTCAATTATAAAAATAATCAGTAAATTAACTTTGGTGATTGTCAGTCTTTTTATCCTGGTCCGCGGTCTGACTTTATTTTTGTCCCAATCTTATGAGGATCGTGCCGAATTGAAAAAAATTGAAGGTGATTTAGCGGCCACGTCGGAGTTTTACAGTTTGGCAGTAAAACTAGATCCGGCTCCAAAAAAGCAGCGCGCTTATGCCCAGGCCTTATTTCAGCAGGGTGCCGCGGACAAAGATAGACTGCCCGAATTGTCGGCCCAGGCCGAAAAAATATTTCAAAATATTTCTAAGTATAATCCCGGAGATTATTTCTCTTTTTATGAAGCCGGTAAGATGTATTTCATGTTAAAGGAGTATAGCCAAGCAGAGGCGGCCTACCAGCGCGCCATAGAGCTTGATCCGATTTTTCATCCGGATTTTTATTATGATTTGGCCTTTCTCTATTATTCCCAGGATAAATATGAACTGGTTATCGATACTTTGCAACCGGTTATTGATCGTTATAAAGATGTGTCCGTGTCCAGCAATCCGTATTTGCCCAACCAGTTGGCCTGGCAGAATTTTTTAGTCGGTCAGGCCTATCAACAACGGGGTAATATTGAGCAGGCACGGAATCATTGGCAGGAGTCTTTGCGATTGATGCCGGGCTTTCAGCTGGCTTGGGATGAGTTGAATAAATTGGGGCAGTAAATTATAATTATAATATAGTTACCTTCAACTTTTAATTTTTGTAAATTAATTGTGGTCATGGTCAGAGAAAGATCATATATCGTTTATGGCTTCACGGTGATAGAAATGTTGGTGGTGGTGGCTATCATCGGTATTTTGTCGATTATGGGTCTAGCTGAATTGCGCGGGACAAAAGAGTCGGCTCGTGACGCCATTAGGATGTCGGATTTGGCTCAGATACGTTTGGCGCTAAATATGTATTATGACGATAATAATTATTATCCCGCACCGGTTATGAGTGCCGTCAATCCTGGAGAGGGTCCGGATATCAGCACGACTTTAATGAACGGTACGATTTTTTCCCAAGAGAGAAATCCACTTTTCCCCGGGTACATCAGTCGAGTTTTAAAAGATCCGTTCAATAAACCAGGAAGCGATCTTTACTATCAGTACGATACCAATCAAAATAATGCCCATAAGCAGTACGTTTTTTGCTTTCATAAGGAGGGCGGGAATCGCAAATGGTTTTATTTTTACTCAACTGGGGTTTATGGGGAAGGCAATGAGTGTCCCTTGCTGCCCACAACCTAATTAAATATTTCAATCAGTATGAACCAAAAAGGATTGTCATTAGTCAGGTTGCTGATAGTCATGGCCGTAACTTGTGTCATTATCGGCGGGGCATTTTTGATGCTGAATAACGAAAAAGCCAAGACCAGGGACGCTAAAAGGCTCTCGGATATTTCCCGATTGCAGGCCGCTTTTCAGCTTCTGTATAACGAAACTGCCAGTTACCAGCAGGCCAGTCAGGGCGGCTGCGATCAAGTCGGTGTTTTGGTCAGTACTTGCAACTTGGCAAATTATATTCCCACCATTGCTCAAGTCAAAGATCCGGGCCGATATTCCTATAGAGTGACTCGGGTACCTTCCCAGGAAGGTTTTGAAATCACTTTTAACCTGGAGAAAAGTTACGGCAGCCTTGTCGCCGGCAAGCATACTTTAAGTCAGTCGGGAATTAAATAGAAATTGAATTTTTAATTACTAATTAAACTTCAAACCCAATTGGGCATTAGACATTGTCTCCTTGGACATTAATTAGATTTAGACATTCGTCATGATAAATTTTAATGCCCCCACTTTATGTTTTGGCCTTTTTTTGCTATAATTGTAAAGTTATGGCACCAGTTTTGATAATAATTTTAGGCCTGGTGGTAGGCAGCTTTCTGAACGTGGTGATTTGTCGTTTGCATAAGGAGGTTAGTTTCTTAGGCGGGCGGTCTTATTGCCCTTTTTGCCAACACACTCTAGGTTTTTGGGATTTGTTGCCTCTTTTTAGTTTTATTTTTTTGCGTGGCCGATGCCATTATTGCCGTAAACCGATCTCCTGGCAGTATCCCCTGGTTGAAGCGGCCACGGCCCTGGCTTTTCTCATTATTTATTTGCGTTATGGATTAGCCCCGGAGTTTTTTGTTTATTCGGTTTTCTCCTGTTTTCTGATTGTAATTTTTACTTATGATTACCGTTATTATCTGATATTAGACAAAATTACCGTTCCGGCGATGGTGGTGGCTTTGATTCTTTCAGTTTTTGTTTTAAAAATCAGCGGTTGGCACCTGTTGTACGGCTTTTTTTTGGGCGGCGGTTTTTTTCTGTTGCAATTTTTGGTTTCAAAAGGTAAATGGGTGGGCGGAGGCGATATTCGTTTGGGCGCCTTGATGGGTTTGATGCTGGGGTACAAGTATTTATTAGTGGCTCTTTTCGCGGCTTATGTTTTGGGTTCCTTAATCGGAATTCTGCTTATTATTTTTGGTAAAAAGGGCTGGACAAGCCAGGTGCCATTCGGAACTTTTCTAAGTGCCGGCACTTTTGCCGCTTTTATTTTTGGTCCGTCGGTAATTGATTATTATTATCAAGGATTGTTTATTTTATGAAAATTGCCGATCGTCGCGGATTTACATTAATGGAATTGCTGATCGTCATGTTTATCATGGGAGTTTTGACCATAATTGTCGTAGTTAACTTTCGCCACGGCAATCTTGTTAATGATCTAAAACAGGCCAGCACCGAGCTTTTACAGAATTTGCGTTTGGCCCAGCAATATACTATTGGCGGTAACAGTATTAACTACTGCCTTGCCGGCAGCAAAAGTAATGAGTACGGCGTTTGTATTGATGATTCTTCGTGCGGTGGTGAGGATGATAGCTGCCATAATGGTGTTCCTTTGGGTGGCTATGCTATCAATGTGGCTTCAACAGAAAATTATCAGTTATTTGGCGATACTGACGCAAATGGGGTTTTAAGCAATCCAGACTATAGAGTTATTGAAAAAAATATATTTTTAAAAGGTATACACATCAGCCGCTACAAATTCGGTTCGGCCAGCGGTCCAGAGATCGAACCTTCGGCAGAAAAATTTATTGTCGTCCGGTTCAGCCCGCCCGAAGGTACGGTGCATTTTTATGAAGGAGCCAGCGGCGCCGAGAGTACAGAAACGACCTTGACTTTACTTTTAAAAAGCGATTATCTGACCAATAACTGCCGACAGGTGATAATTAATCGGGTTTCTGGTCAGATCAGCGAGTTAACGAGCGGCTGTAGTTTGTAATATTTATTATGCCGAAAATATTTAATCAAAAGGGCCAGAGCTTATTAGAACTATTAGTTGCAATCCTAATTTTAGTGATGGTGGTTACCGCCACTATCACTTTGATTGTGACCAGCATTAACGCCGGCCGAGAAAGCAGAAATAAGCTTATTGCTGCCAGTTTGGCCCGGGAAGGTATTGAGATAGTGAGAAATATACGTGATAGCAACTGGGTTGACCCTACTTCACCGGCCTGGGATTCGGGTTTAGTTGGCCCAAATCCCGTCATACCTTTTGTGGGCTTGTCGACGCCGACAGTGTTGTATTATTCGACTGATTCGCAGGACCAGACGAGATTATTTCTTCATAACAACGTTTATTTGCAGGGCCGTGGCGTGCCGGGTTTAGCTACGGAATTTTACCGCCTTATGTATCTCAATGATATTTGTTTAAATACGACCGGGGATGAGCAGATCGTGGATAAAGATTCCACTGACGACTGCACTTCCATCGGTTCTGGCTATGAGAAAGTCGGTTTGCGCGTCATTTCCGAGGTGCATTGGCCTTCGGAAACTTCCGATAAAAAGGTGATTATAGAAGATCGTCTATATGATTGGCAGGTCCTCTAATAAATTTTTAATTTATCATGTATAATTTCCAGAAAAAAACTGCCCGTAACTCCGGTTTCACCCTAATTGAGATGATTATTGCTTTATCTATTTTTGTGCTGGTTGTATTGATGGTTAGTAATATTTTCGTGGTCATTAACCACAGTCAACGGCGTGTAGCCAACTTACAGAAATTACAAGATGACGTGCGTTATAGTCTGGAAGCCATGGCCCAGGAGATACGTTTGGGCAGGATTAATTATGATTATTACGTGACGGAAAATATCGATTTACATCCCGAGTCCGCGGTTATTGATTATCCTTTGGCGGTCATCAATCAGTCAGGGGAGTTCGTTTATTATCGGAAAAACGGTAACAATCTGGAATTTTGCAAAAATGATACGTCGGCTGATTGCCAGGAGTGGCAGGTAGTTACGCCCGTCGGGGCGATAGTTGATGAACTTAGGTTTATTATTACTCCCAGTGCCGACCCTTTTTCTGAAGTCGCTGAAAAAAGATGTGCCAGCGATGCGGACTGCGATGCTGATTATAATTCTTATAGATGCGATACTGTCCAGCAACGCTGTGAATATTTCAGCGATGGTGGTAATTTTCAGCCAAAAGTCAGGATTATTATGAAATCGGAGGGCACTGGCGATTTGCCGGCGGGGCAGGCCCGTATTGTCATACAGACATTAGTCTCTTCTCGTCTTATTAATAGCAAAGTCCAGAATTTATTTTATGATTAACCATTACGGTAAAAAAAATTCAGGATCGATTTTGGTTTATGTGCTTTTAATTATTTCTTTGATCACGGCTATTGCTTTGACGGTTTCGGTGATTATCATTAATGAACTGAAATTGACTACGAGTGTGGTTGATGCGACCATGGCCTATTATGCCGCCGAAGCCGGATTGGAAAGAGGTTTGTACGGCGTCAGAGTCATGCGGGAGAGCGGTGTTACCCTGACCGAGGCTTTGAGTAAGATTCAGGGTTACGCGGATTCAAATGATTTTGTGAACAACAGTACCTATACTGACGCGGGCAGCGCCACTCAGTCCTCGGAGATATCGCATCAAGTGCTAAAAGAAAACCAATATCTTCAGGCGGATTATTATAATGTTGATAATCCTTTGGCGCCGTCGGTGGTTAAATCTATAACTGTGCAGAACGGTACCCGGGCGTCAAACCCTGATACCGCTTCCTGGGCGGAAGTTTCTTGGATTGCCTGGAATGAAAACGGTACCCTGGGTGAATCCACCAGTGCGCGCAAGGTTGTCGGCCCCACAGATTTACAGCCGGATGAAATTCAGAGTGAAGGCTGGCCTATAAATTTAAACACTTTCGGAAGTGGTTTTGTACCGTCTGGTTACCGCGTCAGGATCAAGGCGCTTTTTGGCGATTTATCCAATATTTCCGTGACACCTTATGATCAGGTTGGCGGGCCGTATCAGGGAGGTAGCAAGGTGACTAATCTGGCCTCGCAAATTGTCATAAAATCCGTAGGCGAAAGGAATAAGTTTAAGCAGGCCCTGACCGCGATTTTGCCATGGAAGCTGCCCTTGTTTGGTTTGTACGATTATGTGCTGTTTAGCGAAGGTGAAATCGCCAAGACCACGATTTTGAGCCAACCGGTTTATTCATCCGGGGTGATACAGGTGGAGGCGGATCTGGATTATGATATACCAGAGCAATGTGATAGTGAATGTGTTCAATGTCAAAGACCCAAAGGTAAGTGGAATGGCGAGGTATGTTTTTCTGATTCAGATATGTTTGGTGGCGAAACTTTTGTCAAGTGTAATACCGAAACAACGTTTAGTAAAGGTCATTGTGTAATGCAGGCGGAAGGCAATAAGTATTGGGGTTGGACCCTACCGATTCCTGACCATGTTCCCGCTGGAGATAATTACTATGTATCCATGAGGGCTTTATATTCCGGAGACAAGTCTTGCGCTTCAGGTGATTGCGGACGAAGAATCGCTGTGGAAATTAACGGACAATCATCTATTGTTGGAGATCACGACAACGACATATCTGACACGGTTTGGCAGACCTGCACCATACCTGAGAGTTTCACCATCGGCAATCTGATGGAGCCGGCCAGCCGGACAATAAAATTTACCATTGAGCCGTTAGCCGGGGTTGGTTCTCCCAGCGGCTGGGATGACGGAGAAAAGGTTCTGGTTGACTGGTATCAATTGAGCACTTATAAGATATTTCCGGATTGCCCGTGATTTAATATAATATTTGGAGAATGAGCAAATCGTGCGCATTTTGTCGCCTTCAATAGTAGCATTGCGGTTTTTATATTTATTCGTCATGCTGGATTAAATTCAGCATGACAAGTGAGTCAAAAGGTATTTTGATGAATAAACAAGAAGCCAAAATTCGTATCCAGAAATTAAAGAAGGAGATAGACCATCATCGCTATCTTTATCATGTTTTGGATAAACAGGAAATTTCGGATGCGGCTCTGGATTCTTTGAAGCATGAACTTGATGAGTTAGAAAAGCAATATCCTGATTTAGTCACGCCTGATTCACCTACCCAGCGCGTGGGCGGTCAACCTCTGAGTGAGTTTAAGAAAGTAACGCATAAAGTTAGGATGCTGTCCTTGACTGATGCCTTTTCTTTTGAAGAGCTTCAGGACTGGGAAGATCGCAACGTCAAATTAGTATCAGACCGTAAAGAGCTGGATTATTACGCTGAAATTAAAATGGATGGATTGGCTGTCACCTTAATTTATAGGGGTGGTGTTTTTTCACAGGGCGCCACGCGCGGCGACGGCCGTGTAGGCGAGGATATTACGCAAAATCTCAAGACGATCGAAGCGATTCCTTTAAGGTTAGAAATAGGTAAATTACCCAAAGCCAATCGAGCACTGGCTGAAAAAGAATTGGAAATCAGAGGCGAAGTCTTTATGACTAAAAAAGTTCTGGAGCAGTTAAATCGCGAGCAGGAAGAGAAAAGGCTGCCGGTTTTTGCCAATCCGCGCAATGCCGCAGCCGGTTCAGTGCGTCAGCTGGATCCGAAAATTACCGCTTCAAGACATTTGAATTTTATGGCTTACGATTTGGTTACTGATCTCGGCCAGCGGACGCATCAGGAGTCCCATGAACTGATGAAGCTGTTGGGTTTTCGCGCTGGTGAGTATAATGAGTATTGTCGAGATGTCCAAGCTATTGAAGCCTATCACGAAAAAATAGGAAAAATTCGGCCCCAGTTGCCTTATTGGACGGACGGTATTGTCGTTAATGTAAATAATATTGATTTATTTAAACGTTTAGGTGTAGTAGGTAAGGCGCCACGCGGTGCCTTGGCTTATAAATATCCGGCCGAGCAAGCCACTACTATCGTTGAAGATATTCAGGTTCAAGTCGGTCGGACCGGCGCTTTGACACCGGTGGCTCATTTGAAGCCCGTAAAAGTTGCAGGCTCAACCGTTTCCCGGGCGACTCTGCATAACCTGGATGAGATTGAGCGCTTGGATGTCCGTATCGGCGATACGGTAATTTTGCAAAAAGCCGGCGATGTCATTCCCGACATCGTAAAAACTTTGCCGAATTTGCGCACGGGCCGAGAGAAAAAATTTAAAATGCCCGAAACATGCCCAGTCTGCGGTTCAAAAGTAATACGTAAGCCAAAAGAGGTGGCTTATTATTGTTCCAATAAAAAATGCTACGCCCAGCAGCATGAAGCTCTTCGTCATTTTGTATCCAAGGCGGCTTTTGACATTGATGGTCTTGGTCCGAAAATATTGGAGCAATTGGCCGCGGCCGATTTGGTCAAGGATGCGGCCGATCTTTTCAATTTGAAAGAGTCAGATTTGCAGTCGCTGGAGCGTTTTGGCGAGAAGTCGGCGGAAAATTTAGTCGCCGCCATTGCCGCGGCTAAAGAAATAAGCCTGGCCCGTTTTATTTATGCGCTGGGCATCCGTCATGTGGGCGAGGAAACAGCTATTGATCTGGCTCAAAAGTTCGGTACTCTTGAAAATTTAATGCAGGCTACTTTTGAGGAAATCAATAATATTCACGATGTGGGCGAGGTGGTTGCCAAAAGCATTTATGATTACTTTCACGATAAGCACAACTTGATATTGATCAAAAAGTTATTAGAGCGCGGCATACATATTAAATCAGAGAAGAAAATAGCGGCAAAAACCGCTTTAACTGGTAAGAAGATAGTGGTGACCGGTTCGCTGGACAGTATGTTGCGCGACGAGGCTAAGGAGCGAATCCGTCAGGCTGGAGGTAATTGGGCCTCGTCAGTCTCCAAAAATACTGATTACGTGGTGGTGGGCTCTGAGCCTGGATCTAAGGTCGATAAGGCAAAAAAGTTGGGAGTGAAAATGATTTCGGAAAAGGAGTTTTTGAAATTATTGAAGTAGTTGATCATAGACTCATAAGATATGTTTCAAGCGCAAGTCTTTGTGCCGGCGCTTCCATTTTTTTTAATTTAGTATACACTGTAAGGCCGAAAAACTTACTTAAGATCCCCCACACCATTTATGAAAAAGTACGAATGTTCATTAAAATCAGCTAGGTTGGTATTTTTAATTTATAACTATAGGAGTTTAATTATTTTAAAACTTAAATGGTGTGAGGGTTATTTACTTAGCTCAATTTTCATCACCGATTTTTGCAGTCCAAAGTATTTATTTCGGTTCGAAAATTTTGTTAAGTAAACAAAAATCCCGGGTGTTCAGTCATCAATGGAGCCCCCAAAATATATGAAAGGAGGAGGGATGACTTACTTGCCCGGGCTTGGCTATACTGGTGGGAGTAGAGGTAAGTGGGGATGCTTCCACTTATTTTTTAGCTACTGCCACGCCAGGTTATTACGGGCGGGCATTCTCCGGCCTGAATCCATCTAGCGGAGGGGAATACTAGACAGTTAAGGTCAGGAAGGTTGGCCCGCCCATTGCTCGGCTAAAATAATTAAAAATATTAGCGTTCGGCAAGCAAATACTAAATAATCTGTTAATATTTGTCAAGATATCGACTCTGGATTGATTGTTAATCTTTGACTTTGATGATATAATTTTTGTATATGGAATTTACAAAAAAAGACGTTGTCAAGCTGGCTCAGCTGGCTAGAATCGGTCTTAATGAAGCAGAAAAAGAAAAATTCGCCGGACAAATTTCTTCTATTTTGGAATACGTAAAACAGATAGAAGAAGTTGACACCAGCCGGGTAACTGCCAGCGGCTTTCACGGCCAACTGGTCAATATTTTGCGTCCAGACTCGGTCAAGTCGTATCCGGGCGCGGCTAAAATTATCGCCCAGTTTCCTGAAAAATTCGGCAATCTTAATAAAGTAAAAAAAGTTTTTGAATGATGTCTATGCAATTGTCTGAATTAACTATAGAGAAAGCGCACCAAGGCCTGATAAATAAAGAATTTTCCTCGCGCGAATTAACCGAGGCCTGTTTGGCCGAGATAAAAAAGCGCGATGATGAATTGCACGCTTTCTTGACTGTTACGGATGAGCTGGCTCTTCAACAAGCTGTGGAGGCAGACAAAAGAATTCATTCGGGAGAGGCGGGGCCGCTAACCGGCATCCCTATAGCCGTTAAGGACAATATCGTCATTGATGGCGTGCGCACTACCGGTGGCTCTAAGATTTTGGATAATTATACAGCAATATACGACGCCACGGTCATTACTAGATTAAAGAAAGCTGGCGCGGTTTTTGTGGGTAAAACCAATATGGATGAATTTGCCATGGGTTCATCGACTGAAAATTCCGCCTATGCCAAAACGGCGAACCCGCACGATCGTACCCGCACGCCCGGCGGTTCCTCTGGCGGTTCGGCCGCAGCTGTGGCCGCAGATTTGTGTTTGGGCGCCTTGGGTTCTGATACAGGGGGGTCCATCCGCCAGCCGGCGGCTTTCTGTGGTGTGGTTGGACTAAAGCCGACCTACGGCCGCGTTTCCCGTTTCGGTCTTTTGGCCATGACTTCATCACTGGATCAGATTGGCCCTCTGACCAAAACAATCAAAGATAATGCTCTGATGTTTCGGGTCATTGCCGGACGTGACGAAAATGATTCCACGACCGTCGAGGCACCGGCCGTTGATATTAAAAAAATTGAGCAGGGTATTGAGGGTTTGACAATTGGATTACCGCATGAGTATTTCGTCGAGGGCATGGACGAGCGGGTGCGTGACTTGGTAGAGAAAGCCGCCGAGCAGCTGAAAAAACTAGGCGCCAAGATAATCAAAGTGAATTTGCCGCTGACAAAATACGCCTTGGCAGTTTATCAGCTGACCGTAACCTCCGAGATCTCGGCTAATTTGGCCCGTTATGACGGGATACGGTATGGTTTTTCGGAAAAAGACGGGGCCAAGACATTATTGGAAACCTATATGAAATCAAAGGCCAAGGGATTTGGCGATGAGGTTAAGCGACGGATTATTCTGGGCACTTTCGCTTTGTCGGCTGGATATTATGATCGGTATTATCTCAAAGCCCAAAAAGTTCGGGCGCTGATCACCCAAGAGTTTCAGAAAATATTCAAAAAGGTTGATTGTTTACTGACACCGACGGCGCCCAGCGTCGCTTTCAAACTGGGAGAGAAGTTTAGTGATCCGCTGATGATGTATTTGTCCGATATTTATACTTGTCCTGCCAATATCGGCGGTATTTGCGGTTTATCTCTACCCTGTGGTTTTGTGGGAGGTCTGCCGGCGGGTTTGCAGCTTTTGGCTAAGCCCTTGGATGAGCAAACGCTTTTCCGTGTGGGCTGGCATTATGAGCAAGTCACTCAATGGCACCTCAAGAAGCCGCCATTTACCTGATTGACGATTTGGCATTTTTTGGTATAATTAGATCATAAAAGGTAAAGTAATTTTTTATTATGACTACTAAGCAGGATTCCAAATTTAAGTCAAAAGTATTATTGGTCGAGGATGACAAAATGCTGGCGGATATGTATGTCACCAAATTTTCCAGAGAGGGCATGGAAATATTAAAAGCCGAAGACGGCGCTAAAGGCCTGGAGATGGCCAAGAAAGAAAAGCCGGACCTGATTCTTCTGGATATTATCATGCCCAAACTTGATGGTTTCGCCGTTTTGAAAGAATTGAAAAAAGATCCCGGCATGTCCGATACGCATATTCTGCTATTGACCAATTTAGGCCAGTCCGAAGACGTGGAAAAGGGCAAGCAACTCGGAGCGGATGATTATTTTATTAAGGCCAATCACACGCCGGCGGAAATAGTCGCTAAAGTCAAATACCTGTTAGCTAATAAAATGAAGAAATAAAAATTTATGGCCAGTCAAGACCCGAGAAAAGAACGAACGGTTGTTTTATTAAAACCGGATACGGTTAAGCGCGGAATAATCGGCGAAATCATTTCGCGTTTTGAAAAAGTTGGCTTAAAAATTGTTGCCCTGAAAATGGTCTGGGTAGACCAAGATTTGGTGGCTAAGCACTATCCGGATAACCGAGACTATTTGATCGCGGTGGGTAATAAGACTTTGAAAAGTTATGCCGAATACGGAAAAGATCCAGGCGAGGAATTGGGCACCAAAGATCCGTATGAGATTGGGGCAATGGTCAGGAAGTGGAATATGGATTTTTTGAGCTCCGGACCGGTGGTAGCCATTCTTTTGCAGGGTTTGCACGCCGTTGATAATGTGCGTTTGATGGTTGGGCACACCTTGCCAAGGTTTGCCGAGCCGGGCACGATTCGCGGCGATTATTCCATGGATTCGCCGATACTGGCTAATCTGGATAAAAGACCGGTAAAAAATATGATTCATGCTTCAGGCAACGTTGAGGAAGCGCAATTTGAATCCCAGCTGTGGTTTCGTGACAATGAGATTCACGACTATAAAAGGGTGGATGAAGATATTATGTATTAATATTAATTTTTTCTACTGTTCGTTGATAATAGAGATGTATTTTGCAAGAATATTTTAGGATAAGGAGGAGGGAAATTGCTCGAAGAACATTCAAATCCTGAAGGACAGTCGGTTCATTATTCATTTGATCCCGCTGGTGAGTGTCCAGTTAGTGACCGGCACCAGCCCATTGAAACGGAGGTTGCCTTTTTATCAAAGAGCCCCGGCGATAAAAGATTCGAATTTGGCACCGGACTTATTTGCAAAAAATGCGGTATACCGTTAATGGACTCCAAGGATCTTGGTTCTAAAACCGATTGAAATTTTTTTAAAAAACGCCACGGTATTTATCTCCGTGGCGGTTTTTTTGATAAATTTACGGTGATGTTTATAATTGAATTATCAAATATGAGCTCAAACAAGTTTAAAAATGTTATAAAACAAGGGAATCCTCGAAAATTGTGGACACTAATTTTGGTAATTATTGTAGTTTTTTTATCCGTAAGTGCTTATTACCGTTTTAACCAGAATGCGTCTAGTGATATTACTTTGTCTGATGAAAGTGCTCAAAAGGTTATCGATCAACTTTTAAAAAATAATGCGACCGAGTTTTATTTATTGGCAAAAGCAGATCGTGATTTTGTAGTAGACAAAATTGTTGAAAGGAAAATTAATTTAGATTCGGAGTCTTTATCACTTCTGAAGACCACGTTGACGGATCAGCAGGTGAGCGCAATTGCCGACGACTTGATTAAACGAAAAGAGCTCGAAAGTTTTAATAATCTTTCAAAAGCCGATCAGAATTTGATAATAATTGTTATTACCCAGTCAGGATTATACCCAGAATACTCGACAGAAGATAATTTGTCCGAAGCTGAATCTGTTTTTGGCGATACGGGATATACAGGCTGGGATATGTGATTATTATTTTTTGTTGTTCTTTGATTTGACAGTAAATGAAAGGAGGTGAAAGGAAAAATTTGTTGGAGGTAATGCGTGAAACGTTTTTAAACAAAAATTATTGGAGGATTGGCCGTGTTTCAGCACGCGAAAGCAGTTTTTGGTTTATTTCTGTCAACTTTTGTTATTATATTCATCGGATGTAATAACAAAGATAACGACAGCAACCTTGTTGCTTCAACGGCCGATTCAAAAACGGCCGCAGAAAAAGTTTCTTATGCGGTGGATCGCCTACTGAAAAGTGATACTGTCTATTTCTACTCTCTTTCCGAAGAGTTACAGGACTTAGTTAGGCAAGATATAGTTGGGAAGAAAATCTACCCGTTTGACGTAAAACCTGTCGATCCGCCGCCTTTATTGCTTTCTTTGCCTGACTGTGGGGGTTTACTGGACTCAATATTGGTTGCATGAAATAGTCGAGCAACGTGATACGCAAAGCGGTTTACTTTATGAAGTCGGACCGAATTGCTATATGGATGCTCCTGGTGATGACTGCGGAACAGATGATGACGACTACATGTTGAGCTTTTATTTGGTAGGCATAACGAAAGCATCAATCAGCTTGCCCCGATGTTGAAGTGGTATTCGACCAGCTGGTGGGTTAGATTGCTGTTGGGTAACACGGACGTACGAATTTATCAACAAACACCAGAGACGGGCGTCGATAATTACGACATAAAAATGTGTCTTGACGACTACTATCTGCCCTATTTCGAGACGTTTCGTCTGCGTAAATATTAATTTTTGCTCTTTAAATACCCATGGATGCTATTTCATGGGTATTTTTTTGACTTATTATTTTATTTGTTTATAATTAATATGTAATATGGATGAAAATAAGCCCCAAAATAAAATAGGAATGGAAAATTTTCCCAAATCAGGGCTTATTTTGGCCATTATTATTATCTAGCTGCCTGATGGTTAGCCAGTAGTTTTTTAGTAAGACACCGACTAGCCATCATGCGGCTAGTTTTTTTGTATTTTCGTACATTTTTATCCAAATAAACATTAGATAAGGAGGCCAGCAATGTGTAGTCAAATGAGCGCAGTCAAAGCCAGGAAGTTCGTGGGAAGAATTTGTCCCAAGTGCCAAAAAGGCGTGATAGAGTACGTGTTGGCGTATCACGACCCAATGGCTGGCAACAAAGTTGAATTACGATGTTCAGGGGCAAATTCTTGCAATTTCAAAGTGGAGGTAGTACTGGATAAATAGTTCATTTCAGCTAATTTACCGCCTGTTAATTTTACGGGCGGTATTTTTTATAATTTTTTAAAACCCGCTAAATTATAAGCGGGTTTCGTATTGGTAAAATTTTGTAATATTTCTATAATATAATAAAATAAGTAAAGTTTTTCAATTTCGCAATGTTTAACTTGGTCGCAATTATTGGACGAGGTGCGAACCTATTTTGAGCAAAACTTTGACTGACTTGTGCGTCGCCTTCGGCGGCGCACACCCACCCCCACCCAGAAACGGCGGGCGGGCAAAAATTCCTTCCTCCAGACCCCCTTCCTTTTTGCCCGCCTGCTGGAAACCCGAAAGCGTTTTTTCGGACGGCGGCGGGACTTTAAATTGGACAGTGGGTGGGTTCAGCTAGCTATCATTCTATCAAAATTTAGCTTTCAATAAAGGTTTTTAGGTTGCTCAAACAAGTTTTAATTTCTTGATCCAAAGAGTTTGTATCGGTTATCTCATCAATCTTTTTCACCAACTTTTGAAATTTACTCTCCCCGGTTACTCCCAGTTTTGCCTCAAAACTTGTTGAAAATCTTGTCTTCTTTCCATTTTCGGCGTTATTTTCAATCGCTGTGTTTTCGTTTGTCGGTTCATCGTCTTCCGCTTTATCATTGTCATAAATCGTAAAGTAATCTATGCCAAAAACTTTACAAATCATTTGATAATTTTTGATTTTCGTTTTGCCCCACGCCGGAATTATTGAAACAGAAAAATTATCAACATCACAGCTGGAAAGTTTCAAAAGTTTCGGCAAGCCATATTTTTCCGACGGGCCTTCGACCAAAACGCATTTTTTGGCAAAAAATAACTCAAGATTTTCGCGCAATATTGTACTGATATGCAAATTTTTTGTTGCGTAATCATCAAGATAATCCGCCCTTGTTCCATTTTGTCCATCTGTTGCGGTGATCTGCTCTTGTAAAATCTCCTTTTTTGGAAAAACTTGAAAATCTGAAATTGAACGGATTTGTTTCCAGTTTTTCAACGAAATAAAATTTTCAGATTGGGTGGAATAAACGAATTGCAGATCGGTTTGTTTGGTAAAAACCTCATACATTTTCTTTTGCCAGTCGCTATGCATATGCAGTTCCGGCTCGTCAATAATCAAAACAATAGGGATTTTCTCTTGGTCGGCGACATACGCAAAAAGAGCGTAAGCAATCAAGATGTTAAAACCAGAGCCAAGATTGTCAGGCAAAAGCAATTTTTTGCCTTCCTTTTTTGCGACAAAAGCTGATTTGTAAGGTTGGTCAATATCAATAAAATCAATCTGAAAATTTTTGTCATCGCAACAAATCGCTTTTACTTTTTCGTTTATTCTGTTAATCAATATGCTCTTTTCGTCCACAATGCCCCGTAACGATCCGGCAAGCGTGTTATATTCGCAGGAAATCGTATTTTCGCCGCCTGCCTGCTTTTTCTTATACTTCCAATGCAGGTCGGTTAAAATTTTCGCGATAAGAGAATAATTGCCGGCAACATCATCGTCTCTGTCCTTTGAGAGATAGTAAGATTTTGGACATTTTGTCAGGCGATTTGGATTGTAAGTAAGCTGATAACTTATTACTTTGGCATTACGCTCTTGCCCGTCTTTAAGTTTGTAAAAAACGGTATAACCTTCTTTGATTTGGTCAATCCTAGAGGCTTTGCGCGCTTTTTCATCTTCTTCAAAAATACTCTCATCAATATCGCCAACAATCGGCAAAACATACTTATTGATGATAAAAGGATCGTCTAAAACCTTTTCCGGTTTTTCTCGCCGCTTAATCGTGAGCTTGATTTTATTGCAGGGAATAATAATTGTTTCAAGCTGATTGGTGTTTGAGCGAACATCAAGTGTTGCAAAAAACGGCTTTTCCGTCTCGCCCTCAATTACAATCTCGTCTTTTATATCTTTTGCGTCACTGTTAAAATCTTTCTCATTAATTTTTGTCGGCAAATAATCCGAGCCGATTAAAAAATTCAACGCTTCCAAAATAGCAGTTTTGCCGCTTCCGTTTCTGCCGATAAAAGCGGTTAAGCCATTATTTAAGTTTATTGTTGTGCCTTTTTCGTCCGTTCCTTTTCCGAAACAGCGAAAATTTTTGATTGTAAGGGATTTGATAAACATAACTATATTTCTCTTAAAACATCAGAAATTTTTTGCTCCAATATCTTTATCAATTTTTTATTCACCTCAATGATTTTTTCCTGCTCTTCCATATCTGCAACCAGCTGTTTTTGGACTTCAAGCTGTGGGAGTGGGATTTTAACCTTTCCTAAATTAAGACGACTTATCCTTTGCCTACTTGCACCGGTTAAGTATTGAGCAAGACTACTAAAATAATCACCAGTCATTGAATATAATAGGAAGAATTTCGGAATAACTTTTTTATTGTCAAATCTAACAATAGTACAATCAACTGCTGTGATCGCTCTTGTTTCTAATTTTGGTAGCAAACAAGCACGACCAACTGGATCGGGTAATCGCGAAATTAAAATATCACCTTCAAAAATTTCTGTACACTTTAATTTCTTGAATGTATTTTCGGAAACGAAGCGCGATTTTTCTGCTTTATCTAAATACTCGCCTATGCCGATATTTCCAGTTTGAATAAGTCTTATACCGTTGTCTGCTTGATCCTTGCTCTCAATCCAATTACCATCTTCAAAAAAGTTAGCAACTTTTTCTAACTCTACCCACTCAACATCTTCTAATTTCCTAAGTGACTGGCCAAAATAGCGTCTCTCTCTCTCAAGATTTTCAATTACCGCTTTGGCGGCTTCAATGGCTTTTTGTTTTACTTCAATTTGCTCAACGATTTCTTTTTGAACTTCAAGCGGCGGAAGGGGGATTTTATACTTTTCAACATCACCTTTTGACATAAAAGGTTGACCGCCACCTCGTTTAGGCAAGGTATTACTTTTCATTATGTAGAACAGAAATTTTGGCTTCAATTTCTTACTATCAGGCGTAATAGTGATTGTATTTTTTATAGCAGTAAATTTTTCGGTCGGATAAAATACCTTACCACAATTTGCGCCGATTGCAGACAGAACAGTAACACCAACTTCGTGCTCAAAATGATTAATTCGACCATCAGCGCCGGTAGCGCTCACACCGAGAAATTCACCATTCTTAATATAAGATTTCTTCGTTAGTTCAGTGTTACCCCAATCAATCTTAGTAACTTTTTGCAACTCCACCAATGGCCATTTTTGATTGACGAAATTCACAGTTTCTATGTATCTATCTCCAGAAAGATTATAATCACCACTTTGAGCAATTTTTTCTTTGGCAACAAGATGAGCGATTTTTGCCTGCTTCTCGTTCAATTTAAATTCATTGCTTTCTTTTAATGCGTTTTTGTATTTTTTGATTATTTCTAACGCTAACGGCAAATCATTTTTATCTATTTCCCGCCTTTGCGCGCCAAGGTCATAGCCGTCGTTTTTAATTTTCAAAAATAAAAGGTCTTTTGTTTTCTTAGCTAAAGCATTATCAAAAAGCAAAACGCTAGTCTTTACTCCTGAATACGGCTGAAAGACGCCCGGCGGCAGAGAGACAACGGCAAAAAGGCCGTCTTCAATCAAGTTTTTACGCAATTGTTTGTAAGCATTGGCAGATTGAAAAATTATCCCTTCCGGCACGATAATGCCGGCTCGGCCGTTGGGTTTTAGATGTTCTAAAATATAATCAACAAACAGGACTTCCGCGCGATTGGCTTGCACCGAAAACCTCTTATGCGGGCGGATGCCGCCTTTGGGCGACATGAACGGCGGATTGGCCAGCATCACGTCAAAATTGTCTTCCCATTTTTCTTCGCTCGTGAGTGTATCGTATTCAAAAATGGTTGGGTTTGGAAAACCGTGCAGATATAAATTGACTTTGGAAAGCCGCACCATATCAGGCGAAATATCATAGCCGACAAAATGATCCATCAATTTTTTCCGCTCGTCCGGAGTCAAGGGTTTTTCTTTATTTGTTTTCAGAATATGCTTATAGGCAGAAATTAAAAATCCAGCCGTTCCGCAAGCGGGGTCGCATATTGTTTCGTCTTTTTTCGGAGCAACCGCCGCCACAATAAAATCAATAATATGGCGTGGCGTGCGGAATTGTCCAGCGTCGCCTTGTGAGCCAAGAATTGAAAGCAGATATTCAAAAGCATCGCCTAAATCTTCGCTATGGTCATAAGTAAATCCGTTAATTTCTTTCAAAAATAAATTCAGAGTTTCGGAGTCGCGATACGGCAAAAATGCGTCTTTGAAAATGTCGCGGAAAAGCTGGGGGATATGCGGATTGCGAGATAAAAAAGTAATCGCTTCAAGATATAAATCAAGACGCTCGTGTCCGCCAAGTTTGGCGTCCATCAATTTTGTCCACGCGTATTTTTCGTAGCCGTTGGTAAAAAAGCGCGCTTTGCCGCCAAGCTCCTGCGCTTCTTTGTCCATATCGTCCATAAACTTGTAAATTAAAGCGGTGGTGATTTGCTCAACTTGCGCTTTGGGGTCCGGCACTTTGCCGACCAAAATATCGCGGGCGGAGTCAATTTTTCTTTTGGTTTCTTGAGTGAGCATATTTAGTCCGTTAGATAATTTTCATACTAACTTACATAAAAGTATTAAGCGACACATAATCTTTGACGTATTCCGGCACAACTTCTCGCCAGCCGTTTAGGTCGCGAAAGTCTTTCATCGTAACTTTTGGATTAGTGGCAAAACGGCTGTATTCTTTGGTTTCCACAATGTCGCGGATTTCCGGATCAGTGATATACGCCTTGAGATAATTTTTGATAAGCAGTGCATATTTATTATCTGGCTTGTAAATCGCAACAAACTTTTCAAATTCTTCTTCCAAAAGCTCGTCTTTGGTTTTAAATTTCTTTATACCGCCAAAAATTTTTTCAATAAATTCTCTAAGTGTGATGCGTCGGTCGGCCTTAACTGCTTTGCGCAGCTTTTCCAGATTGAAGTAATCCTCAGGCTTTTCAAAAATTTCCCCTTTGACATATTCTTCAACGCCTTGAATATCTCCTTGTTCGTATTTTTGCTTAACTATTGGATCATTTTTTACAGTTTGTTCAAACTTTTCAAACAGCTTCCAGTCAACTTTCATGCCGGCAAGGCCGACGGCTTTTTCCGAAAAAGTTTTGAGCGGATCAGGATTAAAAATGCTCACCTCGTCAATATCAACACCTTCGCCGCCCTCCGTTCGTGTTCCAGTTTTAATCGGTAATTGCAAAACTTGGTCATAATTATATTTTTCTTCAAAATATTCACAATTAGCAAAGAAATCAAAAAGTTTAAAAGTTTCTTTTTCTGCTATTATTTCTTCACTATCAGCATCTTTGTATTTAAATGTATATTTTCTTGTGCCTCGTCCTTTAATTTGGATAAAATCAGTCGGTGAAAAAATCGGACGCATCAAACAAAGATTCAAAATATCCTGGCAGTCGTAGCCGGTCGTCATCATGCCGACAGTTACGCAAACTCTGGTTTTGCTGGATTTATAGCCCGCTAGCCATTTTGTTTGGCCGTTTAAGTTGTTGTTTGCGAAATTGATAGTAAATTGCTGTGCGTCTTTGATATTGGAGGTAACTTGCACGGCAAAATCGGAATTATATTTGCCGGGCCAAAGTTGATCAGCAAACTGGTTTAAGATTTGGGTAACTTTTGAAGCATGTTTTTGGTTGACGCAAAAAACAATGCTCTTGCCGATTTCGTCGCTGATTGGGTCTTTAAGCGCGTTTTCCAAAAATGTTTTGCAGAAAATCTGATTGGTTTTTTCTGAAAAAAACTTTCGTTCGAAATCTTTTTGAAAAAAGGTTTGTTCTTCCTCTATGCCTTCCTCATTTTCAACCATCAAGGCATAACCTTTTTCGGATAAAAGCTCGGTGGTGATTTCAGTTCTCGCGTCTGCGACAACCGGATTGACAAGATAGCCGTCTTTTACGCCGTCCAGCAAACTATAACGGAAAGTCGGCTCGCCGGAAGGACAGCCAAAAGTTGTGTAAGTGTCTAAAAGCTGGCGACGTTCCCACGCTCGCGGGTCTTTTTCGCTGATTTTTTGCGGGTCAATGTTTTTGAGATAATCTTTCGGTGTTGCCGTAAGCCCTAATTTATAGCCGACAAAATACTCAAAAACAGCGCGGCTGTTTCCGCCAATGGAGCGATGGGCTTCATCAGAAATTATCAAGTCAAAATCAGTGGGCGAAAAAAGTTTTTTGTATTTATTGTCAAACGATAAACTTTGCACAGTTGAAACAACAATTTCCGCCTTTCGCCAGTCATCGCGATTTTCTTTGTAAATCACACTGTTAAAATCGTTATGCAGGATTTTTTTGAAATTTTTGTACGCTTGGTCTTCCAATTCTAACCGGTCAACCAAAAACAAAATTCTTTTAGCGTTTCCTGTTTTCAAAAAAAGTTTAATCACACCGGCTGAAACAAGTGTCTTGCCTGTTCCGGTCGCCATTTCAAAAAGATAGCGGTCATTTCCTTTCTTCGCCGAATTTTGCAAAGCATGAACTGCAGCTAATTGATAGGGGCGCAAAAATTTCAAATCTTGCTCTTTGATAAAATCTGCTCTTTGCGTTTCATCAATCCATCGAGGATCTTTTTGATAAGTCGGGTTTTGCGTTTGAACAATATAATCGCTTTCAACTTTTTCCTCTGAAAGAATTGAAAAGCTCGGTTTGAAAGTTTCCAAATGCTTCAAAGATTCATAAGTTGGGAAAGTAGTAATAATTGCCGGATTGCCTCGTTCCAAATCCCAAAAGTAATGAAGATTGCCGTTTGAAAGTATAATAAAGCGAGCGTTTTGAGATTGGGCATAACGGCGGGCCTGCTCTTTGCCGTCAAGCGGGTCTTTGTCTTCCGATTTTGCCTCTAAAACTACCAGTGGAAATCCCTTGTCATCAAGCAATAAAAAATCAATAAATCCTTTTTTGGTTTTTTCAAAATCGTTGCCAAATTCATCAATGGCTTGCTTTGTGATTTTGGCGTTGTTTTCCAAAACAATATTTGCTTTTCCGTTTTCATCATCAAAAAATCTCCAGCCGGCATTTTGAAGCAACTCATTGATTTTTATTCTGGCCTTGGCTTCTTTTTGCATAATTTTATTTGTTGACTAAATCATCAAGCGAAACGCCAAGGGCTTTGGCGATTTTGCTTGCCGTGTCCATTGTCGGGCTTTGTATGGCGCCGGACTCAATTTTTATGATCGTATTATGGGAAATATTAGCCAATTTGGACAATTTGTCCTGCGACAAACCCCGTTGCTTTCGCAACTTCTTTATATTCTTTGCTATTGTTGTTTTTTTCATTGACATTATGGTATGATAGTATTAGTATTAAAATACAATAATTTATCTACAATTAGATGACTAATACTAACATTATAGTACACAATTTAATTTGTTTAGTCAACAAATAGGAAGTTTCTTGTTGTCGCCCGCGCACGGGTGGGCTGGGGCAAGGGCAATACTTCTTTTTCTTGCGACGCATTTTGCGAAACAAAATACAAATTCCGACGGCATTCAAAGCGAGGACGTGGCGGAAAGAGGGGGTTGGGGGGAAGGAATTTTTGCCCGTCTGCTTTCCGCGCCAAAGGCGCGGCGAGCGAGCAACCAATCGCCTCTGAATTTCAAAAAAGTCTAACTTGGTCGGGGTAGTGGGACTTGAACCCACGGCCTCATGCACCCCATGCATGCGCGCTAGCCAACTGCGCCATACCCCGATAGATTTTCATTATATGTGAAAAAGGTAAATAAAGCAAAAACGAAATTAGTAAGAGTATTAGATGCATTAAATAAATTATGCTTTTTAAACTTAAAAAAGAACTTCGAGGTTTAGCCAACCCCCAGCAAGCCAAAATTCTCCAGCGGTTTTTCAAAACCGGTCCGGGTGAATACGGCGAGGGCGATATTTTTCTGGGTATAAAAGTTCCAGTCCAGAGATCGGTGGCTAAAAAATATCTGGATCTGACATTTTCAGAAATTCAGCAGCTTTTAAGAAGTAAAATACACGAGCATCGCCTGGTGGCCCTGTTAATTTTGGTCAAACAGTATGAGAAGGGCGATCTTCGGGTTAAGCAAAAGATTTTTGATTTGTATCTGAGCAATACTCGGAATATCAATAATTGGGATTTGGTTGACCTGTCTGCCCCGAACATTGTGGGAAACTATTTATTGAATAAACCGCGTCAGATTCTGTACAAACTGGCCAAATCAAAATTACTGTGGGACAGACGCATTTCTATTTTGGCCACTTTGGCTTTTATCAGAAATAATGAATTTAGCGATACTTATAAATTGGCCGAGATATTGTTAAATGACCAAGACGACCTGATGCACAAAGCCGTGGGCTGGATGTTGCGCGAAGCTGGCAAACGCGATCAAAATTTGGAAGTAAAATTTTTGGATAGATACGCCAGGAAAATGCCGCGCACGATGTTGCGATACGCCATTGAGAAGTTCGGCCCGGCCAGGAGAAGCCATTATTTAAGACTTCGGTAAACTAAGGGAAATTTTGCCGGTCTTTTTGACGCGCTGGACGTTTTTTGCTGACTAGTCAAGTTGGTTTGTTGTATTCTGACGAATACAAAAAAGTTCATTATCGGTAGTTTTAAATTTCAAGGAGGGCCGTAATGGCAGAAAAATTAGAATGGCGCGTTCGCTTGATTCATCCCCTTCACGGGGATACGACGCTTGACTATGTCGATTTGGAACTCCCGCCACCAAAAGGTCAGGAGTTGAAGATATTGATTAACAAGGCAGAAAGATCTTTTGTCGTAGTCGGAGTAAATGAAGTAATCGCGGTGGTTACAGTAGAGCTCGTTAGATAATAAACGGCAAATCTTTAAATTAAATCCCAGCTACGAAAATCGCAACTTGGATTTGTTTTATCCGAAGATTAAAGAACGAAATTCTGACCCGTTTGAGAGACAAAGACATTTCGATGTTCAGAATTTTTTATTTTTTCCAAAAAACTTGGGCGGACGTGGGTTCCGAATGGACAATGAAGATTTTTTCAACCTAACCGGGCCTATTTCTTATAAAATTTTTTATTTATTCTGGGTTTTTCTGGATGTTTTTCGTATTTAATGAAGATCCATTACAAATCAAAAAAATTTATCATTTACAAAAATTTGTCCAAACTTTTATTGCCAAAAATATTTGTTTGCATTATTTTTTGGATGTGATAAGATGGGGTGAAAATAAAATGGTAATTTAACAATAAAAAACCGCCTGTTTAAGGAGGGAATAACATGTTTGTCAATTTGTGCATGTACGAACAGATTCACGGTGTCAAATTCAATTGGGAAAGAATCCATGGTCTTAAATTGAGTCAAAAAGTGCAGACGTTGGTTAATACGTTGCGAGAAGCGCAGACCGATAAGGCTGATTTCAACAAAGCCGCCTGGTGTTTAGCTACCTTGATGGCTAAGTTCTGCCGGAGATTTTTGGGTACGGAACAGTATTCATTTCAGGGGGTATTGGAAGAAATACGCGAGCAGCGTCCGGCTGATCCGGTGTTGATTCCGGTATTGCAGGCCGGCGATGACATGCGCTGGCCTTTTGAGAACGAATTTCCGCGTAGCCGAACCCATTATGTCTGGCCAAAACGTGATGAGACTACATTGGAAGTTCGTTGGGTTGCTCAACTCGGCGATGATTATGCGCCGTCTGCGGATGATGTGATTTTTGTTCTTGATCCGATGCTAGCCACGGGAAATACTGCATGTTTGGCCATTAAGAATTTGATTGACAATGGCGCCTCGGAGCATAATATTTATTTTTGTTCCATGTTCGCAGCACCCGAAGGCGTGGCTCATGTTCAGGAAGAATTCCCACTGGTGAATCTTGTCCTGGTAATAGTCGATCGTGAACTTGACCAGAACGGTTTTATCAGGCCCGGTGTCGGCGACTTTGGCGACCGCTCACGTTTGCCTATCGGGTACTTACCTAAACTTTTTTCGCCAACCCCAGCCGAAGTCAAGGCGACCGAACCAGTTACCGGTGAGTCTGTGGAAGCCAAAACGGACGTAGTGGAGGACTCCAAGGAGAGCAGTCCTCATTAGTTTTTTCAAGTCTAACGGTCGTTGTAAAACAACGGCCGTTTTTTAGTAAAAAAATTGCCACTCTTCTTTCAAAGAGCGGCTGTAGCGTTATGAGGCCGTGATTTTCGCCACATAAATGGCGGCGTGAGTTTTTCCCATCAAATTCAATCGTTCTATGAATTGTTGAGTCTTTTCGGCATCAGCAAATTTTGGCGAAGCCATTTTGTTAATGACTTCCTCAATTTCATTCTGGGTCATGATTTCGGGTGAAAGAAGCATATTGATGATGCACTGCCGGCCGAAAGCATCAAAACCAAGGGGCTGTTTCTGGTTCATTTACCCTCCTTCTTAAGCATCTGGCGACTTTATCGTTTCTTTTTTGTATTTTTATCAGATTATCCACATCTATGTCAAGCCTTGGTTTGGTAAGAAAACTGGTGTATAATTGTTAATGAAAAGAATTTAAAAAATTAATATGGCCAATCAAAACCGTGAGAAAGAGATTGAGGAAAAAAAGAGTTTACGACGGGAGATCCGCTCCAGGATGCTCGGCTATATTATTGGCGCTTTGGGCTTGGTGGCCGGTCTGGCCTGGAACGAGGCGATTAGGCACTTGATTGACCTTGTCTTCCCTTTAGACAAGAACAGTATTTGGGCCAAGTTTATTTACGCTATTATTATTACGGTGGTAGTGGTGTGGATCAGCATGTCTTTAATGAAGTTTGCAGACAAGACCGATAATAAAAAGTAATAATTTATTAATTTGACAGGATCAAACGGCTGTTTGTCTTGACTTTTTTTCTTAAAGCATTAAGTTATTTTAAGTAGCTCATTTTTTTATACCAAGTCAAAAAATGGAGGTAAAATGGCTTTTGGCTTTGAACCAGCGCGGATTTTGCAAAAAAGTCAGTGGGACATCACCAGAGATACTTGGGGTGTTGGGCGAAAGTTTTGGCCTTTGCCTGGTGCTAATACTGCCCCGGCGCAGTTTAGCAACTGTTATTTTTCCGTGGACGGGCTTCTGGTGGCTGTCGATTATTCAAACCGAGTTTGTTTCGCGCCCAAGACCGTTGATCGGGAGAATTTTTTGGAAATTGCGCTAGGTTATCAGCGTCTCGAAAGCTCATTATTTTCCATAAAAATTCCGAAGCGACCCTGGCCCTGGGAATAATTATAAAAAACATAAAAATGGCTCGTCTTGCACGAGCCTTCTTTTATTTATTTTGCGCACAAGTCCTGGCGTAAGACTTGCGCTAAAATGAAAACATTAGATAATTAAGCGTGGAAAAAAGAAAAAGCGATATTATTTTGGGAAGCGGCCATTATTGTTGCGGCTGGCTGTTGTTATTTTTGAGAGTTTTAACGACGAAGGACAACGGGATCTGCGATAATGGCCAGTGGGTCGAGTATGAAAATCCCCTCAGCGCTAAGTTAACAGAGTCATGCGGTACTAATGCGAATTGCAGCAAATCTTCAGGTATTATTACTAATTTTGATTCGGATGAATGGTCGCTAACCAGAATCGATACGAGCAATAAATTCGGCTGGTTGGACGCCGGTTTGAGCGGTGAGGACGCGAAGTTTATTTGGGCATCTGGTGGCTGACTGTTTGACTATCAAGGTATCTAGTTGTCCGCCAGCCAGAAAAGTGTTATAATGATTCAACTATGCCAGCTATTGAAGTAAAATCTACAGAAACATTTTGGCAATACCCGGGCCATTGAAATTCGATGGAGCCGGCTGATATCGCAGTATAGTATAATTGATACGTGGATACGTGTGTCATGAGGGCCTTACTTACCCTTTGTTATGTTTATCAGCTCCTACGGATCATGCTTAGTTTGAAAAAGCGCGGTCCACTGGAGCGGCTTCGGGGGTAAGGTTAAGCCCGGGGAAATCTGGGAAATTGCGATCGGGTGGGTAGTGATGATGGAAGAGGCGAGTATTGCGGTTAGTCGGGTGACGAAGCATGGCTTCGTCAGTTTCCGTTTTCAAAATAATTCAGACGTGTTTGAGTGAATATATCCGGAATTTATCGGTCAGCCCGATTAATCTGAAGAAATGAGGCTTAGGTGGTTTGAGGTTGACGCCCTCCCGATGCGGAGACTTGGTCAAGTGGCAGGTATGAGTTGCCGTTCCTTTGGCAGCCTAAATAATTTTTCGGCATTTTTCTCTTTAACGAAAAAGACGAAGTAGTTAATTTTAATCTGCATGAAATAAAATAATTTGCTAGAACCATGGAACATCTAAAAGTATTGGCGATCTGCGGCAGTTTACGGCGGAATTCGTATAATCGCCGGCTTTTGAGCGTAGCACGAAAAATAGCGGAAGACTTAGATGCTCGGGTTAATGAAGCCGATTTGAGAGAATTGGTTTTGCCTTTATATAATGAAGACCTTGAGCGACCGATCTTACCCGAGCCGGTTATAAAGCTTAAATCATTAATTGCTGATGCCGATCTTCTGCTGATTGCTTCGCCGGAGTACAACCATTCAGTTTCCGGTGTGCTAAAAAACGCTATAGACTGGGCGTCGCGGAGTGACAATTCGTTTGCTGGTAAAGTGGCAGTAATTTGTGGGGCCTCCGATGGTCCCTACGGTACTGCCCGCATGCAACCGCAACTGCGTCAGATTTTGGCTTCTCTGAATGTCATAGTAGTGCCCCAGCCCCAAGTGACAGTCCGTTTTGCCGACAAAGCTTTTAATCCAGATGGATCACTGGTCGATTCCAAGACTTTTCAACAACTTCATAAACTAATAACCAGGGCAGTGTCCTTGGCTGGAAAAAATAAAATATGAAATTGGTCTTTGCCACTCATAATTCGGGGAAAATTATAGAAATGCGCCAGATATTAAGTGGTTTATCGCTGGATATAGTCAGCGCGGATGAGGCGGGCGTGAGTGATGATGTTGAAGAGGATGGGGAAACCTTTGAGGCTAATGCTTTGAAAAAAGCTAGGTTTGTTTCGGAGAGATCCGGGCAATGGGCCGTGGCCGATGATTCTGGTTTATGCGTGGAGGCTTTAAACGGCGAGCCGGGAGTTTATTCGGCGCGCTATGCGGGTGCGGGATCCGGCGGTATGCAATTGGTCGAAAAAGTTTTGGCCAAGACCGAGGGTCTGCCGCCCGAAAAACGCCAAGCTAAGTTCGTTTGTACGGTGGCCTTGGTGTCGCCGGAAGGGCAGTACTGGATTTTTTCAGGAACTATAAATGGTTTTTTGACCACCGAACCTCATGGTCCGGTCAGACCGCTAATGCCTTATGACGTGATATTTATCCCCGATGGCCATAATAAGACATTTGCGGAAATGTCCAGTGAGGAAAAAAACAGTTTAAGCCACCGCGGCCTGGCTTTCAGAAAATTGAAAGATTTTATCACCCGTGAGTTGGCGGGCCAGCTTCAGTAATTAATAATTGTGTTTAGAAAAGAAAATATGAACGAACTAAAAGAATTAACTGAACAAGTAGCGAAATTTAGTCTGATCGCGAATGGGACAAGGGTCGCGAGCCAAAAGATGACGCCATTGATATCATTGTTGAAGCCAGTGAAATAGTCGAATATTTCCAGTGGAAAAAAGGTGATGAGTTGAAAGAATACGTCGCCACCCACAAGGAGGAAATCAGCGATGAGATGGCTGGTGTTTTGTTTGGCTTGCTGTCGCTGGGGAACATCTCGAGAGTGGATTTGGATTAGGCTTTCGCCAAGAAGCCAAGAAGATGAAGGACAAATGAGTAGAAATACTCAATGGCTAAAGCTAAAGGCAATCTTAAAAATACATTACATTGAGTTTTAAAAATTTATTGAAATGGCCTTAAAAATTTTTTCTTCGGGACCAGAGAAGCCTCACCACGTTTCTCCGGCAAAGCTAAAAATATTCCTGGTAATTATTATCGCCATGCTTTTATGTTGGATTTTTCTGACCATATTCCAGAGCTAAGCGCAGCCCTAAGTTATTAGTCAACAGACTTGACATTTTTGAATAATTGAGTAGAGTATGATAGATAAGAGTATGGACAAACCAAATTTTCAGGTAATATTATATCTGATTTTAATCGTTGTAGTCGGCCTAGGGGCCGGTGTTTTTTCCTGGACGTATCTGGGCGCCATCCAGGTCCAGCCCCAGACGGTACAGGTGTCTGGTCGCCAACCGCGCGTGCTAGGGGCTTATGCCGAAAAACTGGTGCCGACGGAAGAGCCACTGGCTGGGCTGTATGAACCCGATAGCCAAATTCAGAGTTCCATTGTTGAGACAATGACCCAGGGAGAAGTGAATGGTTTGTTTCAAGAAAATTGCCGTAGATCCGCGGATATGGAAGAATTAGATCAGTGATACAATAAAAATTCTTCGAAATTATTGTCGGTCATAAACGATTATTGCAATTAATTTAATTTAAAAAAATGGGAAAGTATTTTATCAAATTTACATTACGCCTGACCCCTCGGGACAAGAAGATAATTACCAAAAAAGCTCGGGCGAAAAAAATGACCATGGCCGAGTATTTGCGCTGGAAGGTTAGCAAGTAGGCGCGTTTTTGTGAAGGATTTGTTGACAGCAAATGCCCGTCTTGGCAGGGATAACGGTTGTGATATACTTATATAATATCCATTATCATGCCATTTCTATCATTTTTACATATATCACAACTGAATAAATTATTTGCGCTGACAGCGTTAGTATGTCTGCTCGGTTTTTTCGGTACTGGCGTTTTTGTGTTACTGGTAAGCATGACTATAAGCACCGACGACCTGATGGCCGATTGTCCGTTCAGGCAACGCGGTGCCACGCTCTGTCCCATGGGGGTGAGTGGTCATTTGGCTTTTTGGCAGAGTTTTTCCGCGGCAATTTTGAACCAAGAGCCGCTTGTCTTCTTGGTTCTGACTTTACTGGTCGTTTCAATAATTCTGGGAGTGAAGAAGGTTATGGCCGGCTATTCACCACCGTGGCAGCACTGGCGTAATGAAAAAATAGGGAATCGGAAAGTAAGTTGTTCAATTTTTTGCTTGCGGCTCTGGCTCGGGGCGTAATTCAGCCGCGCATCTTTGCCTAACACGAATATCCTGTTTTTAAGATGGATTTTAATAATGTTAGGTTTTTTATTATGTCATCAAATAATTTCCAAAAAATAGAATTAAAAATAAAAGGGATGCATTGTGCCGCCTGTGAAGTGTTGATTGAGCGGCAGTTCAGGTTGGTACCGGGCGTGGAAAAAGTAAAAGTCAATTACGCGTCGGGTAAAGCGGAATTGGTTTGCTCGCGACGACCCGAAATTCATGAATTGGAAAGTCTGATTCAGACCCACGGATATACTATTTCCGGCGAAGCCTTGGTCAAGCATTCAAGAAAAGACTATTTTCAAATTGGGGCAATTTCCCTGATTGTGGTAGCTGTTTATTTAATTTTGCGTCGGTTGCAGATTCTCCCGGATATTGGCGTTTCGGAAAACATGAGTTACGGCGTGGTACTAATGATTGGTTTAGTAGCCGCCGTCTCCACCTGTATGGCGGTTACTGGCGGATTGTTATTAGCAGTGGCGGCCAGGTATAATGAGCAACACCCAGAATTGACTGGTAAGCAACGGTTCCGGGTCCATCTGTATTTTAACGCTGGACGAATTGTGTCTTATATGGTTTTAGGCGGAGCGGTTGGGCTACTGGGTTCGGTGCTTAGTTTATCCGCGACGGTCAACGGCATTGTAACCATTGTCATCAGCGCGGTAATGGTTATTTTGGGCTTACAGTTGTTGAATGTTTTTCCCTGGCTATCACGTTTCCAGCCCCGGATGCCGAAATTTATCGCTCATAAGATTTATGATGCCGGTGGTCACAGCCGTGGAAAAATAGCCCCCTTTTTGTTCGGAGCACTGACTTTTTTTCTGCCGTGCGGGTTTACCCAGGCATTGCAGCTCTATGTTTTGAGCAAGGGCGATATGGTGACCGGCGCACTGACCATGTTGATTTTCTCCCTTGGAACACTACCAGCCTTGCTTTCTGTTAGTGCGGTATCCAGTTTTTTGAAAGCAGCCTGGCAAAAACGCTTTTTCCAGTTTGCAGGAGTAGTGGTGATTCTGGTAGGTATTTTTAACATCAGCCGGGGTTTTGCTATGGCCGGCATTACGGTAGTCGGTACTGGGTCGTCCCGAACTAGTACAGTTGAACAGAGTAGTGGCGCGCTTGGCAGTTCAGAGGAGGCGAACGGGGTGCAGGTGGTTAAGATGATGGTCAAAGGGTACGACTATTATCCGTCCCGTTTTACGGTGAAGAAAGGGATTACAGTGGAGTGGCAAATTGACGCCAGCCAGGCGGCTGGTTGTGCTAGAGTTATTACCATGCCTGAAATGGGCATCACCGAAATGCTGCCTCGTCAGGGCATTAAAACAATCAAATTTACCCCCACCAAAACCGGTACTCTTAACTTCAGTTGTACTATGGGTATGACTACGCCTGGCGCCGCCTTCACCGTGGTGGAATCTGGTATTGACGTAGACAAGACAGCTAATACTAACACCGCCGCCGGACCGCAGGATTTAAGCGAGTGCGATCCGGCCACGGCTATGTGTTTAACCGATTAATTTATGAAAACAACCATAACCATTGGAGGAACTCATTGTCCGTCATGCAAAGCCTTACTTGAGGACGTCTGTCGTGATTTTCCGGAAATACAGTCGTGCAGTGTTGACTATCATTCGGGTCAGACGGTCATTGAACATGATGAGCATCTTGACTGGCAGCGACTAAAGGAGGAAATTGAGAGAGCGGGGTCATATTCGGTTGAATTACCAATTTCTTAATTAATAATCGTATGCAAATAATTCAAATTGTCGGTATTGTACTTATCGCAATTATCGTCGGATTGTTCTTCCTTTGGCTCCGGTTTCAGCGCAAGCAGGAACAGGCTATGGAACAAGGCGGCAAGCAGGAGGTCACTATCCTGGTGAAAGGGGCATATGATCCAAATGTGATTACGGCCAAAGCCGGCGTACCGCTGGTTGTACATTTTAACCGACAGGAAGATACTTCGTGTTCGCGGTTTGTCACGTTTGAAGGACAAAATGTCCGGAAGGACCTGAAACCTTTTGGTGTTACAGATGTGAAATTTACTCCCGCCCAAACCGGCGAGATCTCTTTTACCTGTGATATGGGGATGTATCAGGGGAAGGTGATCGTTAAATAATTCCGCGTTTGTGACGTCGAGGGAATCGAGACGTCTCAGTTAATAACGGTGACCACTGCAATAGAGACGTCTCGGTTTTACTCGACATGACTGAAGAGTGGGGTGTTGCCCATACGACAAACGCGGTGTTAATCAAAGAACATTATGACTCAACAAACAACATTATCATTACGTAAGATGCACTGTGCTTCATGCGCCCAGCTGATTGAGCGGCAATTGAATAAAACGCCGGGCGTCGAGAAGGCGAGTGTTAATTATGGCACTGAGCGGGCGCACGTGATTCATGACCAGTCGCAGGCTACCATCGATAAGTTAATACAGCGCGTCCAGGAAATCGGGTATAACGCCAGTGAGCTAAAAGATGACAGCCAGGCACGTCAATCCGAGGATATGGCACGAGCCAAGGAAATCAGCAGCGTCAAAGTAAAATTTATCATCAGTGTTTTATTGGCGCTTCCGGTTCTTATTTTAAGTATGGGTATGAATGTCATTCCACAGATAGAGGAAATTCCATACCGCGGGTGGTTACAATTTTTATTTGCTACGCCGATCCAGTTCTGGGCTGGGTGGCAATTTTACCGCGGCTTCTGGGGGGCGCTGAAGGCCCGGACCGCCAACATGGACAGTTTGATTGCTATTGGCACGTCTGCGGCCTATCTGTATTCAATATTGGTAGTTTTCGGGCTGGTTGATGGCGAAGTTTACTTTGAGATTGGTAGCATTCTTATCACTTTAGTTTTGCTAGGTAAATGGCTGGAAGCGCGAGCAAAGGGGAAGGCCGGGGAAGCGATTAAAAAGCTGATAGGTTTGGCGCCCAAGACTGCCATTGTGTTGCGCGACGGAGTTGAACAAGAAGTGCCCCTAGAACAGATTGTGGCAGGTGATTTGATCCGCGTTAAACCCGGTACCAAGATTCCGGTTGATGGAACGATTGAGGACGGTACATCTTCGGTTGACGAGTCAATGGTTACCGGAGAAAGTATTCCGGTCGAAAAAAATAAGGGTGATGTCGTCATCGGTGGCACGATTAATATGCACCGTTCATTTTTGTTCAAAGCCACCAAAGTCGGCAGGGATACATTGTTGGCCGGCATTATCAAGCTGGTGGAGGATGCCCAGGCGTCCAAGGCGCCGATCCAGCGGTTGGCCGATCGGGTGTCCGCGTATTTTGTACCGATAGTAATTGCCCTGGCGTTGATTACGTTTGTGGCTTGGTATTTTTTAGCGTTACAGCCGCTTGTTCCGAGTCTGCTGGCGTTTGTGGCCGTGCTGGTTATCGCCTGTCCGTGCGCTCTTGGGTTAGCCACACCAACCGCCATTATTACGGGCACTGGTCTAGGAGCCTCACAAGGTATTTTAATTAAGGGTGGGGAGGCGCTGGAGGCGGCGCGAAAAATTTCTGCGGTGGTATTTGATAAAACCGGTACATTGACCAATGGCAAACCGGAGGTAACAGATATTGGGGCAAAGGATGAAGGTTCGAGCAACGAAATACTACGCCTGGCTGCCTCAATTGAAAAAAAGTCAGAGCATCCCTTGGCATCCGCGATTATCAAAAAAGCTCAGGAGCAAAATCTTCAGTTATCAGAAGTAGTTAGCTTTTCCGCGGTACCTGGACATGGCGTTAAAGGCATCATCGATGGCCGTAATGTTATTTTAGGAAATCGGAAATTATTCGAACGGGAGAGGGTTGATTTGACGGCAATCTCCGGCGATATTGAAACCATGGAGCGGACCGGTAAAACAGTCATGATTATCGGCGTGAATAAGAAAATTGTCGGCTGGATTGCGGTGGCTGACCAAGCCAAGCCGAGCGCCGTGCCGGCTATAGAAGCGTTAAAGAAAAAAGGCATTGAAGTAGTGATGATCACCGGCGATAATAAACGGACGGCCCAGGCCATTGCCCGACAGCTTGGCATTGATCGCGTGTTAGCTGAAGTGTTACCGAGGGAAAAAGCCAATGAAGTCAAGAAACTTCGGGCTGAAGGCAAGAAAGTTGCCTTTGTCGGCGATGGCATCAATGACGCCCCGGCTTTAGCCAGCGCTGACCTCGGCATTGCTATTGGTTCGGGTACGGATGTGGCCCTGGAGACCGGACAGATTGTGCTGGTAAAAAATGATCTGATGGATGTGGTGAAATCGATCAGTCTGTCACGTGCCACATTTCGTAAAATTGTGCAGAACTTTTTTTGGGCACTTATCTATAATGTTGCCGGCATTCCCATTGCCGCCGGAGCGTTTTTTCCGATTTTCGGCTGGCAGCTGCGACCCGAGATTGCCGGAGCGGCCATGGCATTATCTAGCGTTTCAGTGGTAGCCAATTCACTACTTTTAAAACGGTGGCGGGGTTGAAGTAGGGGTGGATATGAATGATATACTTCTTCCACCACAAAATAACCCAGGCCTTATCTTAAACAATATAAATAGATTTTGTTATGGTTACTGATCTCAGCGCTGTCATTAACCAGGCGTTATCGCTGCTTAATTTTTAGATTTTTTCGGATTATCGTGGATAAATAAACCAGCCAGTTTAATGTGTTAAGTCGGTCCGAGTTTTTGCAAAGCGTTATTTTATTATTGTTCACTCCGGCGGGAGTAGCCATAGATTCTCGAATTGCCAAAATTTTCAGAACTATTGCGTCAACGTGATTACCCAGCCCCTCGACTCCGTTTATATGCCGACACAGTGTAGCGCATTCGTTTTATTTTCACTTTTGTAGGCCGTTTTTTGAGGACCAGTGTTCCGAGGGAGTTGTTATAAAATTGCAGAAGATCTGAACTGACGGCCGGGCAGTCAACAACTTTGATTGATTGGTGGTGTTTTCAAAATAAATTCATGTTATAATACGTACTACTTAATTGACGGTTGTTTTTTATGATACCCATTGAGGATTTCCAAAATAAATCAGACGAGGAGCTGGTTAAATTGACCATTCAAAACCCCGATTGGTATGGGGGGCTGGTGAAAAGATACGAACACAAACTGACAAGGTATATTTTTCGTATTTCCGGTCTGGCCAGAGAAGATATCGAGGATTTGTTGCAGGAAATTTTTTTGACCGTATATCGAAATTTAAACGATTTTGATCAAAGTTTGAAATTTTCTTCATGGATTTATCGTATAACTCATAACAAAGTTATCAGTTATTATCGTAGTAATCAGGCCAGGACCCAGACAATCAACGGCGAAGAGGGTGAGAAAATTTTGGCCCTGATAAAAGACGGTAAAGACTTACATGAAAAAATCAGCAGCCGATTGACAGGCGAAGTTGTGCGTAAACTATTGGCCGAGTTAGATTCAAAATATAAAGAAGTTCTGGTGTTAAAGTATTTAGAGGAAAGGGATTATCAGGAAATATCGGATATTTTAAAAAAACCCATCGGTACGGTGGGGACTTTATTGAGTAGGGCCAAGGAAAAATTACGTGAAGCAATAAAAAATGGAAATATAGGAATATGAACGACATTAGCGAAAAAATCATCCAGACAATTAAGGAAGCGGGCATCAAGCCTAAGCCTCGCTGGCAGTTTTTGCTTAAACACTGGTTGGTTTGGGCGGCAGCAGCGGTTTCAGTTCTGATCGGTAGTTTGGCTTTTAGTGTAATATTGTTCGAATTTGTCAATTCCGATTGGGAGGTACTAGAATATCTGCCGCGCACTCCTTTTCAGCATTTTTTGGACACCATGCCATATCTGTGGATAGTCATCATGGCCTTATTTGTGTTGTTGGCTTATTACAACGCCCGCCATACCAAAGAAGGCTATAAATATCATGCCTACTGGGTTGTCATTGGTAGCTTAGCGTTGAGTTTAGTTTTGGGCGGCACTGTTTACTGTTTTGGTTTGGCGTCCCAAATACACTATTTTCTCAATCGTCAGGTGCCTTTTTATGGGGTGCTGATGCATGACCGCGAGCAGTTATTGGTCCAGCCGGAGAGAGGTTTACTAGCCGGAGAAGTAATCAAGGAGCTTGCCAAGCCTCAGTTGTTTGAGTTAGAGGATTTTTCCGGTCAGAATTGGATCGTGGTTGAAGCGAACACTTACCAGCCAACCATATTTTCCTTCGAAGAGGGGCAGTTGGTCAGGATTATAGGTGATTTGCGGTCAGCTAATGAACATATTTTCAGCGCTATCAGAGTGATGCCATTTTTTGTGGGTCCGGGCGAGATCAGAGGCAGGATACATGTTATGCCGTTTAATGCTGCCCGACCACCGGGAGTCAAACCTTTTAGGCGATAACAATTCGTTTTTATTACTAGATGAACCATAACCCCGATGAAAAAACGGGGTTTTTGGTAAATGAAATGATTATTAATTATCAGTCGTATTAAGTAATGCGAGGCCAAAAGCAGAGGATTAACAATTTATGTTTAATATTTTCACTCCAATATTATTCGGTATGATTAGTCTGTTATTATTTCTGAGCGCCATGGTCGTGGCTGGCAATTTAGTGGATAATCAGTTGAAGATAAAAGGCTATTCTGATTTTACCATGTTAGCGCGTAAAAGTGATGTTGCGTTTATAGACCAAATAACGCCCGCTGCCACTATTGACGAACAGTCGGATCATAAAAGTTTTCCAAAGCCCGCCGCGGAGATTTCGTTAGCCACGCTGGCCGGAGTTTTCATTGATAACCAGGGCACCATAACAGATGATCAAGTCAATCAGCTTTTTACTTTGGTCGACCAATCCTATGCTAAAGTCGATAATCAGCATAGGCCCGACTTTGGCGTCAGGGGGCCGCCCTTGGCGTAAATATTTACTACCCTTAATATTCGCGTACCTTACCGGAAAGTAGACTCTCTCGTCTGTTTTCTTGGTGATTTTTTTAAATGGTCTGATTGACTGCAGCTTCAGTGAAATTTTTGAAATAATAATCAGAAGGGGCGCGTATAAGATAATGTAGTGTAAATCTTTTATGGCAAAAGTATTGTAATTAATAGAGAATTTTTAATAATTTTCTAGAATATTTTTTTAAAGGATGTGTAAAAAATTTTCGGATTAATTAAATCATGATATATAGAAAACTATGTTCTATTTGCGTTATTTGGGGGCGGAGCTGATTCGTCGTTTTGGAAAAACTTTGACGATTTCCTTGGGTCTGGCCATGGCCAGCTCTGTGATTATCGTTATTATTTCCGTGTCGCAAAGTTTATCCACTGCCCAGGATAAGGTATTGAATCCTTTACAAAATGTGGGGACAGATATAATGGTTACGAGATCCGTTGATAACGAAAGTATGGTTTCACTCGACGAGACTTCCCGTAATGAATTGATGCAGGATAATAGGATTGGCCTTAATTTAGCTAATCTAGGTAATCCGGGAGAGACATTTTCTTATGATACTTTCTTGCCGGGATCGCTGATGACTTTTGATCAGAAGGAAATTGACAACCTTAATAAGTCATTGGTTGCCAAGGCAGCAGCCGGACTGATTATGCAAGTAATACACCAGGAAGGTACGATACCTGACGTAACAACGGAAGTAACTACCGGAGGCGAAACTTTTGAGGTTAATCAGAAAATTGAACCAATGACCGATGAAGAACGGGCGGCTCAAGATTCTGCCCGGAAAAAGGTTGAAGAGGAGCTGAAGGTGAAGGGTATTGATCCGCGGTCGCCGGAAGGGATGGAATCTATGCGTAAAGCCATGGATGAGGCCATGCCCGAACGTTTTAAAAATCAGTCTTTTAGGTTTACCGCTCCGGAACGAACATATACCCAGCATGTAGGGCCAATAGAAACTAATATCAGTTCGAATAGTTTGACGGTGGCCGGTGTGGATATGTCAAAAACGGACATCGGTCTGATTTTACCGGATCATATTACCAGCGGTACCTGGTTTAACGGTGATAACCAGATAATCGCCAATAAATCCTACGCCGATAAACAGAATTACGTTCTTGGTGGGACAATAAATCTTGGCGGTAAAAACTGGACCTTGGTTGGTATTGTCGAGCCGAAACTGTATACCAACACGGCCGATTTGTATTTGCCGCTTACCGATTTGCAAGCTATCGCCGAACGAGATGGGAAAATTAATATTATGCTTATCAAGTCGACCAATGCTCAATCGGTTGAGGATACGAGTAAAAAACTTGAGGACGCTTTTATCGGAGCTGTAGTTACTAATTCTAAAGATACTGCTCAGGAAGTTAGTGGTAGTCTAGTAAACGTCGCGAACCTAACCAATAAATTTATTGGAGTAACCAGTGTTATTGTTATTTCCGCGGCTTTTATCATTGTTAGTTTGCTCACCATACTCTCGGTAAATAAAAGGATACGTGAAATTGGAACATTGAAAGCAATTGGTTGGGGCAACGCTATAATAATCAGGCAAATTATCGCCGAAAATTTAGTATTGGGAGTGATAGGTGCGGTCTTGGGACTTGGCTTGGCCGCGGGAGCTATCGCGTTGCTCAACCATTTTGATATCTCTCTCTCGGCCACAATCGCCAGTGCCAGCCAGAACCAGGGATTTAGTTTTGCGCGAAGATTTTTCCTGGGCGGTAACGGTACTAACACCACGGTTTCCACGCAAGTACCTTTGAAAATTATCTATTCAAATATGGTTTTTTTGCTAGGTTCACTAGTGGCTGTTATTGGTTCAATTTTTGCCGGAACTTTGGCGGCTATCAAAGCATCGAAAATGAAGCCCCAGGAAGCTCTCCGTAATATTGAGTAAGTGTTAATACAAAATTTATGAAAATAATTAAAGCCAAAAACGTAAAAAAATATTTTTTCCAGGGCGCGCGAGTGGTTAAGGCCATTGACGGCGTAAATTTAGAGGTAGAAAGAGGTGACTTTTTGGCGGTTTTGGGCCAGTCCGGTTCAGGTAAGAGCACTCTTTTGCAGTTGCTTGGCGGACTGGATAGGCCTTCCAGCGGTGAAGTATTCATTGACGACGTTAATATCAATAAAATCAGCGAAGCCAAATTAACAGACCTGCGTCGCAATAAGATTGGCTTTGTGTTTCAGAATTTTAATTTGATTCCCACGCTGACCGCCGCCCAAAATGTGGAAGCAGTGATTGCTAAACGCTCATCCCAGGATAGAAAAAAATCTTTGGCCGCTTTAAAGCAGCTAGGCTTGGAGGAACGAGTCAATCATTTGCCGAATCTGCTCTCTGGTGGAGAACAGCAGCGGGTGGCCATGGCTAGAGCTCTGATCAACGAGCCCGACATTATTTTAGCCGATGAGCCAACTGGAAATTTGGACAGCAAGACCGGCGAGGAGATTTTTTCCATACTTGACAGTCTTAATAAAAATAATAAAAAAACTGTCATTGTCATTACTCACTCCGATTATATAAGAAAATACACCAGCCATATTGTCGAATTGAAAGACGGTAGAATTTATGGCCGCTAAGATTAGCCACAGATGGGTGATTGAAAGATATAGTCGCCCGGCCGCGTATGAAGTAATGCAAGGTCTATTTAATTCAGATAATACTTTCAAATTATGAGAAAATACATATACGGCACGTTAATCGGTTTAGGCGTCCTTATCCTTTTTGGCGGGGGAGTGGCCTGGGCTAGTGTTGGTCATGGTTTCTGGTCCAACGGACAGTTTTCCGAAGGACTGGCCAAACTACTTGGTATTTCCACAGATGAGTTAAAAGTCCAGGTTCAGAATAAAACTTTACCCAAGCTTCTGGATGATAAAGGTATTACCCATCAGCAACTTTATATTTTGAAAGAAGACGCCAGACTTCAGTTCCAATCGGATATTCTGGGCATGTCGCTGGATGATTATAAAAAAGAGCTAGACGACGGTAAAACTTTTCCTCAATTATTGGATGAGAAAGGGATTGGACATGTTCAGTTGCGAGAAAAAATTAAGTCACAGATGAAGGAGCGGATGACCCAGCATTTGCAGACCATGGTTGATGACGGAGAGATCACTCAGGAGCAGATGCAGGAAAGGTTGCGGAATTTTGACGAGAACGATGGTGGTTATATGATGAGAGGCATGAGAGGTTTTCGCGGTTGGCGTCATATGATGGATTTTTAAAAAAATAAAAATTATCAATATTACATTACCCCCCTTCTAAAAACGACTCCGGCAAAAAACCGGGTCTTTTTTTATGGATAAAAAATATATATCGGGCGTTCCTTTTTATTTTTTTTGTTTTGTATTATAATTAACAAAATAAAAAATAGGAAAGGAGGAAGAGCATGAGTAAGACAGAAGAGCACGTCGTTTTGATCAACGACAAAAATGAAGTTTTGGGTACGGCGCCTAAGGCCACGGTCCATACCGGAAATACGCCGCTGCATCGGGCATTTTCCTCATTTATTTTTAATAGTCGAGGGGAGATTTTATTGCAGCAGCGCAGTCATAAAAAGAAAACCTGGCCACTGGTTTGGACCAATACTTGCTGCGGCCATCCGCAGCTGGAAGAGCCGACGGCCCAGGCGGTTTTAAGAAGATTAAAAGACGAATTAGGCCTGGAATTGTCCGAGGTCCATGAAGTTCTGCCCGACTTTCGTTATCGAGCGGAGAAAGATGGCGTAGTGGAAAATGAATTGTGTCCGGTTTTTGTCGGTTTTACCGACAGCCAGCCCGAATTAAACAAGGAAGAGGTTGAGGAAGTGCGCTGGTTGTCCTGGGCCGAGTTTGTTCAGGAAATTTCGGACCATCCCCAAAATTGGTCGCCCTGGTGCGTGGAGGAAGTTCAGCTATTGAATCGAAGCGAGGATTTTAATAATTTATTGAAAAAATTCTCAACATAGGTTTTGTACATGGTCAAAATCGGCACTTTTAGTGAGGATATAGGCGTAGCCTAACGTTTCTGGAAAGAGTTGGAGGGTGATACGGAACCCAGATTGATCCTCTAAGAAGGTGCAGGAGGATAAGGTAATTAAAAAAAATTTTCTTATTGCCTTGTCCAACTGATGGTGGCTAAAACTAGCCAAGCAGCCGCTTCTAGCGGCGCCATAGGTCATAATGTCATTCTGTGTTATGACCTTTTCTTATTGAGAGTTGATTTTTTTGGATAAACTTGGTACAATTTATTGCATGCAAGATAAGTCGCCAAAACACATTGGTATTATTATGGATGGCAACCGGCGGTGGGCCAGGGAAAGGGGTCTTCCGACCTTTGAGGGCCACCGCACGGGAGTGGAAACATTCAAGAAAGTTGGGCAATGGTGTCTGGATCGCGGTATTAAATATCTTACTGTTTTTACTTTTTCCACTGAAAACTGGAATCGTCCCAAAAACGAGATCAATTATTTACTGAAGCTTTTTAAGTCCATTTTGCGAAATGAGATTGACGCCTTAGATAAAAAAGGGGTGCGTTTTAATGTCTTGGGGCGCCTTGAGGGCTTTCCCAAAGTATTGCAGGAGGAGATGCGCCGGGCCATGGCTAAGACGAAAAGTAATGTTAAGGCCATATTTAGCTTGGCTCTTAACTACGGTGGCCGGGCCGAGATAGTTGACGCCGTCAAAAAAATAATCGCCACAGGAGTGAAACTGGAACAAATTACTGAAGAGTTTTTTGGAAAATTTTTGTACGCACCGGAAATACCCGATCCAGATTTAATTATTCGCACTTCCGGAGAACTGCGCACTTCCGGTTTTTTGCTCTGGGAAGCGGCCTATTCAGAATTGTATTTTTGTAAAAAATATTGGCCGGATTTTTCAGAAAAAGATTTGGATGAAGCCATAGAGGAATTTGGTCGGAGGCAGAGGAGATTCGGGCAATAAATAGGCAGTTTTTATCATTTTATAATACCCGAGCGAAGGCCTCCGCACCTGCGCTCTGGTCTTTAATCAGAATGATTTTTTCACTTTTCTTGGCAAGCCCGCCCGTTTGCTGACGTAGTTAGCCGGGCAGGCATGATAAATAACCAAAGCTAGCCCTGAGCGAAGCCAAAATGAAACTGCCGGGAGGTCAAGGCCAGGGTTCAATCTACCATATTACCTTATAGTATCACTTAGCGACGCCCCAGACACATTTTCTACAATACCTTGTGTTTCTAACTTATTTGTTAAGACCAGGCGCTTTATGATAATTAATCTGCTATGGGAAATCTTATGTCACTCATTCATGAACTGATAGATTTTACGGCTGTGGTTTTTATTGTTTTCCAGAAAAAAGTTTTTTAGTCATACCGGAATATGCGCTTCAGCCGGATATCATTTTTACGCCCGAGAAGCTCTGGAAAAATTCGAGTAGTTATTCAGCAAAACAAAAACTCCTTAATTTGTAAAAAGGAGTTTTGTGTTTTTTGAATGGTTATTTTTTAGCCTTTTTGGTCAAGGCTTTCAGACAATTCACACAAATCCTGATTCGCTTGCCCAAGTAGGTGGTGTTTTGGAGATTCAGATGGTGCTTACGTTTTGTGGCGATGTTGGAATGGCTTCGGGAGTGTCCTGAGGCCGGACCACGACCGCAGATGTCACAGATTTTTGCCATAGCTTGAAGATATTAGTATTTTTGGTATACTTAGTGTACTTTATTTTTTTACCTTGGTCAAGGTCTTAGATATTTATGTGGCAACTTATCACGCAACCCGAACTGCTGATTGTCTGGTTGGTGGCTATTATCTACGCCATTACCGTCCATGAATTTTCGCATGCTTATGCCGCCTATCTTCAGGGCGATCGGACAGCCGCTAACCAGGGACGGCTGACTTTTAATCCTTTGGCTCACCTTGACCCTGTAGGTTTCATGGTTTTGTTGTTAGCCGGGTTTGGCTGGGGCAAGCCGGTGCCTTTTAATCCATATAATTTGAAAAATAAAAAATGGGGGCCAGTGCTCGTTTCTTTAGCCGGACCGGCGTCAAATATCTTAAGTTTCGTGATCTTTGGTTTTGCTCTGAAAATTCTGACGATCAATAATGTTCTTGGACCGGAAAACTTATTGATTAATTTTCTGGGAGTTCTTATTTACATTAATTTCGTTTTAGCCGTGTTTAATTTGTTGCCTCTACCGCCACTAGACGGCTCCAAGCTGCTTTATGCCGTTATTCCGCCAGCCAGGCAGGACTTGATAGTTAGATTCGAAGTTTATGGACCATGGATACTTTTGACTTTTGTGATTTTCGGCGGCTCGCTTTTTTACTCATTGTTTCGGATACTCTATTCATTTGTTATAAGGATTTTTGGCTGAGAGGTTCATTTTCCGAATGATTTTACTTATTACCCGATGAATCTTGACATTGTTTGATGCCCGTGTTAGTATGAAGCCGAACTCGGGTATCGTCATTATGATACTTTTTTATTTGAGTTAATTCATTAAAAAATTAAATACCACTAATCAATTATCACGCTTACCCCGCGAAACCTGCTTGCGAAGTGGGGAATCAACACGTTTATTTGCGAAACAGTCGTTTAAAGGATTTAGTGAGATTTGTGACTAAATATTTATGAGAAAATATGCCTACCATTAATCAACTAATCAGAAAAGGCCGAAAAACTATCGGTAAAAAATCAAAAACTCCGGCCTTGGCTCCTGTTTTGAATACCATATGCCGGAAGCGGACCGAATTGCCAAAGGGTTCGCCATTCAAGCGCGGTGTTTGCGTCAAAGTTACTACCACCACGCCCAAGAAACCTAATTCAGCCTTGAGAAAAATTGCTAGAGTCAGACTTTCCAATGGGATGGAGGTTACCGCTTATATTCCTGGAATTGGTCACAATTTGCAGGAACACTCCATAGTTTTGATCCGTGGCGGTCGTGTTAAAGACCTGCCTGGTGTCAGGTACCATGTTGTCAGGGGTGTTTATGATACCCAAGGCGTGGCTGACCGTAAACAAGGCCGAAGTCTGTACGGAGTTAAAAAGGAAAAATAATATATGCGAGGCAAACCAGCACCCAAAAGAAAAATACCCGGTGATTCTAAATTCAATAATTTAACCCTAGCCAAGTTCATTAACCACGTTATGAGGCGCGGCAAAAAAACAGTGGCCGAAAGCGTGGTTTATGGGGCTTTGGATATTATTGCTGCCAAGACAAAAAAAGATAGTTTAGCCGTTTTTGAGCAAGCTATAAAGAATGTGGCCCCGATACTTGAGGTTAAGTCTCGTCGTATCGGTGGTGCTAATTATCAGGTACCGGTTGAAGTTAGAGGCGATAGGCAATTGACCCTGGCCATGCGCTGGATAATTGAAGCGGCCAGGCGTCGCAAAGGCGCGCCGATGAGGGAAAAAATTGCCCAGGAATTGATTGACGCTTCTACTAAACAGGGCGAAGCCATGAAAAAACGTCAAGACGTGCATCGGATGGCCGAAGCCAATCGTGCTTTTGCTCATTTTGCATGAATCAATATGGTGGAACATGAGTCACAATCAATCTGCGAAAAATGTGACTAACCGAGAGGCGCTCACGCTACCGACCATCCTGTTTTAGTAGTAGAGAATATTGAGGTAGTACAGAAGGAATATGATGATTGGCAAAAACATAGAGTCGAGCATCACTAACACTAGGGCGTTCCCGAGGTCGGCACGATTTTGAGGAATAGATGCAGGATGTAAATAAGAATTTGTTGAGGCAGCAAGAAAAAGCTCACAAGAGTGCAGAAGATCTGATGGAACAATTCAAAGCTGATGTTCGTTCCGGAAAAATTACCTGGGCTGATCAGGAAAAGGAGATTGATGAATATCTAAAATTGGTCTTGGGCGTACCAACGCCATCGACAGCTCGGGAAACAAAATCGACTTCGGTTCAAAAGACAGAACAAGGAAAGAAAAAACTAACCATCAATGATGAAGTTTAATTGAGGCGAGCCAAAGCGATTGAGTGCTGGGAGTGGATTGAGTATCTAGTCTCTAGTAAAGATATATAACGAATTAAATAATATCGCAGAAAATTTGGAAAAATTAAAATTATCTGAATTGAATGATAAAAAATTTGCGAATATTTGAGAAATTTCGATCAAAAACTTAATGAAATAAATGAGAAAATTAATAAATTATTAGATAAAACAAGTAAATAATATGCCTCGTGAATACAGTTTAGAAAAGACCAGAAATATCGGCGTGATAGCTCATATTGACGCCGGTAAGACTACCGTCTCCGAGCGGATACTTTTTTATACCGGAAAAAAGCACAAGATTGGAGAGGTTCATGAGGGTGCGGCGGAAATGGACTGGATGGAACAAGAAAAAGAACGCGGTATTACCATTACTTCCGCGGCCACGACCTGTTTCTGGAAGGGTCATCGTCTGAATTTGATCGATACTCCAGGGCATATTGATTTTACCGTTGAGGTGCAGCGTAGTTTGCGTGTGCTGGACGGCGGTTTTATTGTTTTTGACGGCGTGGCCGGTGTGGAACCACAGTCAGAGACTGTTTTCCATCAGGCGGAAAAGTTTAAGGTTCCGCTGATGGGTTTTATAAATAAAATGGACAGAACAGGAGCTGATTTTTATGCTGATGTGACAGCCATCAAAGAGCGTCTTACCCCCAACGCCGTACCAATTCAATTACCTATTGGCGCCGAAGTAAATTTTAAAGGAATTATTGATTTATTCGAGCGAAAAGCAGTTATTTATAAAGATGATTTAGGTAAGGAATTTGAAGAAACGACCATTCCGGAGGATATGAAGGATAAAGTTGAGGAATACCGCCACGCCATGGTAGAAAAAATAGCTGAACAGGACGACGCGCTTTTGCAAAAATATCTGGACAATCAGGATATTTCCAATGAAGAGTTGCGGCGCGTGCTGAGACGGGCTACAATTGAAAATAAGATTATGCCTATCTTAGTGGGTTCGGCGTTGAAAAATAAGGGAATTCAGTTTTTGTTGGACGCGGTGGTTGAATATTTGCCTTCACCTTTGGACATACCGCCGGTTAAAGGAATTGATCCCAAGACAAAGGGGGAAATTGAGCGTTTGGCAGACGATAATCAGCCATTTTCCGCTCTGGCTTTCAAAGTGGCTACGGACCCCTACGTAGGTACGTTGACTTTTTTCCGAGTTTATTCAGGAAAAATTGATGCTGGTTCCTATGTTCTGAATACCACGAAGGATTTCAAAGAACGCGTGGGTCGCATTGTGCGTATGCACGCAAACCATCGCGAGGAAGTTAAGGAGGTTTTTGCTGGGGAGATTGCTGCTGCTGTTGGTTTGAAAAATACGACTACTGGTAATACCTTGTGTGATCCTGACAACCCTATTGTTTTAGAATCAATTACTTTTCCCGAGCCGGTCATTTCCGTGGCCATCGAGCCCAAGACCAAGGCAGATCAGGAAAAAATGGGCTTGGCCCTGGCTAAACTGGCTGAGGAAGACCCGACTTTTCGCATTAAATCCGACGAGGAAATTAATCAGACAATCATTTCCGGCATGGGCGAGTTGCATTTGGATATTATTGTCGACCGTATGAGGCGAGAGTTTAAAGTTGAAGCCAATGTTGGTCGGCCCCAGGTTGCTTATAAAGAGACTATTACCAAAATTGCCGAGGCCGAAGGTAAATACATTCGTCAGTCCGGCGGTCGCGGTCAATACGGTCATTGTATAATTCGGGTGGAGCCTAAGAATCGCGGTGAAGGTTTTGAATTCGTTGATGAAGTCAAGGGTGGCAACATACCCAGGGAATATATTGCTCCGATTGAAAAAGGCATCAAAGAAGCCATGGAGCGAGGTGTTTTGGCTCATTACCCGTTGGTTGATATTAAGGCGACACTGCTTGATGGTAGTTATCATGAAGTTGATTCGTCAGAAGCGGCTTTTAAAATTGCCGGTTCAATAGCCCTTCAAGAAGCATCACGACGCGCGGGCCTGGTACTTTTGGAGCCGATTATGAAGGTTGAAGTAGTCACCCCGGAAAAATTCATGGGGGATATTATTGGTGATTTAAATTCAAAGCGCGCTAGCATCAATGAGATGCGCGAACGCGGTATGATGAAGATAATCGATGCCACAGTTCCGTTGGCAGAGATGTTCGGCTATGCCACTCAGCTCCGCTCCATGTCACAAGGCCGAGCTTCGTATTCCATGGAATTTTCTAACTATCAGATCGTGCCGCGCAATGTCACGGAACAGATCATCGGGGCGAAAACAAATGGTGCGCCAAAGGGAAGATAAATCGCAGTCAGTCGATATCCACACCTCTTGGGGATAAGTTTTTATCGGTTATTTTCCACGAACTTGGGAAAAAACGTTAAAAACCATATTTTCGCTAAAATACTCGTTTTTTTAAATGGTTTTTAAGGATTAATTATATTGGATTATGGGGTCATCTTGCTTAAATGGGCGAACATTGCTATAATCGATAGTGCAATTTAATATAATTCATTTAAAAAGTTTAAATTTTAAGGAAATACATCACTATGGCAGCTAAATTCGAAAGAACAAAACCGCACGTCAACGTTGGTACTATTGGCCATGTTGACCACGGAAAGACCACGTTAACTGCGGCTATACTTAAAGTTTTAAAAGAAAAGGGTTTTAATGCTCAGGAAAAATCCGTTGATCAAATTGACAATGCTCCCGAAGAAAAAGAGCGTGGTATTACCATTGCTACTGCTCACGTGGAATATGAAACTGAAAAAAGACATTATGCTCATATTGATTGTCCGGGTCATGCTGATTATGTCAAAAACATGATTACCGGCGCCGCCCAGATGGATGGAGCTATTTTGGTGGTTTCTGCTGCCGACGGACCCATGCCTCAGACCCGTGAACATATTCTTTTGGCTCACCAAGTTGGCGTGCCGAACATCATTGTCTTTTTGAATAAAGTTGATATGGTTGATGATAAAGAACTGATTGATCTAGTTGAAGTTGAAGTTCGTGATTTATTGAAGAAATACAATTATCCAGGTGATACCACCCCGATCATCAAAGGTTCCGCTTTGAAAGCTTTGGAAGGCGATGAAAAGCACAAAGAAGCGATTATGGAATTGGCTAAAGCACTGGATGAATTTATTCCTGAGCCGAAGCGCGATGTCGATAAGCCGTTTCTTATGCCTATCGAAGACATCTTTTCCATTGAAGGTCGCGGTACCGTGGTTACCGGTAAGATTGATCGAGGGGTAGTTAAATTAAATGACGAAGTTGAAATTGTTGGTCTCAAGCCGACAACTAAAACCGTGGTGACCGGCATTGAAATGTTCAACAAATCTTTGGATGAAGGTCGAGCCGGGGACAATGCTGGCATTCTGCTTAGAGGCATCAAGAAAGATGATGTGGAGAGGGGCCAGGTTATCGCTAAACCTGGGTCGGTAACGCCTCATACTGAATTTGAGGGAGAGGTTTATGTTTTGACTAAAGAGGAAGGCGGCCGGCACACCCCGTTTTTCAAAGGCTATAAACCCCAATTTTATATTCGAACTACTGATGTTACCGGAGAGGTTGAATTACCGGAAAAAACCGAAATGGTCATGCCGGGGGACAGTGTCAAACTTAAAATTAAATTGATCGTACCAATTGCTTTGGAAGAACAGCAGAATTTTGCCATCCGCGAGGGTGGACGTACTGTCGGTGCGGGCGTGGTTTCCAAGATCATTAAATAGTTTTTTCTTCTTTAAAAAACATTTTTTAGTTAGTAAGTTGCCTTGCACCTTGACTCTTTGCTTTCAGCTGATCAGGCTTGGCGGTGCGGGCTTGGGATTAATTCTCACATTAATACTGACATGCTAAAACAGGAAAATAAGAAAATCGAAGACTTGGCGGACAACAAACCGACCGCTGCCGTTGCGCCAGCCAACAGTAACGAAGAAACACAGCAGCGCATTCGTATCAGAATTCGCGCTTATGATCATAAAATAATTGATCAGTCGACGCGGACAATCTTGGATACGGCTAAACGTACCGGCGCGCAAACCAAGGGACCAATTCCATTGCCCACGGAAAAAAAGAAGTACACGGTGAATCGCTCGACTTTTGTCCATAAGAATGCTCGCGAGCAATATGAAATGCGCATTCACAAGCGTCTGATAGAAGTCATAAATCCCACCCCAAAAACTATAGATGCCATGATGAGTCTAAATTTGCCTTCAGGGGTTGACGTGGAAATTAAAATGTAGTAATATAATCACGAATTTATTATCACTTTCTAATATCAATAAAAACCCACAAAATAATTCATTCAGATTTTTTTAAGATTATTCGTGATTATTCGTTGGATTCCCCGCTTCGCCCGTTAAGTTTCGCGGGGCATGCGCGATATATGGATTAGTGGAGTGAGTGGTGTATATATATTTTTAAAAATTTAATAGGTAGATAGGTTCTAAGGATGAAAATTCTTAGGTTTATAGATAGGGTAATCCTTAGATAACGATTTGCCAGTAGTATACTAAAAGACCGGTAGTTTGGCGCCGGAATTTAATGAACTCTGGCGTTAATTCATACACCGGATTTTTATTTTGTCTATGAAATTTATCTTGGCTACAAAAATTGGAATGACTCAAAGGTTCAAAGAAGACGGACGCGTCTTGCCTGTAACTGTTGTTATGGCCGGGCCATGTTTCGTTACTCAGGTTAAAACCAAGGCTAAGGATGGTTATGATGCCATTCAGCTGGGCTTCCAGAAAGTCCGCAAAATAAGCCAACCAGTGCGGGGCCATCTCAAGGGGCTTGTACCACTTAAATTTTTAAAAGAAGTCAAAATAGATAAGCCGGCCACTGTTAAACGTGGCGATAAGATAACCGTAGAAAATTTTCAGGTCGGGGACAAACTGACTGTTACCGGCTACTCTAAAGGTAAGGGCTTTCAGGGTGTGGTCAGGCGTCATGGTTTCGGCGGATCACCCGCTTCCCACGGACACAAAGATCAACTGCGGATGCCGGGTTCTGTCGGCGCCACGGCCCCTCAGCGCGTGCCAAAAGGTCGCCGTATGGCCGGCCATATGGGCAATCAAAGAGTTACTATTGATAATTTGGAAGTAGTGGAGATTGATAAGGAAAATAACCTTATGTATGTCAAAGGCGCACTGCCAGGTAGCAATAGAGGACTTTTAATGATCCGCACAACTGGCGAGATGGTCGCGGCCTCAGCCGAGGCAGAACCGACCGTGGTTAGCCCGGAGCAGAAGGAAAAAATAAAATAAAGTCGTGAGGCCGAAGACCCCGAAAGAGAGTAAGGAAGAGGTAAAAAGTAAATAATTATGCAGAAGACAAAAGTTTACAATATGATGGGCAAGGAAGTTGGTGAATTAACTTTGGAACCGAAAATTTTCGGCGTTAAAGTTAAGCCGACTTTGGTCCAGCAGGCGATTCGCACGCAGCTGGCCAATAGTCGCTTGGTTTTGGCCCATACTAAGACTAGGGCTGAGGTTCGTGGCGGCGGTAAAAAACCGTGGCGTCAGAAAGGCACTGGCCGAGCCAGACATGGCTCCATCCGCTCACCGATATGGAAAGGTGGTGGAGTGACGTTTGGTCCTAGAAAAAATCGTAATTTTTCCTTGGGCATGAATAAAAAAGCCAAAAGACTCGCCCTGTTTATGGCTTTGGCCGACAAGGCTATTAATAAAAAATTAGTTGTCTTGGATAAGCTGGAATTGTCGGCCATAAAAACTAAATCGTTTTTAAATGTAATTTCGAAATTACCTTTGAAAGGAACAATTCTTGTGATCCTGCCTAAGACTGATCACAAGATTATTAAATCAGTTAGGAATTTACCGTACGCTAAATCAATTTCCGCCGATAGTTTGAATGTTTATGAAGTAGTGGCCCACGAATTTATTTTATGCCCCCAGGACAGTTTAAAGGTGATTAGTCAAACATATTTGTAATTTTTTATGGGACTATTAGACGTTTTTAAGAAAAAAGAAACTTCGGCCAAAACTCCACAAAAAAAAGAGACGACTTCCAAGCTGTCGAAGGTCGAGAAAAAAGAACAGCCAAAAACGGTAACCGAGACAAAACGACAGATGGTAGTGACCCCTGACGGCAAACTGGTGGAAACTACGAAAAAAGCCGAGGTCAAGTCCAAAAAAGCCAAACAGAAAAAGGAAGAAACCGGTGATGCTTACAAGGTACTGACGCATCCTTTAATTACCGAAAAAGGTTCTTATTTAAGCTCGGCCAATCAGTATGTTTTTGCCGTTGCTCCCGAAACCAATAAAGTGGAGGTACGCAAAGCCATACGCAAAGTTTACGGTGTTGATCCCATTAAAGTTAATATAATGAATTTTTCCGGAAAAAAAATTAGATATGGTCGCACTGAAGGGCGCACTAAAAGCTGGAAAAAGGCCATCATTACCCTGAATCAAGGAGAAAAGATAGATATTCAGGAAGGATTATAAAAAAATTAAGCTTATGTCGATAAAATCTTACAAACCCACCACTCCAGGTCGCCGACATGCTTCTGTCATAGACACTTCGCATCTTTCAAAGAAACGACCCGAGAAAAATCTTTTAGTTTCAAAGAAACGGCCAGCCGGCCGCAATAACAAAGGTAAAATTACGGTTAGACATAGAGGCGGTGGTCACAAACGTTTTGTCAGAATCATTGATAATGTTCGCCGGCATTACAATGATCCGGCTACAGTCATGGCTCTGGAGTATGATCCTAACCGAACTGCCCATCTGGCGCTGATTCAGTATTCTGATGGAGATAAAAGCTACATTGTCGCACCAGAAGGCCTAAAAGTTGGGGATAAAATTTTATCTTCTTTGGAAAGGGCAGAAATAAAAATTGGCAACCGCCTGCCCCTGTCTAAAATGCCAATAGGTATAATGGTATATGATTTGGAAATCCAGCCAGGCTCGGGGGCGCAAATGGTTCGTTCCGCCGGTGCTGGGGCTATTATTCAGGCCTTGGAGGGGGATTATGCCCAGATAAAATTGCCTTCAGGAGAAGTTAGGTTATTCCACAAGGATTGTTGTGCTACTATTGGTCAAGTTTCCAATGCGGATCATTTTAATATTAGATTAGGCAAGGCCGGGAAAAAGCGGTGGATGGGCATAAAACCATCGGTCCGCGGCAAAGCCATGAATCCGGTTGATCATCCGCATGGCGGTGGCGAGGGTCACAATCCGATCGGCATGAAACACCCGAAAACCCCGTGGGGTAAGCCGGCGCTGGGTGTCAAAACTAGGAAGACAGGTAAATATTCGGATAAATTTATTATTAAAAAACGGATCTAGGCAAACTAATTAACTTTAAAAGTAGTAATTTATAATAATATATGTCCAGGAGTATAAAAAAAGGTCCATTCACTGATCCCAAGCTGTTGAAGAAAGTATCAAAGCTTAAAATTGGCGACAAGACAATTATTAAAACTTGGTCGCGAGATTCAGTCGTGACGCCGGAAATGGTCGGGTTTACCTTTGGTGTCCATAATGGTAAAGATCACATTTCGGTTTATGTTGTGGAGAATATGGTTGGGCATCGTCTGGGAGAATTTGCCCCAACGCGCAAGTTCGTCAAACATGGTGGTCGTATGCAACGCGAAGCTGAAATGGCAGCAGCTGAAAATCAGAAAAAAGAATTAGCTTCGGCTCAGGAGAAAGCCTCAACGACCGGCGCTAAGACTCTTAAGAGCGAATAAAAATTTTTTTGAACTATGGAAGTTAAGGCCAAATTGAGATTTTTAAGAATTGCCCCGCGTAAAGTCAGATTAGTAGCTGATCTTATTAGATCTAAAACAGTGGTGGCTGCTGAAAGTCAGTTGTTGTTCCTGTCCAAAGGTTCGGCCAGGCCAATGCTGAAACTTTTGAATTCTGCCGTGGCTAACGCAGAAAACAATTTTAAATTAAAGAAAGATAATCTTTTTATAAAAAGGATAATGGTTGACGAAGGGCCAAAGTTGAAGCGCTGGAGACCTCGGGCCTTTGGACGGGCCACTCCGATTTTAAAAAGATCCTCGCACATCACTATTATTTTAGACGAGCTCAAAGTTACACCACCTAAGACCAAAGTGAAGGGCAAGATAAAGACGGTCAAATCAGTAGCCAAGTCGTCAGTCCATACTACGCCGACAAAGGAAAAGGAAACTGCCCGGCCAGTGGTTGATTTCAAAGAAATTAAGCATGAGTCTAAAGGTAAGACCGAGATCTTGACAAAACCCGAAGAACAGAAGAAGAAATCATTTTTAGATTTTAAAAATATTAAAGATAAATTTACCCGTCGCTTAGGAGAAAGATAGTTATGGGACAAAAAGTGCATCCGCGAATATTTAGAATAGTCACTACGGCTAATTGGAAATCAAAATGGTTTGCCAAAAAAGATTATGCTAAGTTTTTAGAGCAGGACGTCCGAATCCGTAAATGGCTGGCAAAAAAACTTAAAGAAGCTGGTGTGGCTTTGATTGAAGTGGAAAGATCCGGGGATAAGGTAACGATAAATTTGCACACTTCCAAGCCGGGTGTGGTTATTGGCCGGGGTGGAGCCGGAGCTGATGAATTGAAAAAAGAGATAAAAAGTAAATTCTTGCCTAAAAAAACTCAACTTAATATAAACATACACGAGATTAACAAGCCAGACTTGAATGCGGCGATTGTGTGCCAAGGGATAATTGAGCAGTTGGAAAAACGTATGCCTTTCCGGCGTATTGCCAAAAGAGCCATGGAACAAGTTATGCAGGCTGGGGCCAAGGGTGTTAAGATCATAATTGGTGGCCGTTTGGGCGGCTCTGAAATAGCCAGGCAGGAAAAGTTTTCTCAGGGAAGCATACCTTTGCATACATTACGAGCCGATATTGACTATTGTCGTGGCGGAGCGCAGACAACTTACGGGGTGATTGGTGTGAAGGTTTGGATAAATCGTGGTGAAGTTTTTAAGAAAGCTGACGAGTCCCCGATCAATAAATAAATAGATTTTATTTTTATGTTAATACCTAAAAAAGTAAAACATCGAAAATGGCAGCGAGGAAGTATTAAGGGAAGCGCTACTTCCAAAACCATGATAGATTTTGGCAGCTATGGTTTAAAATCCATGGAAAATGGGATGATTTCTTCGCGTCAGATTGAAGCGGCCAGACGAGCTATGACCCGTTTTGTGCAAAAAGGTGGTAAAATCTGGATCAGGATTTTTCCCGACAAACCGGTTACCCTGCACGGCTCGGAAGTTCGTATGGGCGGCGGCAAGGGCTCGGTGGACCACTATGTGGCCACAGTCAAGCGCGGTACCGTACTATTTGAAATGGATGGTGTGCCAGAAAGCGGTGCCAAAGAAGCCATGCGCTTGGCGGCCCACAAATTATCCGTGAAAACCAAGTTTGTTCAAAAGGGAGACTAATTATGAAATTGAAAGAATTGAGACTAAAACAGGAGAGTGAGTTACAAAAATTGCTGGCTTCCAGCAGGGAAATTTTTCGAGATTTACGTTTTAAAATAATATCTAAACAACACAAAGATGTGAGGGAAATTCGCGAGGTGAAAAAAACGATTGCCAGAATTTTGACGGTTTTAAAAGAAAAGAAAATGGTCAAACAACATTCACTCAAGACTAATAAAGACAAAGTTAAATAATATGAACCCAGAGAAAAAATACCGATTGTTTAAGGGCACCGTGGTTAGCGATAAAATGGACAAAACTAGAGTTGTGGTGGTGCGACGTACCAAAACCTATTCTAAGTATTTGAAACAATATACTACTCGGAAGAAATATAAAGTTCATGACCCCCGCAATGAATATCATACTGGCGATGTGGTCATTTTTCGGGAAGTCAGACCGATAAGTCGTGAAAAACGTTGGCAGTTCGTAAGTAAGGTTAAAACCAGTAGCGCCAATTCTAAAGAAATTTAAAATATGATTCAACCTCGAACAAAATTAGTTATCGCGGATAATACCGGAGCACGAACCGTTATGGTTATCAAAGTTCTGGGCGGAAATAAAAAAAGATACGCCCAGATTGGCGATATTGTGACTGTGACCATTAAAGAAGCCATGCCCCACGCCATGGTAAAAAAGGGACAAGTAGTTCACATGGTAATCGTCAGACAGCGCAAAGAGTTTCGTCGGGTCGATGGATCTTACATACGTTTTGATGATAACGCCGGCGTGATTATTGATATGAAAACAAAAGAACCGGTGGGTTCCCGCATTTTCGGACCAGTGGCCAGGGAGTTGCGCACCAGGGGTTTTATGAAAATTATTTCGTTGGCACCGGAAGTATTATAAAATGTAAAAGTTGGAATTTTAATATGAAGATAAAAAAGAACGATATAGTTCAGATAATTCATGGAAAAGACCGAGGCAAAAAAGGAAAAGTTTTGCAGGTTTTCCCTAAAGACAATAAAATAGTCGTTGAGGGGATAAACATGATGGCTAAAAATGTCAGACCGAAAAAGATGGGTGAAAAGGGCCAGGTGGTGCGATATAACGCTCCGATTGACTGTTCCAATGCCCTAATATACTGCTCGGCCTGCCGTCGGCCAGTCAAGATAGGCATTTTAGAAGACAAGGCTGGTAAAAAAATCCGAATTTGTCGAAAATGCAAGCAGGCCATTTAATTAAACATTATTCTCAGTTATTGAAATATATGAACAGGCTAAAATCAAAATACCAAAAGGAGATCGTGCCATTTATGATGAAGTCCTTGGGTTATAAGAATAGTTTGGCGGTTCCTAGGATACTGAAGGTAGTTTTAAACTGTGGTACTGGTAAAGCTTTGAAGGACGAAAAGTTTTTGGACACGGTGGTGAGCACTATTTCCAGAATTTCCGGACAAAAACCAATTCTGACCAGAGCCAAGAAATCCATTTCTGCCTTCAAAATAAGAAAAGGCATGGTGATCGGTGTAGCGGTGACCTTACGGGGAACTAGGATGTATGATTTTGTGGATAAACTAATAAATGTTGCTTTAGCACGCGTCAGGGATTTTCAGGGGCTTGATGAAAAAAACGTAGATCAGAAAGGCAATCTTACTATCGGCTTTAAAGAACATATTGTTTTTCCGGAAATTAGATCAGATGAAGTTGAGCGGATACATGGACTGGCGGTGACCATTACTAGTAGTGCTAAATCTCATAAGGAAGGAGTTGAATTATTTTCCCTGCTGGGTTTTCCTTTTAAAAAGAATTAAATAAAAATATATGGCCACCGAAGCACAAATAGCCAAATCGAAAAAGAAGCCGAAATATTCCACCAGAATCGTCAGACGTTGCTGGAGATGCGGTCGCCGTCGCGGTTATATGAGATCTTTCAATCTTTGTCGTATTTGTTTCCGCGAGTTGGCCAACAACGGTGAAATCCCCGGTATAACCAAGTCTAGTTGGTAAATAATAATTATCTAATTTTTTTCAAGAGACTATGACAGATCCTATTGCCGATATGCTAACAAGAATGCGCAATGCGGTTATGGTAAAAAAAGCGGAGGTTTTATTGCCATTTTCCAAAATTAAATTCGCTATTGCCAAAATATTAGTTCGTGAAGGTTTTATCGCTGGAACAGAAAAAATAGAAAAAGCCGGCGAAGTTCAGGCCAAGTTGCGGATTGTTTTGAAATACAAAAAAGGAGAACCAGCCTTGAGAGGGATTAAGAGAGTTAGTACCCCGGGACGGAGAGTTTACTACAGCTATCGGGATATACCCACTATACTTCCTTCTTTGGGGATGATGATTGTTTCCACCTCTCGTGGATTAATGACAAATATTGAAGCCAAGAAGGAAAAACTGGGGGGAGAGATAATTTGTGAAGTTAATTAGATTTAGTTTATAGTATGCCCAGAATAGGAAAAAAACCAGTGATAATGCCAGCGGAGGTGGAAGTTATTATTGATGGCCAAAGCGTGACGGTCAAAGGGCCAAAAGGTACCTTGAAGTTTGATTTTCACCATCGTGTAGTTTTTGAAAAGAAAGACAACCAGATTTTGGTTAAGGTTCGTAAAGAAGATGAAAAGAGATCGCGGGAATTGTGGGGCACTTCCCGGGTGCTACTAGCTAATATGATCGAAGGTGTCACCAAAGGTTTTGAAAAAAAATTGGAAATCAGCGGTGTCGGATTCCGGGCGGCCATCAGCGGTAAGAAATTGACATTGCAGGTAGGTTTTTCTCATCCGGTTGAATTTTCTATTCCAGAGGGAATAGAAATCAAGGTTGAAAAAAATATAATAATAGTAAGCGGGATAGACAAACAATTGGTGGGCGAGACGGCCGCAAGAATCAGAGCTATAAAAAAACCAGAGCCTTATAAAGGCAAGGGTATTAAATACATTGATGAGGTTATTAGACGCAAGGCCGGCAAGGTGGTCAAAACCGCGGCTGGTTAAAAGATAAAAGCATATGAAAAATTTTCAGAAGGCTAAACTGAAAAAAAAGCAGATAAGATTACGCAGGGTTCGAGCCCGAGTATTCGGTACGGATCAAAGGCCCCGGGCGGCTGTCTTTCGCAGTCATAAACATTTTTCCATTCAGCTTATTAATGATGAACAAGGCACAACACTAGCCCAAGTCAATGATCGCGAACTAAAAACCAAAAAGGGTATGAAGAAAATCGAAATTGCCAAGGCCGTAGGGGAATTATTGGGCGATAAAGCACTGAAGTTGGGGGTTAAAAAAATTGTTTTCGACCGTCGTGCCAATAAATATCATGGCCGGGTTAAGGCTGCCGCCGAAGGCCTGCGCAGTAAGGGTTTAGAATTTTAATTTATTATTTATGGTTAAATCAAGAAAAAGAGAAGATAATAAATTTGGTAATCAGGATAGACATAGCGAAGAGTTTGATCAGGCTTTGATCGATATCGCCAGGGTGACCCGTGTCATGGCTGGCGGCAAAAGAATGAGCTTCAGAACCTGTGTAGTTATTGGCGATAGAGCTGGTCGAGTGGGTATGGGTTTGTGTAAAGGAGCTGATGTTTCTGTTGCCATTAATAAGTCGGTGACCGCGGCCAAGAAACACATGATTAAGGTTAGAATGGTTAATGAGACCATACCTTGCCAGATTAGGCAAAAATACGGTGCCTCTGTAGTATTGCTAAAGCCGGCTCCCAAAGGTACCGGTATTATTGCCGGTGGAGCAGTAAGGTCAGTTCTCGAAATGGCCGGGGTGAAAAACGTGGTTTCCAAGATGCTTGGCTCGAAAAGTAAGATAAATAACGTTAGGGCAACTTTGCTGGCTTTGGCCAAGCTACGAGATATTAGACAAATTAAAGAATTACGGTCATAATATGTCATTATCCCTTTCTCAGTTAAAATCGGTAAAACATAAAAAGATCAAACGTCTTGGTCGCGGTGATGCTACCGGGCACGGTACCTATTCTACCCGTGGCCAAAAAGGTCAACGGGCCCGTACCGGCGGCCGAAAAAAATTAAAAAGACGCGGTCTGAAACTTTTCCTTTTGCAAATCCCCAAAAGGAAAGGCTTTAAAGGTTTGAAACAAAGACCCTTTGTAGTTAATTTGAAAGATTTAGAGAGCAGGTTTGCTGACGGGTCGTTGGTTAATCCTTCCCGACTGGTCCAGGTTGGTTTGGTGGCTAGCCAACAGGGCGAGGTGAAAATTTTGGGCGACGGCCAATTAGCCAAAAAATTAAACGTACAGGCGCATGGTTTTTCAAAAACCGCAAAAGATGCCATAATTAAAGCCGGCGGCACCGCTCAGCTAATTAAATAACGAGATTAAGCCGTCTATGTGGGAGAAAATCAGACAAATTTGGATGGTTAAGGAGCTTCGATACAAGATTTTATTTGTGCTGGGCATGCTTTTTGTTTTTCGGTTTGCTGCCCATATTCCCATACCCGGTATTAATGTGGAAAATCTAAAAAATTTTTTTCAGTCCAACCAGTTGCTGGGCCTTTTGAACATTTTTTCCGGCGGCGGCATGGAAAATTTTTCAGTCGTTATGTTGGGCGTGGCACCATTTATCACCTCCTCAATTATTTTTCAGCTCTTGACCATGATTATTCCTAAACTGGAGGAAATACAAAAAGAAGGGGAGGCTGGTCAAGCCAAGATCAATCAGTATCAGCGCTTGCTAACCATCCCCCTTGCGGCTTTACAGGCTTATAGCATGATTACACTGCTAAAACAGTCCGGACAGGGAATCATCGGCGATATGTCGCTATTTCAATTGATCAGCACCATTATTACCATTACTGCGGGTACGGTTTTCCTGATGTGGATCGGTGAATTAATTTCAGAAAAACATATCGGTAATGGTATTTCCCTGATAATCTTCGCTGGTATAGTGGCGCGGGTGCCCCAAACCGTGCAACAGACATTGGCCACATTTGACTTCTCGAAAATCGGCGGTGTCATAATTTTTATAGTCATCGGAATTATTACGGTAGCGGCCGTTGTTTTTATTACCGAAGGTCAGCGCAATGTGCCTGTTTCCTACGCCAAACGTATCAGGGGAATGCGCATGTATGGCGGGGTGGATACACATCTGCCATTACGAGTTAATCAAGCTGGCGTGATACCAATTATTTTTGCCGTTTCGATTGTTTTGTTTCCACCCATGGTGGCGCAGTTTTTTGTCAATTCAACCATTGTTTGGTTGGCGACTTTGGCAACTTGGGTAGTGGACATTTTTAAGAATCAGGTTTTTTACGCCGCCTTATATTTTATTTTAGTGGTGGCATTTACTTATTTTTATACGGCTGTTGTTTTTCATCCCACGCAAATTGCGGAAAATTTACAGAAGCAGGGTGGATTTATTCCCGGAATCAGACCGGGCAAACCAACCTCTGATTTTTTAAGCTACGTTAGCAATCGTATTATTCTTGGTGGGGCGCTGTTTTTGGGTGTTATTGCTATTTTACCCAACATCGTTCAAGCCGCGACGAATACTACTGCTTTAGTAGTAGGCGGCACCAGCTTGCTGATAGTCGTCAGTGTGGTCATTGAAACTGTTAAACAGATTGAATCACAGTTGGTGATGAGGGATTACGAGGGTTTTTGATGTTTTTTGTCCAGGAACAAATTAGTTGAACACTTTTGTTTTTAGAAAGGTGTTTTTTTATGTTTAAATAATGTATAATAAAGTCAATTATGGAAAAAAGATTTGATTTTGTAATGATTGGTCCGCCAGGCGCGGGTAAGGGCACCCAACGCGAATTACTGCAGAACAAATATAATCTGGAAACAGTGGTGACCGGGGATTTAATCCGCGAGCTGAGGGCCAAAGCGGTTGACGGTGATCAGCTAGCCATAGAAATTAAAAAAAGATACGATCAGGGAATTCCCCAGCCGGATGATGTGGTAATCGAAGCGGTTCGCCGGAAGTTGTCATCTCTGGATTTATCCCGGGGCGTAATTTTTGACGCCTTTCCCCTGTCTTTGGCTCAAGCTGAGGGTCTGGAAGATTTAGTCAAAGAATTTAACTTGCCCAAACCAATTGTTTTTTATGTCGATATAACCGAAAACGAATCGGTTGAACGTTTATCTAAACGTAAATTATGCTCCCAGTGCAAGAGGGTTTTTTATCCGCTTTCGCCGAATTATGACAGCAATAAATGTGATGTCTGCGGAATTGAACTGATCACCAGACCAGACGACAAACCAGAAGTGGTTCGTCGGCGTTATCGTCAGTATCTGGAACGCATGCAGGCGTTGAAACAATTTTATTATGAGAAAGGATGTTTATTGCGCATCAATGGAGAGCAAACAGTTGAAGATGTTTTTTCCGAAATTAACGATAGATTGAATGATTTTTTAATGCGATCTAAATGATTACCATAAAAACACCGGAAGAAATAAAAAAAATGCGTAAGGGTGGCCAGATATTAGCCAAAGTCGTCAAGGAAGTGGTCAAGGCTGCCAAACCAGGCGTTTCCGTCGTGGCGCTTGATGAACTGGCGGAGAAGCTCATTAGCAAAGCAGGCGGTCAGCCATCATTCAAGGGTTATAAAGGATACCCGGCGGCCACTTGTCTTTCGGTGAATAATGAAGTGGTTCATACCATTCCGCGACCGGGGAAGATTTTACATGACGGGGATATTGTGGGCATTGATATTGGATTGGAATACGAGGGTATGTACACTGATATGGCGCGGACCGCGCTGGTAGGAAAAGTTACCAGCCGCGTGAAAAAATTAGTCGAGGTTACAAAGAAAGCTTTGCGCCTTGGCATCAAGCAAATTCGGGCCGGTGCAACCACGGGTGATTATGGTCATGCTGTTCAGCATTATGCTGAGAAACATGGTTTTTCCGTAGTCCGAAGTTTGGTCGGCCATGGGGTCGGTTATTCTGTCCATGAGGGGCCGCCAATACCCAATTACGGAACTAAAGGAACCGGCACTGTTTTTCAAGCCGGAATGACCCTAGCTTTGGAACCGATGGTCAATATCGGTAGCCACGAGGTAGCTACTTTAGAGGACGGCTGGACTATTGCCACGGTTGACGGTTCGTTGTCTGCTCATTTTGAGGATACGATAGTGGTTACTGAAAAAGGGGCGGAGGTTATTACTCAATAAATATTATGTCGAAGATTTTGGGTATTGATTATGGCGAAAGAAGGATTGGTTTGGCAATTTCTGACGAAGAGAAAAAATTTGCATTTTCCCGCGCGGCGCTTATAAACGATCAGGCAAAAAATGTCGTTGCCGTAATTCGCGAATTTTGCACCAAGGAACGAGTTAGCGCCATTGTTATTGGTTTGCCCTTAAATCCTGACGGCCAGCCTGGTCCGGCCGCCAGGAAAGTCCAGAACTTTGCCAAACTGCTTGGCGACAATTTAAAAGTCAAAATTTTTTTTGAAGATGAGAGATTCTCCACGACCCTGGCTAGTTCCTTGCTGAAAGCGGCTGGCAAAAATACCAAAAAGATTCGCCCCTTGGTTGATCAGGATTCCGCTAGAATCATTTTACAAACTTTTTTGGATAAGAAAAATAATGTCTGATCCTTTGTCTATTAACAACTATATTGTGCCTTTTCTCGCGGCTCTGGGCATTTCGCTTGTTTCGACTTTTGGAGTGAGCAAGCTGGCCAGATGTTTTAACATTGTTGATAGGCCGGAAAACTTTCCCGAACGAAAAATACAAACAATGCCAGTGCCCCTGCTGGGCGGAGTGGCAATTTTTTTATCGGTTCTGATAGTGGTATGTTATTACGCTTTATTTACCGAGCGACTTCTAGGTGGTTATCTTTTGCCTAAGCATTTGCTAGGTATTCTTTTGGCTGGGGCTTTGCTCATGATTGGCGGTTTTTTGGATGATAAATTCAATTTGAAGCCACACCAGCAGATAATTTGGCCAATCCTGGCAGTTCTAGTGATTATTATTTCGGGTATTGGCATCGATTACATTACTAACCCTTTGGGCGGAACAATTTATTTGGACACGCTGAAAGTGAAACTTTTTACTTGGGGTGGCTTGCCTTACCATATTGTAGTGTGGGCCGATTTGTTCGCTTTGGTCTGGTTATTGGGTATGATGTATACTACCAAGTTTCTGGACGGTCTGGATGGTCTGGTTTCGGGCATAACGACAATTGGAGCAGTGGTACTGTTTTTATTAAGTTTAAACAAGGAAGTGGCCCAGCCCGAAACCGCTTTGTTATCAGTAATTTTAGCCGGGTCTTTTGTGGGTTTTTTGTTTTTTAACTGGCATCCAGCCAAGATTTTTTTGGGGGAAGGCGGTAGCCTGTTTGCGGGGTTTTTTTTGGGAGTTTTGTCCATAATTTCGGGCGCCAAAATCGCCACGGCACTGTTAATCATGGGCATACCCATTTTGGACGTGATCTGGGTTATTTTAAGGAGATTATTTTGGGAAAAGAAGTCGCCTTTTAAAACGGCTGATCGCAAACATTTGCACTTCCGCTTGCTGGACGCTGGTTTTTCTCATCGCGGGGCGGTTCTTTTTCTCTATTGTATCAGTTTGATCTTCGGAGTGGCGGCGCTATTTTTAGGTAGTAGTCAGAAATTGTTGGCTTTGGGTACGCTTTTGGGTCTGATGTTGGTTCTGGGTGTGACCGTTATCATTTTGTATAGAAAAAAAAGAAAATAATCTAAGGCAAAGTAATTTATATGTTTGAAAGAAAACATCCATTGGCGGCTATGTTCACTATCGCAATCATTTTGGGCATGACTTTTTGGTTTATCGGTGGTTCACGTGTCAAAGATTTAGCTCCTTATTATGTAAAAAAGGTTTTAGGACAGACGGCTGAAGTCCAGATCGGCAAGGGGATTATCCAGGCTGAAGTAGTAAAGTCAAAACACGCTCAGGCAAAGGGTCTGGCTGGTCGGGACTATTTGAGCGTGGCAAAGGGTATGCTGTTTGTCTTTCCCGAACCCGGTTACTACGCCTTTACCATGGCGGACACCAAAATATCTCTGGATATTATCTGGATTTATGACGGCAAAATCGCCGCCATCGTGTCCAGGGCCATGCCTGGTCAGGGCTTGATTGAGCCTGGAGTTGAAGCCGACGCCGTTCTAGAAATTTCGGCAAATACTGCCGAAACAATGGGATGGAAGGTAGGGGACGCGGTAAATATTTTTTATGAGGAAAGTTTGTGGCATTTTTAATTTCCACCAATTGTCGGGTAGGTTCCTTGGATACCACACACTTGTGTCTCAACATTCTTTGTCAGGTTATATGTATATATTTAGAAGTTATGCCAGATCAACAAATGGGGGTTGACCTGCTACTGAGGTTGTGATATCATATGAGTACCGATTTTTTATTTAAAATTAATTTCTATGAAATCAGCAATTATTCTAACCGGCGGCAAGCAGTATCAGGTCAAGGAAGGCCAAATACTCAAAGTAGAAAAGCTTGATAAGAAAGAGGGTGCGGTTGTTAATTTTGACAAAGTACTTTTTTACCATGACGGAAAAAAGACGGAAATTGGCCAACCGTTTTTAAAAAATGTTAAAGTTACGGCCAAGGTAGTCAAACAGGCCAAAGCCAAAAAGGTTCTGGTAGTGAAATTCAAATCCAAAGTTCGTTATCGCCGCAAGCGCGGTCATCGGCAGTTTTATACCCAACTAAAGATTGAAAAGATTTCGGTCGGTGTTTAACTCCGTCAAGATCAAAAACAGCCCAGCGGATCACGTAGGGTTGTTTTTTTAAAATTCTTAGTTTACATCACTTGCCTGCCCTTAATAGCATTTGATACTGTGATTTCATCTGCGTACTCTAAATCAGAGCCCATCGGCAGCCCTTTGGCTAAGCGCGTAACTTTGATATTCAGCGGTTTTATTAGGCGTGATAGGTACATGGCAGTTGATTCGCCTTCCAGATCGGGATTGGTGGCAATAATTACCTCTGATATTTTTGGAATCTGTTTTTGAATTCTCGAGGTTAATTCACCGATTTTAAGCTGCTCTGGAGTGATGCCTTCAACTGGATTGATGGTTCCGCCCAGCACGTGGTAAAGTCCGCGGTAATCGCCGGTTTTCTCGATTACTAAAACGTCCTGCGGGTAAGCAACCACGCAAACTGTAGTTTTATCTCTTTTGGTGTCGGAGCAAATTTGGCAGGGGCTGTAGGTCGAGACATTATGGCAATATTTACAGATAGTAACGCTTTTAGAGAGTACGGCTAAGGATTCGGTCAGATTATTTATCGTGCCATTTCCTTGTTTTAGCAAATAAAAAACAATTCTTTCGGCCGTCTTTGGTCCAAGTCCCGGCAGTGACGAGAGTTCGTCAATGAGTGTTTTTATGGCGTCAGGGTAACTGTTCATATTTTTTTTAGAGTCCCAAGCCGGGGATGTTCAGTCCGCCCATACTTTGAATTTTTTGAGCCATGGCTTTCTGGGATTTTTTTATGGCCTCATTGACCGCCTCTTTTATGGCCTTTTCTGTTTCATCTTTTTTATCTGGGGAAAGTAGTTCCTTATCAATATACAAAGCCAAAATTTCCTGATTACCGTTCATGACCACGTTTATTTTACCGTGAGCCGAGCCAGCTTGTACTGTTTCTTGGCTAAGCGCTTCTTTCATCTGTCCGGCTTGATCGTGTAATTTTTTTAGTTGTTTTATTTTTTCAAACATTGTTTTGGCTTATTGTTTAAAATTGGGGTAGGTCTTGGTTTGATTTCTCCAGGTTTTTGAAGGAGACTTTATTTTCGTCGAAAAATAATTGAACAATGCCGGTTGGGCCGTTGCGGTGTTTGGCAATGTGGATTTCGGCGATGTTTTTTTTGTCCGGGTCCAAATCTTTCCTGTACATAGATTCGCGATAAATGAACATGACTACGTCGGCATCCTGTTCGATAGAGCCCGATTCCCGCAGATCCGCCAATTTCGGGATTGGTGGAGTGCGCGATTCCACTGCCCGGGACAGCTGGGAAATTACCACAACGGGAATATTGAGTTCACGGGCGATTGATTTAAGGGCGCGGGTAATAGTGCTTATTTCCTGGACGCGATTTTCCGTGGAGAATTCGCCTTGCATCAGTTGGAGATAGTCAAGAACTATAAGGCCCAGATTGTGTTCGGCCTGTAAGCGTCGAGCTTTGGTGCGGATTTCCATGACATTGGCCGTGGCTGAATCATCAATAAAAATTGGAGCCTCAGACAGCACGCCCATAGCGTGTCCAATATTGGTAAAGTCCTCGTCTTCAGAAAGTTTGCCAGTGCGCATTTTCCATAAATCGATGTTGGCTTGGGCGCAGAGTAGGCGGTCGACTAGTTGTTCTTTGGACATTTCCAAACTAAAAATACCTACCGATACTTTTGAGTTGATGGCTACGTGTCTGGCGATGTCCAAAGCCAAGGTAGTTTTACCAATTGATGGGCGTGCGGCGATAATGATCAGGTCGGATTTTTGCAGGCCGGCCAATTTATTGTCCAAATCAGAGTAACCAGTGGGAATACCTCGTAGTTTTCCAGACTCTTTGTGAAGTTCGTCGATACGGTCAAAGGCCTCGGTTAAAATTGATTTGATGGAGATGAAATTTTGTTTTAGGTATTTCTGGGAGACGCTGAAGAGACTTTGTTCTGCTTGATCTAGAAGTTCTTCGATTTTTTCCGACTCATTATAACCCAGTTGAGTGATTTTAGCTGCTACGGCCAAAAGTCTTCTCAGGGTAGCTTTCTTCTGGACGATCTGGGCATAGTTAACCACGTGAGACGAAGTCGGAACAGTATTGGCCAGGGAGGCCAGATAGCTGCGGCCACCAATAGTTTCCAATTGTCCGTGTTCCTGGAGGCGATTGCTTAAGGACAGGACATCAATGGGTTCACGCTTTTCGTAGAGTTCCAGCATTGCTTCGAATATCATGCCATGCGTTTCTTTATAGAAATCATCGGGCTTGATAATGTCAGCAATTCTGATGATGGCGTCCTTGTCTATTAAAAGCGAGCCCAACACTGATTGCTCGGCTTCTAGGTTTTGGGGCGGCAATTTATCTAATTTATCTATCAGTTCATTGACCATTTTGCAAATTTTTTAAAAAAATTGTGTTTATATTGTACCTGATCCTAGATTTAAAATCAAGCTGCTAATGTACCCGTGAATATGCACATTTTGTCCACTACCTCAATTTCTAAAAGTAAAAACACCTTACATTTTTTTAAGGTGTTTTAGCTTTGAGCCGTGCAGGTCTCGAACCTGCGACACCCTGCTTAAAAGGCAGGTGCTCTACCAACTGAGCTAACGGCCCACAAGGTTGCCGGGAGGATTGTAGACCATTTTCCTTTTTCCTATCCATATTATCAGTAAACAGTTAATTTGGCAAGTTTCAGAAAGGGTTTTTCTTGACTCATGTGGGGTTTTAGGCTATACTGGCCGTGAATATAACCGAGGTAAAAATATCAATTATGCCCATGAGCGGAGGACAAATATTTATAATAATATTACTCCTTATTTTCGGAGCATTTATTTATTTTTATTCAAAAAAGAAATTTTAGCCAAAGAAAGGGGGTGTAATATGAAATTAGTAAAGAAATTAATGCCGATGGCAATGTTGGTTTTATTGGTAGCGCCTTCGGCCGTGTCCGCTTTAACCATCGAGGTCGTTGGCAACACTATAGGTTTAGGTACAGCTGATTTAAAGGAAACAGTTATCAACATTATTCAATGGGTGCTCGGCCTGCTCGGTCTGATCGCTGTTATCATGATTCTTTGGGGCGGTTTCATGTGGATGACTGCTGGTGGCAATGAGGATAAAGTTGCGACCGCTAAGAAGATCATCACAGCGGCTGTTATCGGTTTGATCGTAATCTTATTGGCTTGGGCCATTGTTACCTTTGTTGTTAGCACCGCTTCGAACGTAACCGAATAACCTAATTTTGGATTTATTTTAAATTTTTCAAATTAGAATAAATGCAAAAACGACCTGTTTTATGGTCGTTTTTGTTTTATGCAAATTATGTTAAACTATAATTGATTATGTCTCAGAAATTCTACAATTTAGATCCAGGGCAGGTCCTCATGAGTTTAAACTCGTCCATTATTGGTTTGTCGGCCAAAGAAGCCCGAGTTCGACTGGCTCAAAACGGTTATAATGAGCTACCTCGTGAAAAAAGTTTTTCATGGTTTTTAATTTTATTAAGCCAGTTCAAAAGTTCGTTGATTTACATTTTATTAGTAGCCGCCTTGATCAGTTTTATTTTGGGAGACACCGTTGACGCCTGGGTAATTTTGGCGGCGGTTGGTTTAAACGTGTTAGTTGGTTTTTTCCAGGAATGGCGGGCCCAGAAATCTTTGGAAAAATTACGAGAGGTGGTTACGCAAACTGCTCAGGTCAGACGCGATGGGCAAGAGATTACGGTCGAGGCCAGGCAGCTGGTAGTTGGTGATATAGTCATCTTGCGGGCCGGTGACAAAATACCCGCGGACATCAGATTGATACGATCCAATAATTTGCAGGTTGATGAGGCCAGTCTGACTGGTGAGTCGGTGCCGGTAAAAAAGATCACCGTGGCCTTGCCGTCGGCGGTTATTGTTGCGGAGCGTAAAAATTTTGTTTTTATGGGTACGATTATCGTGGCTGGTTCGGGAGAGGGGGTGGTAACCGCTACGGGATCCAGTACGGAGATTGGTCAGATTGCCAGATTAATAAAAGAAACGCACGAAGAGGAAACTCCTTTGCAGAAAAAGTTATCTGTTTTCAGTCGGAAGCTGGGGGTGATTATTTTGTTTTTGGCCGGAATTATTTTTTTAACAGGACTAGCTTTTGGTTATGAGATGGAAAGAATGTTTACTACAGCCGTGGCTCTGGCCGTGGCTGCTATACCCGAAGGCCTAGTGGTGGTAGTAACCGTCATTTTGGCAATTGGCATGCAGCGTATTTTGAAGCATAAGGCCTTAGTCAGAAAATTAGTGGCCGCCGAAACGCTGGGCTCGACAACCGTTATTTGTACCGATAAAACCGGTACTTTGACTGAAGGGGTAATGCGCGTGGTACGCATAATTACCCATAATCACGATTTGGATACTACCCGAAAATCACCCCGTCACCAGGAGATTGGACTGCCTTTGAAAAGCTATTTTTTGGCATTGAAAATAGGGATTTTATCCTCTGATGCTTATATAGAAAATCCTCACGAGGTTATCGAGCACCGGCGCGTTTTTGGCCTGCCTACTGAAAAAGCACTGATTTTGGCCGCTGATCAGGTTGGGCTTGACGTTGATGCGTTGCGCCGGGACAACCCGCGTTTGTCGGTAATTCCTTTTGATTCAGAGCAGAAGTTTATGGCTACCTTATGTCAGGACAAAAAGGGGCGCCGTTACCTTTACACCAAAGGTGCTCCTGAAAAAATACTTGAGTTTTCAAGCCATATAGATCTGGACGGAAAAATTGAAGCACTGAATAATGATAAACGTGAGAGATTAAAAAAGGAATTTGAAAAATTGAGTTTCGAGGGTTTACGAATTTTGGCTTTGGGTTTTAAAAAGGTTGATAAAAGGGTTATCAGTTTGGATAATTATAAATCAGCCATGTCTGGTCTGGTGTTTGTTGGCTTTGTGGGCATCAAAGACCCTTTGCGTCATGAAGCCCGCCAGACCATTGAGTTGTGTCAGAAAGCTGGTCTCAGGCCGGTGATGTTGACCGGAGATCATCGGTTGACCGCGCAAGCTATAGCTCGCGAATTGGGCTTGCCTCATGAGGATAAAAATATTATCGAGGGCTCTGAATTTGAGAAATTTGATGAAGATGCTTTAAAAAAACGCATTACTGATATATCGGTTTACGCGCGTCTCAACCCGCAGGACAAATTAAGAATTATAGACGCTTGGCAGGCGCGCGGTGAGGTAGTGGCCATGACCGGCGATGGTGTTAACGACGCGCCGGCCTTGAAATCGGCTGATATCGGCGTAGCTCTGGGTTCCGGCACAGACGTGGCCAAAGAGACGGCCGATATTGTTTTACTGGATAATAATTTTCGCACCATAGTTCGTGCGGTTCAGGAAGGCCGACTGATTTACGATAATATCAAAAAAGTTATTCTTTATCTCCTGTCTGACAGCTTTACGGAAATCGTGATAATCTCCGCCAGTATTTTACTGGGCTGGCCATTGCCTTTGATCGCTGCTCAGATTTTGTGGATAAATTTAGTCACCGACGGTTTTCCCAATATTGCTTTGACTGTTGAGCCGGACGAGAGCGAGACCATGAGCGGTCGGCCAGTCAGTATTAAGGAACCGATTTTGGACGGTGAGATGAAGGCCATAATAATTGCCATAAGCTTAATTACCGGGTTTATAGCTTTGGTTTTATTTTATTGGTTGTGGCAAACCAGCGGCGACATCGTTTTAGCACGAACTGTCATTTTCACGGCCGTGGCTGTTGATTCACTTTTTTATGTATTCAGCTCACGCTCGCTAAAGCAGCCGATCTGGAAGCAGAAACTTTTTTCCAATAAATATTTGATTGTGGCCTGCCTGCTGGGTCTGTTCGTGCAATTGCTGGCAATTTACCTTCCATTTTTTCAACAAGTACTGGGTACCGTTCCATTGGCTCCGTTTCATTGGGTAATAGTTTTTGTCTTTTCTGGAATTACTGTGGCAGCTATGGAGTCTATTAAGTGGATTTTTATGCGGCAACGCCATCAAGCTTAGTCTTGAGTTTTATATTATTAAGTGCCGAAAAAGAAGAATTTTTTTAACTTTTTATTATTTGTCTAAATGTTGAAAAAACAGTATAATAAAAAATAGTTATGATCCAAATACCTATTTCAGAAGTCCCAAAGCATTTGAAAGAGAAAGTTACTATAAATGGCTGGGTTTTTAATTATCGCAGTTCGGGCAAGATATTTTTTTTGCAGCTACGTGACGGTTCCGGAAGGATGCAGGCCGTAGTTGATAAAAGAAGCGTTAGTCCCGAAGTTTGGCAAACTTGCGAATCGATGTCCATGGAATCTAGTGGTCGTTTTACCGGTATCGTAGTCGATGACAAACGCTCGCCTTTTGGCTATGAATTACAGTTAAGCGAGGTTGTGTTAGTTCAGCGAGCTTCGGAATACCCCATTGCCAAAAAAGAGCATGGTGTTGATTTTTTGCTGGATCATCGTCATTTATGGGTGCGTTCCGAGCGGCAGGTGGCCATTTTGAAAATTCGTGACGAGATAATTTGGCTGGCCAGGGAGTTTTTTCGCCAGAATGGCTTTGTTCTGACCGACACGCCGATTTTGACCCCTACTTCGTGCGAGGGGACCACTACTTTGTTTTCAACCGATTATTTTGGCGAAAAAGCTTATCTATCCCAGTCAGGGCAGCTGTATTTGGAAGCCATGGCCATGGCTCTCGGCCGAGTCTATGATTTCGGGCCGGTCTTCCGCGCAGAAAAATCCAAAACTCGCCGCCACATGATGGAATTTTGGATGTTAGACGCCGAAGCAGCTTGGCTGCAACATGAAGGCAACTTAAAAATTCAAGAGCAACTGATTGTCTATGTTGTTTCTAATGTCTTAAAAAACAAAAACAAGGAGTTGGAAATCTTGCAGCGCGATTTGTCAGTTTTGCAGAAAATTACGTCTCCTTTCCCGAGATTGAAATACAAAGATGCTCTGCAGGAACTTAAGCGACTCGGTTCTGATATCAAGGAGGGCGACGACTTCGGGGCCGATGATGAGACGCTGCTGATGAAAGAATATAACCAGCCGGTTTTTGTCACTCATTTTCCCTTAAAGATAAAAGCTTTTTATATGCAGCCCGACCCGGCTGATCCCGAATATGCTCTGTGTGATGATTTGCTGGCCCCTGAAGGTTACGGCGAAATCATCGGCGGCTCGGAAAGAGTTTGGGATTTGAAATTATTGGAAAAGCGGCTAAAGGATAATAAACTTCCGGTTAAAGATTTTAGCTGGTATTTGGATTTACGCCGCTACGGTTCAGTGCCACATGCTGGTTTCGGTTTGGGCCTGGAGCGGCTGGTGGCTTGGATTTGCGGTCTTGACCATATTCGTGAGACTATTCCTTTTCCCCGACTATTGAACAGATTAAGGCCTTAGTTTTTGATTATTATGATTAATAACAATAAGGGAGTTTCCGCCACGGCTATAATTCTTTTTGGATTATTGTGTTTGACTTTGGTTTTGGTGGACATTATTTCTATCCAGACTTCTCAAGCCAAGAAAACTCAAGCTATTGTTGCCCGGGCCTCTCGATACTGCGGCCAGAATCACCAGAAGTTTCCCCTGCAATGTCCGGTGACCAGGGTCTTTGATTGTGCAGGATATTTTATTCTGCAGACCGATTGTCTGGGAGTGGGTAACGTGATTTTGAATGGTCAGGCAGAATTTAAGGATTGGTGCGGTTATAATTCATTGGACACCCAAGCCCAAAGCTGTGTAGAAAGTTTGAATAGCGCCAGGTGGCAAAGCTGTCTTGAGTCAGATAATTTATGTTTATAAATATGAAGGCGAGAAATCAGCAAGGTATCAGCACTTTTTGGGGAGTTTCTATAATTTTGATAGAAGCGGTAATGGTATTTTTTGTTTTTTACTTTTTGTATTTTTTCTGGATCGAAAACCCCCTGCCCACTGAATATATTGCTGTGGTAGCGCCTTTCGATCGCAGGGCGGTCAAACTACCAATCAGTGTTCAGACCAACGGCTGGCTGAAGTATCAAAATGTTACTTTCGGGTTTTCTATCCAGTACCCGGCTGATTATAAAATTTTCGAGGATGAAATTATTTATGGAAATAATGCCGGCCATATTTTCGGTTTGTCGCGCCAGGGTCAGGAAATTTTCTGGCTGCGAATTTTTTCCTATCAGGCCGATGATTCAATCGCGACAGCCTATAAACGACTGACTGGCATTAATCCCTCAATTTACCAGTCATTTTCCAGAAAAATTGGCAAGATAGAGGCCGTGGCCTACAGAGTCAACCCGGGTAACCCCCTCCAAGACCACTTAGTTTTTATGGGAAATAACTATTTTTTTGAAGCTCCGCTGGATAATAACACCGCCCCGATTTTATCCACTTTTAAATTTATTCAATAGCATGAACAAGACGAGAGGTTTTATTTTTATTACCTTGGTCCTTGTCATCAGTGTTCTCGCCGTAACTCTGGCGGGGGCGGGTCTATATTACAAAATTGAGAGCGAAAAAGACACAAACACCAATCAAGCAATAACCAACAATAACGTTAATTCCAATAATAAATGTCCTGAGTTTAAATTACCGGAAATATGCACTACTTTATATGTGCCCGGCTATTATTATGACAAAAATACAGATAGTTGCATTTTTGACGGCAATGGTTGTACCAAACCGTACGCTACTCTGAAAGAATGCACGCAATCATGCGCTTCAAGGATCATCGTTGAAGATGACGGTGTACCGATTAAAAAAACTTGCGGTAATGTTATTGTCTATAATGTTGAGGCCGACAAGGCGGCAGTTGCTCAGCGAGATTGCCAGGCAAGAGGCGGCACATTTGATGAGTGTGACAGCCCGTGCGGATCACTGCTTGCGGTGTGCCAGGTGTCGTGTACGTTGCCGTAGGAAAAGATAAATGCCAGTTCCAATACTAATCCGATACTAACAGAGTAATTTATAATATATAATAGATTTTATAATGAAAAGGATATTAGTGGCAAAAACAGTAAAGAATGTTGGTAAGCATGTCCGGCTTGCTGGTTGGGTGCAGACTACCAGGCGCTTGGGTAAAATGGTTTTTATTGATTTGCGAGATATTTCTGGACTCGTTCAGGTTGTTTTCTTGTCGGATAAAGTGGCATTATTAGAGAAAGCTAAAACATTGCGCCCGGAATTTGTGGTGGAAATTATCGGCCTGGTGAATGAGCGGCCGCTAAAACTGGTAAACAAAGAAATACCGACCGGCACTGTTGAAATCCAGGCGATGGAATTGTACATATTGGCAGAATCAAAAACTCCGCCGTTTGAGATCGTGTCTACAGAAAAAGAAAATGAATCGGAGGAGTTGCGTTATAAATACCGGTATCTAGATCTTCGCCGGGAGAAAAACCAAAAAATAATTATTATCCGTTCAAACTTTATCAAAGCTATTCGTGATTTTTTACACCAAGAAGGATTCATTGAAATAGAAACGCCGATATTGGCCAAATCAACACCAGAGGGCGCACGGGATTATTTAGTGCCGTCACGGATCTATCCGGGCAAGTTTTACGCCCTGCCACAGTCGCCCCAGCAATACAAGCAACTCCTGATGGTGGCGGGTTTTGAAAAATATTTCCAGATCGCGCCATGTTTCCGTGATGAGGATGCCAGAAGTGACCGCTCACCCGACCAATTCTATCAACTGGATATGGAAATGTCCTTCATGTCGCAGGATGACATTTTGACTTTGATTGAGCGCATGTTCACTAAGATTATTTCAGAATTTTTTCCGGAGAAAAAGTTTACTTATTCGCCGTGGCCTCGCATTACTTATCAAGAGGCTATGGAGAAATACAAAACCGATAAGCCTGATTTACGGAAGAATAAGAATGATTCGAATGAGCTCGCCTTTTGTTTTGTGGTTGACTGGCCGCTATTTGAGTCGGAAATGGAGAATGGGCATTTAGCACCGGCTCACCACATGTTTACCCGTCCTAAAGATGCTGATTTGCCGCTACTAGAATATGAGCCACACAAAGCCCGTTCTTGGCAGCATGATTTAGTTTTGAACGGTTATGAGGTCGGCGGCGGCAGTTTGCGGATTACTGACCCGAAAGTGCAGGAGAAAATTTTTGAGCTCGTAGGTATTTCCAAAGAAGATGCGCATCAACAGTTCGGACACTTATTAACTGCTTTTGAGTATGGCGTACCGCCGCATGGAGGAATTGCGCCGGGGATTGATCGTTTATTGATGGTTTTGTTAAATGCGCCCAATGTCCGTGAAGTTGTGGCTTTTCCTAAAACCAGTGATAACCGTGACCCGATGACCGGCGCGCCGGATATTGTGTCCGAGCAACAATTGAAGGACTTGCACATTAAAATAGACAAAAATTAAAAAATTTGAAATTAGAATTTCGAAGTACTAAACAAATTCAAATGACTAAATGCTAAAAATAAGGAAATATTCTCGCTTTTTGTACTCCTTCCTGTTTTATCATTGTAATTTTGAAGATTAGATATTGTTACGAGTTTTGGATTTAAAATATATGCATCTTTCTTCTCTCCAAAAATATATTCTCATCAACTTGCTTGGTTTAAAAGGTAAAATTAAGCGTAACCAATTGTTGCGGTTTTATGACAAGCAGAAAAGTCCGCCGAAGAAAAGTGATCAACAGGGGATTTTAACTAAGAGTTTTGAGCGGTTGATTGATAAAGGTTTTATGATCGGGTACGGCCGGAGAACTCCTGAAAAATGGTTTATTGATGAAGTGAGTTTAACCGATAAAGGCAGACAGCAAGCCAGGAAATTAATGGGGGAACAACAGAAATTGCCGTTTCTGATTAAGAAAGACAAAAAGTAAATAGCGCGCGTTTGTCGCATATAATAACGCACCATTCTTTTTATCTGTCATTCTGAAGTTATTTCAGAAACAAACGCGTCAGTGAATAATTTATTATTAACTATATAAATGTATGGCTATTGCAAAAAAGTTACTCCGTCATCTCGACAAAAACAAAATCAAATATGAAATACTGAAACACAAGACCGTTTATACTGCCTATGATTTGGCGCAGACCACAAAAAGGAAATTACAGGAAATTGCCAAGACCATACTGGTTAAAGCCGATAAGAAATATTACCTGGTAACCATCCCGGCGCATTATAAGCTGGATTTTGGTAAGCTGAAAAAAATGCTCAAAGCCAAAAAAGTGGATATCGCCAAAGAAAAAGACATGAAAACAAAATACAATGTTAAACCTGGCGCCATGACTCCATTCGGTACTATTCATAAGGCCGAGACGCTGATAGACAAGACATTGTTGAAGGCGAAAGAAATGATTTTTTCCGCCGGCAGTTTCACTGAAAGTTTACGGATGAAGGTCAAAGATTATATAAAAGTGGAGGATCCGCAGTCTGGTGATTTGGGCAAGAAGAAGTAATCATACCATTAGTTTTTGTCCGCAAATCATAATAATAATTAAAGAGATTGGAAGCTTGGTGTTAGTTATTGCCTTTCCACTTTGCTTTGCGGAGCAATGGCGGGCGGGGAAGTTAGAAGGTAAATTAGTGGTTAGACGCTGGATGATTATCTAATTTCTAGCTTTTAATTTCGCAATCCAACTTCTAACACCAAAAACTTAACTCCCAGCATTAATTTATTCATAAAAACATAATTTTAAAGATCTCGGCGCATGGTTTATAAGATAAAACTTGAGAAGTTTGAGGGTCCACTGGATTTACTCCTTCAGCTGATTGAGGAGGAATCCTTGGATATTACGCAGGTATCTTTAGCTCATGTGACTGATCAATATCTACAGTATCTGAATACCACGGCCGATATTTCTACGGAAGAACTAGCTGATTTTTTGGTGGTAGCCGCCAAGTTATTATTGATTAAGTCGCGGACATTACTGCCACAACTGGGGCTTGAAGAGGAGGAAGGGACCGATCTGGAGCGCCAATTGCGCATGTATAGGGAATTCTACGAAGCGTCAAAAGTGTTGAATAAGATGATTTTAAAAAAGCATTTTCTGTATCCGCGCGACAGGATGGTGGTAAAAATTGATCGTGTTTTTAATCCGCCCAAAACTATTACCACGGAAAAATTGCGCGATTTATTCGTTAGCGTCTTGCAGGAATTAGAATCGTGGGTGAGTATTCCCAGGGAAGTAATGATCAAGACCGTTTCAATCCGTGAGCGGATTGCCAACATTCAGCAGATGATCAGCGACAAAGTAAACATTAGTTTTAGGGAACTTTTAAAGTCGTCGAAGAATAAAACCGACATTATTATTACTTTTCTGGCTGTCTTGGAGCTGGTCAAGCAGCGAATCGTGGCCGTGGTGCAGGAAAATGTATTTGACGATATTTCTATTCAAAAGATTGATACGGAGAATGTAGATGTTGCGGAGGAACGAATGTAATATTTAATTTGAATAACTATATAGGACTTTCGCGTTTGTCATTCTGAGCGTAGTGAAAATCATTATATAATAATTATATAATACATGAAACTAGCACAGTAAAAATCTCTTGTCCCGCCTGTGGCTGGACTCGTAATGACCAAAATGGATAACCATTAGTTGCCTTTAAGACAAACGTATAAGTCACTGCCATTATCTTATGGATTTATTACTTGGCTAAAATAATTAGTGACTCAATAACATCTGTGATTATGAAAACAAAACTACAAATCGAAAGTCTTCTCTTTATTTCTGGTCGACCGATGTCAGTCAACAAGCTGTCTGAGATATTAAAAAAAGATAAAAATGAAGTTGCAACCGCCGCTGAAGAATTGATGCAGGATTATAATGTTGGTGAACGGGGCGTTCGTATCCAGAAAGTTGGTGCTTCCTATCAAATGGCCACTGATCCGGGTAATACCGACTTGGTCAAAGATTTTGTCAAAGCTGAGCAAACCGGTGAGTTAACTAAACCTTCGCTGGAAACCCTGACCATCATCGCTTACCGCGGGCCGATTACCAAAGCGGAGTTAGAGCAGATTCGCGGGGTTAATTGCAGTTTAATCATCCGTAATCTGTTAATTAAGGGTTTGATAGATCAGGTTGAAGATAAGGATAAGATGGCCACGGTCTACACTATTACTTTTGATTTCCTCCGGTATTTAGGGCTTAACAAAGTAGAAGAGCTGCCCGAGTACCATAAGCTCAACAGCGACGAAAATTTAAAAAAATTTCTTGAACAAAAAATGAAAGCCGCTGCCGAGCCCGCCTCTTCTCCTGAAAATACCCAAAAAGACAGTCTTGAAGAATGATAAAAAGTTTTATGGTCGTTTTTCTTTTGGCCACTTTGTTGAATTTATTACGACTTGATTATTCGGCCACCATTTTTTCGTCGACTCCGGCGCTCCAATACCAGTTGGTCGAGCAACTGACCGATACATCCTTTCAGCCGAAATTTCACATTTCCAGATTGTTGGGGCCTGTCCAGCGGTCTTTTTTCGTTAAACCTGCCACTCTGATTACCGCGCCATCCGGCATTTTAATTGACGCTATGAGCGGGCAATGTTTATGGCAAAGAGAGCCCGATGTTATTTTGCCAATCGCCAGCTTGACCAAACTTACCACGGCTCTAGTTTTTTTGGATACCCGACCGGATTTTACTAAGGAAATAACCATAACCGACGAGGACAGCGCCGATCCAGAAGGTAGCCGTCTGTACGTGAACACCGGTGAAACATTGACCGTGGGTGATCTTTTTTATGCCAGTCTGGTAGGTTCGGCCAATAACGCCACAAAAGCTCTGGTCCGTTCTACTGGTTTGACTACCGAAGAGTTTGTGGTGCGGATGAATAAAAAAGCCGAGCAACTTGGTTTATCTCACACGGTTTTTCACGAAGTTACGGGTCTTGATCCCCAAAACACCTCGACCGTGTCCGATTACAGTCGATTGGCCAGCCACGCTTTCCGTAACGATATTATTAGACGTGCTTTGAATACCGAGGTTTACAGTTTTACCACCATCAACACAAAAAAACCGCACCGGATAAAAAATACCGACCAGCTTCTTTTTGATAGCGACCTGAATCTAATTGGCGCCAAAACCGGCTATTTAGACGAGGCTGGCTATACTTTCGTGGCCCAAGCGGAAAGGCATGGGCACCAACTTTTGGTCGTTTTATTCAAAAGCACGAGCAGCCAGCAAAGGTTTGATGAGGCCAGGGCCCTGATAACTTGGGCGGAAAAGAATTGGATCTGGCTGTAAATGGAGTAAACAAATTAGCGGAAATGCGCTATTATTAAGAGTAAGCAATATGATAAAACCGTGCCTTATAGCCAATTGGAAAATGAACCTTGACCGTATGGGTATTGAACGATTTTTTTCGCGTTTTTCCCTTGATAATTCAGCTTTGGAGCAGTGTCGTGTGGTTGTCTGCCCGACCTATGTCTATCTGGAGAAAGTAAAAGCCATGATCGGTGATAAAGCATTGGCTCTGGGGGCGCAAAATATTTTTAGTGAAGAAAAGGGGGCTTATACCGGCGAAGTGGCTGCCCGTCAGCTGGCGGAAACCGGCTGCCGCTACGTAATTTTAGGACATTCAGAGCGACGCCGTTATTTTGGTGAAAATGATAAACTGGTTAACAGTAAAATAAAACTGGCTCTGAAGAATAATTTGTTTCCAGTTCTATGCTTGGGTGAAAATTATCAGGAAAAAGAAGACGGTTTAACAAAAAAAGTGATAGAGTCTTCGCTCCGCGCCTGTTTGGACGGGCTTAACAGTTTTCAGATAAAGAAAGTCATAATTGCCTACGAGCCGGTCTGGGCCATCAGTACCAGTCCGGAAAACGTGGCCGGAGTTGCCGACAGCCCAGAAGCGGCGCAGGTCGTGCACAAATTTATCAAACGCGTGGTGGCTGAGCTTGTCGGTGAGCATGTGGCCGAAGCCATGACGGTGATTTATGGCGGTTCGGTCACACCAGAGAATGTTCAAGGATTTGCGGCCATGGATGACATAAACGGCGTTTTGGTGGGTGGTGCTAGCCAAGAAGCTGATTCATTCGTAAAAATAATTAAGGCTTTTATCAAATAATTTATGCTAGTTCACCTGAAAAAATTACTAAAAGACGCTCAAACAAAAAAATATGCCCTGGGCGCTTTTAATGTAGAAAATTTAGAAACCACCTTAGGTGTGGTGCGCGGAGCCATGCAAGCGAAATCGCCGGTCATCATCCAAGTTTCGGAGACAAGCATACAGTACGCCGGCTTAAAAGCCATTACCGCTATTGTCGAAGTAATTTCTCGAGACGAGGCTGGGGACATTCCTATTGCTTTGCATCTGGACCACGGTAAGAGTTTTCGCTCGGTGGCCGAGTGTATCCGGCAGGGTTTTTCTTCCATTATGATGGATGCCTCGGACATGCCTTTGACGGAAAATATCATTTTGACCAAGCAGGCTGTTGACTATGCTCATAAAAAGGAGGTTTTGGTTCAGGGAGAACTCGGCGTAGTCAAAGGGCTTGAAGAAGTGACGCCCGAGGAACGTAAAAAAATGATGACCGATCCTGAGGACGCCGAGGAATTTGTGGCCAAAACTTCAGTGGATACCTTGGCCGTAGCTGTGGGTAATGTACACGGCATCTTGAAAATGCAGAAAGGCAATCCTGGGCTTGATTTTGAGCGTTTGGAGATGATTCATAAAAGAATCCCTAAGACACCTTTGGTTTTGCATGGCGCTTCGGGGTTGGCCTCAAGTGAAATAAAAGAAGCGATTAAACACGGTATTCGGATAATAAATATCGATACAGATTTGCGTTTGGTGTTTACCACCGTACTACGAGATACGCTTGGCCGCGATTCTTCAGTTTTCGACCCAAGAGAAGTACTAAAACCCTCAATCAGCGCCCTTAAGGCAGTGGTCAAGGAAAAACTAGAGATTTTTGGTAGCGCCAATAAAATTTAAATAATTTAATATTTTTATTTGTTTAAACTATGCCAACCAAAATAGCCATAAATGGATTCGGCCGCATCGGGCGAGCGGCATTTAAAATCGCCCTGGCCAATAAGGCACTGGAGGTAGTCGCTTTAAACGATTTGACCGATACCAAAACTCTGGCGCATCTTTTGAAATACGATACGGTCTATAACACCTATGACCATGAGGTGACTTATGACGATCAATATATAATTGTCGATGGCCAGAAGTACCGGGTTCTGGCTGAAAAAGACCCGGCCAAACTTCCTTGGAAAGAGTTCGGGGTAGATGTGGTTATTGAATCCACCGGTCGTTTCGTGGAAAAAGAATTGGCAGCCGCCCATTTAAAAGCTGGGGCTAAACGAGTGGTAATCTCCGCGCCGGCCAAAGGCAGCGGAGTCGATACTTTTGTCGTAGGCGTTAATGATAATAAACTTTCAGATCAGAAAATTATTTCCAATGCTTCCTGTACCACCAACTGTATTTCTCCGGTGGTGGCCGTTCTGCACAGTCGGTTCGGCATCAAGAAAGCAACTATGACCACGATACATTCTTATACTGCCGATCAAAACTTGGTAGACGGGCCGCACAAGGATTTACGCCGAGCCCGGGCGGCTGCCCAGAATATCGTCCCTACCACCACCGGTGCGGCCGTAGCCACTACCGAAACCATTCCTGAGCTGAAAGGGTTGTTTGACGGGTTATCTATCCGAGTGCCAACTGCGGTTGTTTCACTTTCGGATATTACGGCGGTCATGAAAAAAAATGTAACGGCTGAGGCGATCAATGAGTCCTTCATTAAAGCTGCGAAAGAACCGCGTTTTCATGGAGTCCTGGCCGTCACTAACGAACAGCTGGTTTCATCTGATTTTATCGGCAATCCCCATGCCACGATTGTTGATTTGAGTTTAACCAAGGTTATTGATGGTGATCTGTTAAAAGTAGTGGCTTGGTATGACAATGAATGGGGTTATTCCAACACCCTAATCCGTATTTGCCAGGAAATCGGAGAAAAGATATAATATAATAAGCAATTATTGGTAATAGTTTATCACCGTAGAAGAGAAGGGAGGTGACAGCGTGAAAAACA